>JBGAPX010000040.1:0-32385 GCA_044221045.1 Gemmatimonadales bacterium
GCTTCTTCCCCCTCGACGACCGGGCCGAGTTCAACATCACGATCGAGACCCCGCCCGGGTCGAGCCTGGCCTACACCCGGGCCAAGGCGGAGGAGGTCATCGCGGCCCTCCGCGCCGAACCCGAGGTGCGGTACACCTACGCCACCCTGGGCGGCGGCAACGCCGGCGCGGTCGACGAGGGGGCGATCTACGTCCGGCTCACCTCGCGGCATGATCGCGAGGCGACGGTGGAGGACATCGCCGCCCGGCTCCGGGCGCAGACCAACCGGATGACGGGCGCCAAGGTGTCCGTCTTCACCACCGACTTCGGCGGCGGGCGCAAGCAGGGACAGCTCGAGGTGCGCGGCGCGGACGTCGCCACGATCACGGCCGTGGCGGAACAGCTGCAGACGGTGGTGGCCACCGTGCCCAACGTGGTGGACCTGGACCTCTCGTCCAAGGGCCAGAAGCCGGAGATCACCATCGACCTCGACCGCGGCCTGGCCGGCAGCCTCGGCATCACCGTGGGCGACGTGGCCCAGTCGGTGCGCCCCGCCTTCGCGGGGATCGACGCCGGCGACTGGGTGGACCCGGGCGGCGAGACCCGGGACGTCGAGATCCGGCTTACCCCCGAGAGCCGCACCCGCCCCGAGGACCTGCGCCGGCTGCCGCTGCTCATCGCGGGCCGCAACGGCCTCCCCGCGACGGTCCCCCTCGGCCAGGTGGCCGACATCACCCAGAGCGTGGGGCCGGCGGTGATCAACCACCTCAACCGCGACCCGGTGGTCAACGTGGAGTGGAACTACTCCGGCCGCGCCTCCGGGGTGGTGATGGACGACGTGCGCGCCGCCATCGCGAAGATCCCGCTGCCCCCGGGCGTGCGCGTCACCGAGGGCGGCGACGCCGAGCAGCAGAGCGAGGTGTTCGGCAACATCTTCATCGCCCTCGGGGTGGCGGCGATGCTGATGTACCTCATCCTGGTGATGCAGTTCGGCTCCTTCATCGATCCGCTCGCCATCATGCTGTCGCTGCCGCTCTCGATGATCGGCGTGATGCTGGGGCTCGCCGTCACCGGCCTCACCATCAACATCATGAGCCTGATCGGCGTGATCCTGCTGATGGGCATCGTGGCCAAGAACGCCATCCTGCTCATTGACTTCGCCAAGTGGGCGCGCGAGCGCCAGGGCCTGGCCCTCCGCGAGGCGCTGATCGAGGCCGGCGCCATCCGGCTCCGGCCCATCCTCATGACCACCTTCGCGCTCATCGCCGGCATGATCCCCGTGGCCCTCGGGCGCGGCGACGGCGCCCAGTTCCGCCAGCCCCTCGGCGTGTCGGTGATCGGCGGGGTGATCACCTCCACGCTGCTCACCCTGATCGCGATCCCGACCTTCTACGAGATCCTCGACAGCCTGCGGGAGTGGTTCGCCCGCCTGGCCCGGCGGGTCTTCGGGAACGCCGCGGTGGACCAGGTCGTTCACGCAGTGACCGGGGAGCACCAGGTCGGGCCCTGACCGCGCGGTACGCCAGTTGCCCTTCCGCTCCCCGGTGGCTGCCGCGCCGGGACTTGAGGTCCGGACGCGGTCCCCGCATCCGGACCTTCCGTTTGGGGGCAACCACTTGGCAATGCGGCAGATAGGCGGCCTCGCCCGCCCTGGGAGCTGAACCGACTGATGTCCAGCGATTGTACGAAGCGTCCGATTTCTGGAGGGGTGACCGGAGTGTTCAAGGTGGTCGCGGTGTTGGGAGTGGCGGCCACGATGTTGGGTGCACACCACAGCAGGCTCGCACCGGCGTGCGCGCCTGCGGGGTGTGCCCCGGCGGCCTCCGGGCCGGCGCTGCTCGCCGGCGCCGGTGAGGCCGCCACCCTGGAACGGTGGCACGCCACGCGCAGCTTCCGCCGCGTGACGCTCGAGGCGTGGGGCCGGATGGCCGCGCTCGATTCCGCCGACCAGCTCACCATCCTCAAGCTCAACCGCGTGGATGCGGCCCATGCGCGGCGGCGGTCCCTCGTGGTGCCGGACGCGATCGCCCCGGAGCTCAGCTACGCCCCCTTCCCGGCGACCGTCTTCTCGCTGCGGACGCTGCCCAAGTTCGTGGTGGTCTCCCGCCGGGTGCAGGCCTTCGCCGCCTACGAGCATGGCACGCTGGTCCGGTGGGGGCCCACGAGCACCGGCAAGGCGAGCACGCCGACCGACACCGGCCTCTTCTTCACCAACTGGAAGGACCGCCAGGCGATCAGCACCGATGACCCGAGCTGGATCCTGGACTGGTACGTGAACTTCATCGCCCTCAAGGGCGTGGCCTTCCACCAGTACGACCTGCCCGGGCTGCCGGCGAGCCACGGCTGCGTGCGCCTGCTCGAGGTCGACGCCCGCTGGATGTTCGACTGGACCCAGGCCTGGGTGCCGGGTCGCGGCTCGGACATCAAGCGCTACGGCACCCCGGTGCTGGTCTTCGGCGACTGGGAGGCCGGCGCCCCCGCGCCGTGGCTCACCGTGACCGAGGGCAGCGCCCGGGCCGAGGTCTCGGCGTGGGAGCTGGGCGCCGCCCTCGCCCCGCACCTCGCGCTTGCGCTCGAGCGCGCGGGCCTCCCCGACGAGGGCCTCGCGATCCGATAGGCCGCCCTGCCCCTGACGGTCTGCGCCCTTGTGGCCGGCCGGCGAGGGCCTCGCGATCCGATAGGCCGCCCTGCCCCTGACGGTCCGCGCCCTTGTGGCCGGCCGGTGCCGGTGTATTTCCCATGATCCCGGGCACGGGTGCGGCCCTCGCCGTCGCGCCCGTGTTCCATTCCTCCGGCCACACCCCGAGCCGATCATGCGCCCGTCAATCGTCGCCTTCCTCGCCGGCCTCAGCCTCGTCCTGGCACCGGAGCCCGCCATGGCCCAGGCCGCCACTCCCCGCCAGGTGTTCATCAACCGGAGCCGGCTCTCGAGCGCCGTCCTTGCCCAACTGGAGCCGCCGGGCGCGCCGCGCATCCCCGATGGCCGCTACTGGTACGACGCGCGCTCGGGCGCCTGGGGACTCGAAGGGGGCTTCACCCGCGGCTTCGTGCAGGCGGGCCTGCGCATCGGCGGGCCCCTGCCGGCCGACATCTCGGGCGGTGGCACGGGCGTGTTCATCAATGGCCGCGAGCTGCCCCCCATCGACCTCGGGGCCCTGCAGCAGCTGACGGGGCCCGTGGCGGCGGGCCGCTACTGGCTCGATGCCGACGGCAACGCCGGGCTCGAGGGCGGCCCGGCCCTCGTCAACCTGCGCCAGGTGGCGGCGCGGCTCTACCAGCAGAACGGCGGCGTGGGCGAGAACTACGGTGGCGGTGGCGGCGCTTATCACAACTCCCGGACCGGGATCGGCATCATCACCGACGGGCAGGGCGGCGCGGGCGTCTTCACGCCCTGACGCCGCGACGCGTTCAGGCGTCGGGCGCGGGGTGGTCGCCGGTGGCGCGGGAGGCGGTGCGGACCATCTCGAATTCGTGCTGGCAGTAGGGGCAGGTCATGACGTGATCGAGCAGGGCCAGGCGGCTCTCCTCGTCTTCCTCGCGCCGGACCAGGCCGGCGATGCGCTCCACCGGCGGGCAGGCGGAGCGGTCGGCCCCGGTGTCGGCACGGATGGCCAGCAGCATGTCGTAACTCCTGCGCAGCCGATCGTCGTTCATTGCAGCGCCTCCGGGCCGATGCCCATGCCGGTGAGGATCTCGCGCAGGTCGGCGAGCCCCCGGTAGAGCAGGTTGCGGGTCTTGGGCTCGGTCCAGCCGAGCAGGTCGGCGATCTCCTCGCGGCCGTAGCCCGAGAGGTACATCTTGACCACCGAGCGCCGGGCGGGGATCAGCTGCTCCACGGCGCGTCCCACCTGTTCCTGCAACTCGATCTCTTCCATCAGGCGGTCGGCCGCGGGGGACTCCCCGAGCATCGCGATGCCGCTGGGCCGGGAGAGCCGGGCCGGCGTCTCGCGCCGGGCGCGCCGCCGCCGCAGCACGTCGAGGGCCGCGGACACCGCCGTCCGATGCACGTAGGACGCCGGGGCCGCGAGGATCTTCTCATCGCTCTCGAGCGCCTTCCACAGCCGCAGGCGGACCTCCTGCAGCAGGTCTTCCACGTCGCTGCCCGTCAGGCCGTGCCGGATGCCGATGTAGCGCACCCGCTCGGCGAATCGGGCCAGCACCCGGTCGAGGGCGCTCGAGACTTGATCCGACTGTCCGTCCATCCTGCCCTCCCCGGGCCATGGGCTCCCTGAGAAGATACGCACCCCGGGCACGTTCCTCCCACAGAGGGGCCGCATCGGGCGGCCCCGGTGCCAGCAGGGAGGGTCACATGTTCCGTCGCTTCCGCCCGTTCCGCTATACCTGGTCGCTCCTGCTGGTGCTGGGCGGCCTCGTGGCAGCCACCCTGGCCTGCGCCCCGGACGGCACGACCGAGAACGACACCGCGACCTACTGCGAGCAGCAGCCCGAGAACTGCTAGTCGCGCCCCCGCCTTTCACCGCCGCTTCAGGCCCGCTTCACGCCAGCGGGCGTACATCTGGACGGGCCGCCCCACCCAGGGCGGCCCGTTCACCTGTCCGGGGGGCCCATGGCGTATCTCTGGTGGAAGGCCGTCCACATCATCGGCGTGGTGTCCTGGTTCGCCGGCCTGTTCTACCTGGTCCGGCTCTTCATCTACCACGCCGAGGCCAGCGCCGAGCCCGAGCCGGCCCGCTCCATCCTCATGCGCCAGTACGCGATCATGGAGCGCCGGCTGTACTACATGATCACCTATCCGGCCATGCTCATCTCGGCCCTCACCGCCGTGGCGCTGCTGGTGCTGCAGCCCGCCTGGCTGCAGGACCGCTGGATGTGGGTGAAGCTGGGCGTGGTGGCCCTCCTGGTGGCCTACCACTACTGGTGCGAGGTCACCCTGAAGCGCATGGCCCGGGGCGACATCCGCCACAGCGGTGAACGGCTCCGCTGGGCCAACGAGGGGCCGACGCTCCTGCTCATCCTGGGCGTGGTCCTCGCCGTCCTCAAGGAAGCGACGCCGCTCGGGGTCCTTGGCCTGGTCATCGTCGGGGTGAGCGGGCTGTTTGCCGGCAGCATCCGGCTCTACTCCCGCTACCGTCGCGCCAACCCGGTGCCGCGCGCGCTGTCGCCGCATTCGGAGGCCTGACGCCCGGCGCCCCACCGGGCCGACCCCTCACGACCGGGCCGCGAGCGCCCGGGCCGCCCTGACGTAGCCCTCGACCATCCTCTGCAGGCGCTCGGCCACCTTCGGGTCGGCGAGCCTCCCGTCCTCCCCGAACGCCTGTCCCCCCGCCGGCAACGAGAACATGTCGGGGTGCACGAACATTCCCAGCCCTTCCAGCGGGATCCGGAGCTGCCACAACCCGCGGATGCCGCCGATCGGCCCGTTGGAGGTGGCGAGCAGCAGCGCCGACCGCCCCCGGAACGGTACGGGGCGCATCCGTGAGACCCAGTCGATCAGGTTCTTGAGGGTCCCCGGCATGGAGTAGTTGTACTCGGGGGACGCCAGCAGGAGGCCGTCCGCCGCCTCCAGCCGCTCCCGGAAGTGGACGGCGCCCGCGGGAAAGCCGCTGGCCTCCTGCACGTCGGCGTTGAAGGCCGGCACGTCGAACTCCGCGAACCCGGCCTCCACCACCTCCGCGCCGGCCCCGCGAGCGGCCACCACCGCATTCCCCAGCAGCTTCCGGTTGAGCGACCCGTGCCGCAGCGAGGCGGCCACGGCGAGCAGGCGCACCGTCACGGACGATACTGCCGGTCGAGGACAGTGTCCCAGGCCGCCAGCGCCGGCTTGGGCGTCAGCACCGAGTCCACCAGCCCGTTGTGGGCGAAGAGCGCCAGCGTCGGCGGCGGCGAGGGGATGCCGGCCAGGTCGAGGTCGGTGAAGGTGATCTGGAACCATCCGGCCGCCTGCGCGGCATCGAGGATCCGGGCATGCCGCGCGATGTACCGCGCCTGCATGGCCGGGGTGCTGGCAAAGGCTCCCGCGGTCACCGAGCTCCAGCCGCCCTCGAGCACCACCATCGGGAGGGGCGCGCCGAGGGTGAGGCGGCTGTAGTAGTCGAGCGGGATGCTGTCCGGGTCGGGGAATCCGCCCAGGTAGGGATAGGACGACAGGCCCAGCGCGTCGAGAAACGGGAAGTCGGCTCGGTCCTGGTCGATGCCCTCGTAGACGCCGGAGCCCTGCAGCCCGCCCCAGGCGGTCTCCACCTGCACGCTCACCATCATCGCGGTGGTGCTCCCCTGGGCCACCCGCTCGGCGTGGGCCGCGTTCACCATCGTCACCACCGCCTGGTACACCGAGTCGGCCGCCGCGAGGCGGATGAGGTTAGTCTCCGCCGCGAGGCTCAGGTAGTCGGGATGGAGGATGCTGTCCACCGCCGCCACGTACTCGCGGTAACGCCGCTGCACCGCGGTGTCGGTGATGCTCCGGCCGAGGGCAACGAGTTCCGGCGCCTCGGCGGCGCGGTTGAGGCCATCGGTGACGTCCAGCGCGACCACGATCCGGTGCCCCTGGCCCCGGTAGTACTGCACCAGCGGCAGCCGGACCACCCGGACCTCGGTGGCCGCGGCGGTGTCGTCGAGCAGGACGGTCCAGGGGATGCCGAGCTGGATCAGGCCCGCATCGGAATGGGCGCTGCTCAGCGTGAGGGTCTCCAGCAGCAGCGTGGTGTCGGCCCGGGGAGGAATGGCCGAGAAGCCCATCAGGTAGGACCGGCTGGGATCGCCCGGGCCGTTGCCGTCCCCGCCACAGGCGAGGAGCGCCGCGAGCGCGGCCGGGGCGGACCGTCGGAGGAGGCAGGTCATCGTCGTGTGCTCCATTCGCCTGGGGAGCTAGTTGCCGCGGGCGCGCAGCACCGGCTCGAGACCGCGCCAGATGTTGTCGGCCACGAGGCGCGCGCCCCGGTTGCCGGGGTGGATGCCATCCTGCTGGTTGAGCGAGTCGATCCCGGCCACGCCGTCGAGGATGAACGGCAGCAGGGTGATGCCGTTCCGTTCCGCAAGGGCCGGGAAGATGGCGCGGAACCTCCGCACGTAGTCCTGGCCGAGATTGGGCATCGCCTCCATGGACGCCAGCACGATCCGGGTGGCGGGGCTCGCGGCGCGGGTGCGGTCGATGATCGCCTGGATGTTGGCGCGGGTGGAGTCCGGGTCCTGCCCGCGCAGCCCGTCGTTGGCGCCGGTCTCGATCACCAGCACGGCGGGCTGCTGCCGCAGGATCCAGTCGATCCGGGTGAGGGCGCCGGCGCTCGATTCCCCGCTCTGCCCGGCGTTCACCACGGTGTAGCGGAGGCCCGCCGCGTCCACCTTGCGCTGGATCCACGCCGGGTAGGCGCTGTCCGGGTCGAGGCCGAGGCCGGCGGTGAGGCTGGTGCCAAGGAAGACGATGCGGGGCGTCCCGGCCGCTGCCGGGCCCTGGGCCGCGGGGGCCGGCCCGGGGGGCGAATCAACGACCCGCCGGGCGGGGGGATCGCCGCCGCCGCAGCCGCAGAGGACCGCCGTGACCAGCACGACTATGATTCTACCCGACCTCATTCCAGGGCTGTCCAGGGTTCATGATCCGCGTCGAATCGCTGTCCAAGGAATACCTCTCCGGCGGGCGTCCGCTCACCGTGCTGAAGGATATCACGCTGGAGATCCCCACGGGGGAACTCGCCGCCATCGTGGGCCCGAGCGGCAGCGGGAAGACCACGCTGCTCGGGCTGCTGGCCGGACTCGATCGCCCCACCCGCGGACGGGTGGTGGTGGACGGGACCGACCTCACCGCGCTCTCGGAGGACGGGCTGGCCACCTTCCGGGCCGAGCGGGTGGGCTTCGTGTTCCAGTCGTTCCACCTGATCCCGACCCTCACCGCACGGGAAAATGTCGAGGTGCCGCTCGAGCTCCGGGGCGAGGAGGCGCGGGGCCGCGCCGACGAGCTGCTGGCGCGGGTGGGGCTCAAGGGCCGGGAGCACCACTACCCGGCCCAGCTCTCCGGGGGCGAGCAGCAGCGGGTGGCACTGGCCCGGGCCTTCAGCAACCGGCCGCGCATCCTGTTCGCCGATGAACCGACCGGCAACCTCGACCAGGGCACCGGGCAGCGGGTCGTGGACATCCTGCTCGAGCTCAACCGGGAACTCGGCACCACCACGGTGCTGGTGACCCACGACCTCGAGCTGGCGCGGAAGGCCCGGCGGGTGATCCGGCTGGCCGACGGCGCCGTGGTGAGCGACGGGGCGGCCGGGTGAGCCGCCTCGGGTTCGTCACCCGGCTGGCGTGGCGCGAGAGCCGCGCCGCCGGTCGCCGGATGCTGCTGCTCACGGCGGCCATCTCGATCGGCGTCGGCGCGCTGGTGGCCATCGAGTCGTTCACCGACAACCTGCGGGTGGCGGTCGAGGGCCAGTCGCGCGCCCTGCTCGGGGGCGACCTCGCGGTCAGCGCCCGCAGCGCGCCCACCGAGGCCTTCCGGCGCACCCTGGACTCGCTGACCGTCGCGTCGGGGGCGGACAGCACCCGCGATCGCGCCACCGTCACCAGCTTCTCCGGCATGGCGTACGTGCCGCGCACCGCCGGCACCCGGCTGGTGCAGGTCAACGCCATCACCGGCGCGTACCCCTTCTACGGCACGGCCCGCACCGAACCGGCCGGCGCGTGGGCCCGGCTCGCCGGCGAGCGGGTCACGCTGGTGGACCCGGCGTTCCTGACCTCGCTGGGCGCCCAGGTGGGCGACACCATGGCGCTGGGCGAGGCCCGCTTCGTCATTGCCGGCACGGTGACCAGCTTTCCGGGGGACGTGGGCGTCCGCGCCGCGTTCGGGCCGCGGGTGTACATCCCCGGTGCGCTCCTCGGGGAGACCGGCCTGCTCGGATTCGGCGCGCGGGTGGAATACGAGTGGTTCCTGCGCACCCCCGACACCCTGGACGCCCGGGCCTTCAGCGCCACCTGGCAGCCGCGGATCGGCGCCCAGCAGGGGCGGCTGCGCACGGCGGTCGAGGAGGAGCAGGACCTCAAGCAGTTCCTCGACCAGCTGGGGCGCTACCTCGGGCTGGTGGCGCTGATCGCACTCCTGCTGGGCGGCGTGGGCGTCGGCAGCGCGGTGCAGGTGTTCATCAAGCGCAAGCGGGATACCATCGCGGTGCTGCGCTGCCTGGGCGCCACCAGCGGGCAGGTCTTCAGCGCCTACCTGCTCCAGGCCGCGGTGATGGGCCTGCTGGGGAGCCTGGCCGGGGTGCTCCTCGGCGTGCTGCTGCAGCTCGCGCTGCCCCGGGTCTTCGGCGCCTTCCTGCCGCTCGACGTAGCGGTGGTGCCCTCGCCCGGCGCGATTGCCACGGGCCTCGGGGTGGGCGTCTGGGTGGCGGTGGTCTTCGCGCTGCTGCCCCTCCTCGCGGTCCGTCGCGTCCCGCCCCTCGCCGTGCTCCGGCGGGACGTGGAGGAGGGCGCTCCCTCCCGGGCGGACGGCTGGGCCTGGGCGGCGCGGGTGGCGCTCGCGGCGAGCGTCGTCGGCATGGCCGCGCTGCAGGTGGGCCAGCTGCTCAAGGGCGCCATCTTCGCCGTCGGCATCGGCGCGGCGCTCCTGGTCCTGTGGCTGGCGGCGTTCGGGCTCACCCGCGGGCTGCGCCGCTGGTTCCCCCACACGCTGCCCTACGTGGCGCGGCAGGGCCTGGCCAACCTCTACCGCCCCGCCAACCAGACCGTGGCGGTGGTGCTGGCGCTCGGCTTCGGCGCCTTCCTGCTGGGCGCCCTGGCGGTCATGCAGCACAACCTGCTGCGCCAGCTCCAGCTCGACGGCGGCATCGGCCGCCCCAACCTCGTCTTCTTCGACATCCAGCCCGACCAGCGGGACGACGTGCTGGCGCGCATCCGGGCCGCGGGCCTCGAGGCCCAGGCGCCGGTGCCGATCGTCCCCATGCGGCTGGTGGCGATCAAGGGCCGGCGGGTGCAGGAACTGCTGGCCGACACCCTGCACCGGGCACCGCAGTCCGACAGCGCCGGCCGCGGGGCGCGCGGCCCGCGGGAGGACATCACCTGGGCGCTGCGCCGCGAGTACCGCTCCACCTATCGCGACGCCTCGGTCGGATCGGAGAAGGTCGTGGTCGGTGTCTGGTGGCCGCCCGGCGCCGGGACCACGGCGGGCGCGGTGCCGCTGTCGCTGGAGGTGGGGATCGCGGGCGACCTCGACGTGACCATCCGCGACACGCTCACCTGGAGCATCCAGGGCGTGGAGATCCCGAGCGTGGTGACGAACCTGCGCGAGGTGAACTGGGCCCGCTTCGAGCCCAACTTCTTCGCGGTCTTCCCGGCCGGCCCGCTGGACGCGGCGCCGCAGAGCTTCGTGGTGCTCACCCGGGTGGACGATCCCACCGTGATGGGGCGGGTGCAGCGCAGCATCGTGGAACGCCACCCCAACGTCACCTCGATCGACCTCACCTCCATCCAGAAGAGCATCGAGCAGATCGTGGCCAGTGTCTCGCTCGCCATCCGCTTCATGGCGCTGTTCAGCCTGGCCACCGGGGTGGTGGTGCTGGTGGGAGCCCTCGCCACCAGCCGCTACCAGCGGGTGCGCGAGGCGGCGCTGCTGAAGACCATCGGCGCCACCCGGCGCCAGGTGGTGCGCATCATGGTCACGGAGTACGCCGCGCTGGGCCTGCTCGCGGCGCTGGTGGCGACCGGGCTCTCCTCCGCCGGGGGGTGGGCCCTGATGAAGTGGGTGTTCGAGGTGCCGTTCACGGTGCCGTGGGCGGGCTTCGGCCTCCTGGCGCTGGTGCTGGTGGCGCTGCCGGTGGCCACGGGGCTCTGGACCAGCCTGGACCTCTTCCGCCGCCCGCCGCTCGAGGTGCTGCGGGAGGAGTGAGGCGCCGTGGCCCGGAACGCCCGTTCCAGGCCACGGACACCGCCCCCGGCCCTACGGGACCCAGATGGGATAGCGGGCCTGGACCGGCAGCCCGGTGACGTCGACGAAGGTGAGCTCGAACTGGTACGAGGTCGGGGTGAGCACCCCGTCGGCGATCAGCTGGGCCTTGCTGAAGCTCACCGACAGGTCGAGGTCCCCGTCCCCATCCACATCCGCGATGGCGTACATCAGCGCACCGCTCGGGGTGCGCGCCACCGGCGTCGCGTGACCCAGCCCGTCGCCCAGCGTGACGAGGTTCGGGTCGAGCCGGGTGGCGTCGAACCCTGGCCGGGAGAGGATCCCGTCGTTGATGAACTTTCTGGGGATGTAGCTGACCTTGGGCGGCAGGTGCGTGGTCGTGTCGATCGGCAGTTGCTTCACGACGCTCACGATGGCCGTGTCGCGCGGCAGCCAGAGGGTCGCGGTCGCTGGCGACAGGCCGCTCAGCGAAGCCCCAACGACCTCACCGCTGTCATTGATCGCGTATGCCTCGGTGTAGGGGAACTGGGCCGCGGCAGGAGGGAGGTAGAGCAGGCCGACCTCGGAGGTCCAGAAGAAGGCGCCGCCGCGATACAAATACCCGACGACCTCGGTCCGATTGTTCACCCCGAGCGCGGTGGCGCTCCCATGAGTGTTGTATTGGGTGAGGTGGATCGCGGACTGCGTCGGACTGGGCCAGAGGATCGCCGCATTATCAGCCTCGCCGACAATACGCCGCGGCGTCTCCGACTGCCCGTATGCCGCGTTGTACCAGGTGCCCGCCGGCTGGAAGGACAGCAGGCCAAAGCCGGATTGAGTGGAAAATGCGAAGGGGAGGTAGTTCTCCACTACGACGTCGGGCGAAGTCTCGACTCCGACATACTGCGCCCGGCGATTCACCGCGGTCGCGCACGCGCTGTCGGATTGCCATGCATTCGGCAGGGCTGGCGTGGTGATCGTGAAGCTGGTGCCGTTGCCGGTCCAGAGGGCCAGGCGTCCGGCGTCACACCCGACGATGCGGGTGGCGGTGCCGTTGTTGATCCGCTGGACGCCATATGCAATGCTCGGACCCTGACCCGGTAACGTCACGAATCCGGTGACGCCGTTCCAGTAGAAGGCACGTGTGCCAGGCCGCCGTATCAGCAAGACTGACGCATGACTCGGCTTCCCTCCCACACCACCGACAATCTCCTCGGCGTCGTCGATCCCCAGCCCATAGGTCGGAAGGGTCCCGGCCTGCCCCAAGTCCTCGATGCCGCCGCCACGCTTCCAGCGCACCAGGCGAATGTTGCCGGCGCCGTCCGTGGCGAAGCCGGTCGCCGTCCCCAGCTGGTTGATGGCGTACGCCCGGCTCTCGCCGCCACCAGCCAGCGTCCCCAGGTCGAGGGTAGTGATCCCGGCGTTGGCGGTGACCCCGCGCGCCGGCACGCTCCCCTTCGCAGGGGTGGCGGGAAGCGGCGCGGTGGACTGATCCGGCGTGCAGGCAGCGAGGAGGAAGGCGGCCAGCAGAAGGAACCGCGTCTCATGGTAGGTGTGCGAGGGCATGACGGGTCTCGCGAAAGGGGTGGGGTGCCGCCGCGCCCGCGGCGGCACCTGGCGAATGGGTCACTGCACCCGGATCGGGTACTTCCCCGACTGGGGCAGCCCCGTCGGGTCCATCCACGACACCACCAGCTGGAAGCTCTGCGGCGTCAGCGTCCCGTCCGCGATCATCTGCGCCTTGGAGAAGCTCACCTGCAGGTCGAGCAGCCCGTCGCCATTCAGGTCCTTGACCTGGAAGGTCGGTGGGCCGGGCGGCTTCTGCCGGCGCGCGATCGGAGTGACATGCCCAAAGCCGTCGCTGATGGTCACGGTGTTCGGATCGATCAACGTGGCGTCGAAGCCGGGACGGGAGAGAATGCCGTCGTTGATGAACTTCTTCGGGATGTAGCCGACCACGGGCGGGATGCCGCAGGTGCCCGCGAACGGCAGCGGCACCACCACCCCCGGCCCAGGGGTCACGCCCCAGATGACCGCGTGGTTGTTGCTGGTCCCGGCCACCTGGTCATGACTGTTGATTGCAGCCGCCTCGGAGACGTCGGCGAAGGCACCGCCCAGGCTGCCCAGGTCCGACAGCCCGGTGGCACAATCCCAGTAGAACGGGCGGGTGAAGGCCGGAATCGTGCCGGAAACGCCTGCCATCGTTCCCACGATGTGATTGGCAGCGTTGAGGTCCCGGGCCTCACCGCCCCGAATGTAGAGCCAGCCGAGGGAGAAGGGGCTCGCGGAAGCCGAGAGGGACGGCCATTCGGTCGGGACGCCGATGAAGTTGTTGATGCCGGACGCCCCGACGAAACGGGACGCGACCAGCCGGGTGGCCTTGGTGCCGGCACCGAGGGTGCGGTAGCTCCCGTTCGTCAGGAGGAAGCCGGTGGGATCCCCGCCGGACAGAGGAAACAGGCCCACGGCATTGTTTGCCCCGCCAAGACCCGTGGCGCAGGAGGAGCCGGCACCCCCGGGGGGATTGCCCAGACCGGTGACCGTCCAGCCGCCGGAGCCGTTGGGATCCCACCGGAGCACCTGGGACACTCCGGTACCGCCGGTGCCTCCGCAGCCGATGATCACGTGGGCATTGGTGACGTCCCACGCCGCCGCATCGACGCCGCTGTCGCTCGGCAGGGCCATCATCCCGCTCGCCGCAGACCAGACGAAGGCCCGCCGTCCGATGAACAGGTTGAGGTCGGGATCCGACTCGCCGACGACCTCGTTGGCATCGTTCAGGGCATGGGCCACGGCGCTGTTGTTCGCGGCCCCGCCCAGGACACCGAGATCCAGCATGCCGGTGCCGCTGCTCCAGAACATGGCGTGGGGTTCGGCGCCGCCTCCGTCCGCCACGTATCCTGCCACGTTCCCCAGGTTGTTGATGTCGGTGGCCCCGCTGAAGGCCCGGCCCATGGTGCCGAGGTCGGTGATGGGCCAGGCATCGGTGACCGGAGTCGTGACGACCGCCACCGCGGTATTGGGAACCAGCGGCGACACATCCTGGCGGTCGCAGCCCATCGCCACGAGGCCCAGGCCCACGGTGGAGAGGAGTGCAAGGGCGCCGCGTATCATGGGTGCCTCGAGGTGAAGGATGTTGAGCATGGCCCCGCAGACTCTCCGGGCCGTGATCCCCGGGGCCCTCCCGGAATTCGCCCGGGAGACGGTGACGCCAGGGGTGGCGACCTGCCGGGCGCCGGTCACTGCCGTACGCCCGTCCAGGGCACCGTGTCCGCCACGACGCCACCCAGGTCGAAGACCGCCGACCCGGACAGGTTGGTCTTCCCCGGCTTCCAGTGGAGGGTCAGCTGTGGAATGGGCAGCAGGAGGCCGTTGGAGAGCACGAGGCTCAACGAGTCTCCCACGGAACCGAAGTCCGTGAGGGTCAGGTCGTACGGCCCGCCGGCGACGGTGCAGGAGAAGGTCGTCTGGGGAATGAGCACCTGGGTCTGGCCTGCGCCGTCCTTCTCCACCGTGAGCTCGAACGGTGCCACGTCGCAGGGGCCGGAGCCGGCCAGCGGAAAGGGCGCAACGGCCACCTGGAACGTGCCGACCGTCAGGTCCGTGTCGGGCCCGGAACTGTCGGAGCATGCCAGCGACGCCACGGCCAGAAGGCCGAGGACAGCGGCTGGGCGAATGGGGAGCAGCATGGATGTGTCTCCGGATGGGGGTGGCAACTGAGAACCGGAGGGATCATGCGGCTCCCCCGTCCCGCCCCTGTCCTTCCCCCCGTCTCTTGGCAGGAGACGCCTGTCACTCCTAGCTTTCCCCAGCCCTATGATTCGCCTTCAACTCCTTGGTGGCGTTCAACTTTCCGCCTCCGATGGCCGCGACCTGCGCCCGCTCCTCGGGCGCCCCAAGCGGCTGGCCCTGCTGGCCTACCTGGCCGCCCGGGAGCCCGGCAACTGGACCCGTCGTGACGCCCTCACGGGGTTGCTGTGGCCGGAGATGGACCAGGCGGGCGCCCGGAAGGCGGTCCGCCAGGCGCTGTATGTCCTGCGCGGCGACCTCGGCGAGGAGGTCTTCGAGTCGGCGGGCGACGACGACGTCCGGGTCTCGCCGGAGCACTGCTGGTGTGACGTCGCGGCGTTTCGCGCGGCGCTCAAGGACGGACGCCGGGAGGAAGCCCTCGAGCTGTACCGGGGCGACCTGATGCCGGCGTTCTTCGTGCCCGAGGGCGGCGCCGAGTTCGAGCGGTGGATGGAGGAGGAACGCGGCCAGCTGCGCGCGCTGGCCAGTCGGGCCGCCTGGGAGCTGGCGGAGAGCGCCGAACGGAACCGGAAGAGCGGACCGGCCACCTCGTGGGGCCGGCAGGCGCTGGCGCTGAGTCACGATGACGAGACCGCGCTGCGGCGCCTGATCCAGCTGCTGGACCGCATGGGCGACCGGGCCGGGGCGCTCCGTGCCTACGAGACCTTTGCCCGCCGGCTCAAGGACGAATTCGGGGACGAACCCGCGGTCGAGACCCGGGAGCTGATCCGCCGGCTGCGGGAACGGGGGGTGGGCAGCAGCGCCTCCGAGATCGCGCCCGCGCTTCCTCCCGCGGCCGTGTCACCATCACTCGCGCCACCCGCTGCGCCCACGGCCGCGACTCGCCCTGCTCCACCGACCGCGCCGGCGCCGCGCCGCGCCGGACGGATCGCCGGCCTCGCGGCAGCCCTCGTGGTCCTGGCCGTGGCCGGGGCCCTCTGGTGGCGGCAGCAACGCACCGCCGGAGAGCTGAGCACCCTCACTCGGGCCACGTCCTGGTCCACCGACGCCAGGGCACACTACCGCCGCGGGCTCGAGGCGTGGTACGTCAGGCAGGACGCCGCGGAGGCGCAGACGGAGCTGAAGGCGGCCCTGGCCGCGGACTCCACTTTCGCCATGGCGGCCTACTGGCTGGCGAACGTGATCGACTGGACCGACGCGCCCGCCGCCAATCGGTACCTCGCGCAGGCCATCCGTATGGCACCGCACGCCACCCCGGACGAGCAGCGCCTGATTGACCTGTATCACAGCCTGGCGACGAACGACCCCCGGGCGGAGGCCCTCGCCGACCTGCTGGTGGCCCAGTATCCGAGGGATCTCGACATCCTGAGCAAGGCGGCGCAGACCGCCCTGGCGAGCGGGCACCTCCCTCGGGCGGCCGAGCTGGCACGGGAGGTCCTCGGCCGGGACACCACGCCCACCCGGGGGATCACGGGACCCTGTCCCCAGTGCGACGCCTACTACACCCTGATTCACGTCCTGGTGATCCAGGATTCCCTCGCCGAAGTCGAGGCCACGGTCCGGCGCTGGCGCGCGGCCCGGCCGGACGACATCCAGGCCGACCGGATGATGAGCATGGTGCTCGACCTGACGGGGCGGTACGAGGAGGCGAGGACGCTGGCCCACCAGATGGCGGACCGCCATCAGGGCAACGTGGACCTCCCGTATCAGGCGACCTGGGAAGCGCTGCGGATCGGCGACGCGGAGAGTGTCCGGGTCGCGTTGACCCGCCAGCTCCACGTCGCGCCGGACTCCGGGCAGCAGCACCTGGCCTGGCTCCTTGTCGGGGTGCTCCGCAACACGGGGCGCGCCGATGCGGCCCGGCAACTCCTCGTGCCCCGGGTTCGGGCGGACAGCGCCTTCTACTCCGGCCTGCTGGCGCAGGTCGCGTGGGAACAGGGGGACTTCGCCACCGCGGCGCGACTCGTCCGTCCCTTCCTGACCCTCGATGTCACGGCCACCGACCCCTCGACGCCACGCGCCATTGCCTGGTGGCTGGCCCGGGGCACCACCTACCTCGCCTCCGCCGGGGATACCGCCGCCCTGGGCCAGGTCGCGGACCGCCTCGAGCAGGTCGGGCGACTGAGCCTCTTCGGGCGTGACCGGCGCGCCTTTCACTACCCCCGCGCCAGGCTGGCCATGGCGCGGGGCCAGTTCGCCGAGGCGGAGGCGGAGCTCCGCGCCGCCATCCTCGCCCCGAGTGACGGCTACACCCGCATCAACCTGGAGCTGGGCCAGCTGCTGCTGCGGCAACACCGGCCGGCGGAAGCGCTGGCTATCGTGCGACCGCTGCTGTCCACCGACATGCTGAACTCCTCGACCCTGTATGTCACCCAGCCCGAGCTCCACCAGGCCATGGCGCAGGCCTTCGCGCAGCTGGGCCAGGACGACAGCACCCGGGCCTACTACCAGTGGCTGGTCCGCGCCTGGCGCACCGCGGAGCCGAGGGTGCTGCCGCAGCGCCGGGAAGCAGAGCGATGGCTGGCGGAGCATCCGGCGCGGTCGCACTGACGCCGCGGACCGGCGCCGTCATGCTACCATCTCCCCTGCCCCTTCCTTACTCTTCTCCAGCACCCCGCCGGACTCCCTGACACCCCGAGGACCCCGCATGCTCGTCGTCCTTGCGCTGCTCTTCATCCTGTCCGGTGCCGCCGGCCTCTTCTACGAGTCGGTCTGGTCCCGCTACCTCGGCCTCTTCGTGGGCCACAACGCGTACGCCCAGGTGATCGTGCTGGTGATCTTTCTGGGCGGCATGGCGCTCGGGGCGATGATCGTCGGCCGGATCACCGAGCGGCTCAAGGAGCCGCTCTTCGGCTACGCGATGATCGAAGCCGTCGTCGGGCTGATCGGGCTGGTGTTCCAGGACGTGTACGTGGGCGTGACCAACTGGGCCTACGCCTCGGTCTTCCCGGCGACCGCCGGCTCGGTGTCGCTCACCATCGCCAAGTGGGGCCTGGCGGCCCTGCTGATCCTCCCCCAGTCCATCCTGCTCGGCGCCACCTTCCCGCTCATGTCCGCCGGCGCGCTGCGGCGGCTGCGGGCGCACCCCGGCCGGACGCTGTCGATCCTCTACTTCGCCAACAGCTTCGGGGCCGCGGTGGGGGTGCTGATCGCCGGGTTCTACCTGGTGGAGCAGGTGGGGCTGCCGGGCACCATCCTCGCCGCCGCGATCCTCAACTTCGTCGTGGCCATCGGGGCGATGGTGGCCATGAAGTACGTCCCCGACGGGCCCGAGGCCGCGCCCGAACCCGCCCCGGCCGAGCCGCCGGGCGGCCGCGCGGCCGGCCTGGCGACGACCACCCTGCAACGGCTGCTCCTGTGGACCGCGCTCGGTACCGCGGTGGCCTCGTTCATCTACGAGATCGCCTGGATCCGCATGCTCTCGATGGTGCTCTCCAGCGCCACCCACTCCTTCGAGCTGATGCTGTCCGCGTTCATCCTGGGGCTCGCCCTGGGCGCGTTCTGGGTCCGCACCCGCGCCGACCGCTTCCGCGACCCGCTCCGCGCCCTCGGCGTCACCCAGCTGGCCATGGGCGCGCTGGCCCTCGCCACCCTGCCCGTCTACTTCAAGGCGTTCGACTGGATGAGCGTCTTCATCCAGACCTTCGCGCGGTCGGAGCCGGGCTACGTGGGCTACAACATCGCCCGCTACGCCATCTGCCTGCTCGTGATGCTGCCAGCCACCTTCTGCGCCGGGATCACCCTGCCGCTCATCACCCGCACCCTGGTCCAGGGCGGCGTGGGCGAGAAGGCCATCGGCCAGGTGTACAGCTGGAACACCTTCGGCTCGATCGTGGGCGTGGCCGTGGCGGCGCTGGTGCTGATGCCGCTGCTGGGGCTCAAGTTCCTGCTCACCAGCGGCGCCCTGCTCGACATGGGCGTCGGCGTGACCATCCTCTTCGTCATCGCGCCGGCGGGCGGGGCGGCGGCGCGGCGGTTCGCGCTGGGCGCCGCCGGGTGCCTGGCGCTGGTGGGGATCATCGCGGCGGTGAGCCCGGCGTTCGACCGCCACCTGCTGCTGTCCGGCGTGTACCGCTTCGGCACCGTGCCCGCGAAGGACGCCCGGGAGATCCTCTACTACAAGGACGGCCGCACCGCGACGGTCTCGGCGGAGAAGATCGTCCAGACCGGCGAGATCTTCATCGCGACCAACGGCAAGTCGGACGGGTCCCTCTCGCCGTACTGGTTCGAGGCCTGCAGCGACACCGCGCCCCGGCACCCGCTGCGCGGCGACGCCGCGACGCTCGCCCTCGCGGCGCTGATCACCCTGGCCCACACCCCGAACGCCGAGACCGGCGCGGTCATCGGGCAGGGCACCGGCATGTCGAGCCACCTCCTGCTGGGCAGCCCCAGGCTCAAGGAGCTCTACACCATCGAGATCGAGCCGGAGATGATCGCGGCCTCCAAGCGGGGCTTCTACCCGGCCAATGCCCGGGTCTTCGAAGACCCGCGCGCCCACTTCGTGGTGGACGACGCCAAGAGCTACTTCGCCGCCGCGGGCCGGAAGTACGACTTCATCTTCTCCGAGCCGTCGCACCCCTGGGTGAGCGGCGTGGCGGGGCTGTTCACCGCCGAGTTCTACGACCGGGTGAACCAGTACCTCAAGCCCGAGGGCGTCTTCGCCCAGTGGATCCACATCTACGACATCAACGACCGCCTGGTGATGACGGTCCTCTCCGCGTTGCACCAGAAGTTCCGGCACTACGAGGTTTACATGCCGGCCGTCTCGGACATGCTGGTGATCGCCACCAACAGCGACCGCGGCGTGCCCGCCCCCGACTGGGGGATCTTCCAGTTCCCCGGCATCGCGAAGGACTTCTGCCACCAGATCCCGTTCACCGCCGAGGCCATGGAAGCCACCCGCCTCGGCAACCGGATCTCGCTCGGGCCGCTGGTGGAGAATTTCCCCACCCCCAACTCCGACTTCTTCCCGCACCTCGACAACGGGGCCGAACGCACCCGGTACATGGCGCAGCAGGCCACCGGCATCTTCGGCCTTTCCTTCGAGCGCTTCGACATCACCGCGCCCTTCCTCCGGCGGCGCATCCCGCCGGCCAGCTTCACGCTGGCGCCGGCGCCAGACATCCCGCGGATGTACGACCTCTCGCTCGGCGCCACCGTGCGGGGACCCATGCCGGCCATCGACCCGGACACCGCCGCCACCGATGAGCGCAAGGCCGTGGCGCTCTACCGCGGCCGCGCCTGGCGCGCCGAACTGGGGGCCGCCGAGGGGCCGGCCGACTGGCGGGTGTGGATCCAGCGCATGGCCGACATCGAGCACGACCGCTACGGCGGCACCAGCGGCTACGCCGACGAGGCCTTCTACGCCGAGATCGGCCGCTACCTCGACCGCCACCAGGCCCCCCCCCAGGCCCGCGCCGTGGTGGAGTTCCGGCACGGAATCTCCGGGTGGGACTTTCCCCGGGCCATCCGCGCCGCGGAGCCGCTGGTCGAGGCGGCGCTGGCCAGGAAACCCTGGCTCCCCAACGACGAGCTCCGCGAGGGCCTCTCGGTGGCCTATCTGGCCACCGGGGACGCCGCCGGCGCCCGGCGGACGTTCGAGGCGCTGGCGCCCTTCACCCGCCGCCCCGCCGGCGACTTCCGCACCGCCCTCCTCGCCTCCTACATCCAGACGGTGGAGGAGCAGAAGGCCCGGTAGCGGCGGGAAACGGGAAACGGGAAGCGGGGTAAGGGCGGGAAGGGGGATAGGGGAAGGGACCTGCCGCCCTACCGCCTTCCCGCCTTACCGCCCTACCGCCTGCCCGCTAGCTTTCCCGGGGTTCCGTCCCTCGACCCCTTACACCCGATTCCCATGCTCCCGATCGATCTCCGTGGCAAGCGCGCGTTCATCGCCGGCGTGGCCGACGACGGCGGGTTCGGCTTTGCCATCGCCAAGGCCATGGCCGAGGCCGGTGCCTCCATCTGCGTGGGCACCTGGCCGCCGGCCATGAACATCTTCCAGAACCTGCTGGAGCGGGGGAAGATGGACGCGTCCCTGGCGCTGGCCGATGGCGGGAAGATGGCCTTTGAGCGGATCTACCCGCTCGATGCCGCCTACGACACCATGGTGGACGTGCCGGAGGAGGTCCGGGAGAGCAAGCGCTACAAGGAGCGGGGCGACTTCAGCATCGAGGGGGTGGTGAAAAACTTCACCGCGGACTTCGGCGAGCGCCCGCTCGACATCGTCGTGCACAGCCTGGCCAACGGGCCCGAGGTCAAGAAGCCGCTGCTCGAGACCAGCCGCGCCGGCTACCTCGCCGCCGTCAGCGTCAGCGCCTACAGCCTCACCTCGATGGTGCGCAGCCTCTCGCCCCTGCTCCGACCGGGCGGCTCGTTCCTGTCGCTCACGTTCATGGCCGGGGAGCGCGTGGTGCCGGGGTACGGCGGCGGGATGTCGAGCGCCAAGGCCGCCCTCGAGGCCGATACCCGCACCCTCGCGTACGAGGCGGGCCGCAAGTACGGCGTGCGGGTGAACACGATCTCGGCGGGCCCCTGGGCCTCCCGCGCCGCCACGGCCATCGGCTTCATCGACACCATGGTGCGCTACTCTCGCGCCAACTCCCCGATCCCCCGCGACCTCGACGCCATGGACGTCGGCGCCACCGCCGCCTTCCTGGCCAGCCCGCTGGCGCAGGCCATCACCGGCGCCACGGTCTACGTGGACAACGGCTACCACGCCATGGGCGTGGCGGTGGACTCGAAGTCGCTGGACGCATGAGCTCGGCACGCGGGGCTGCCCGGACCGGGACGGGGCTGCAGCGCCGGGGCCGGCGGGGGTGGCCCCTGGTGCTCCTGCTCCCGCTCGCCCTGCTCCGCGCCCAGACCCTGGCCGCCCAGGCCGCGCCGCCGATCCGCCAGGCCTTCCCGATGCCCGAGGAGTACCGCGGCATCCAGCTCCGGGCCCAGGAGACGCAGCGCACCCTGCTCCTCGCCATGGTCGATTCCATGCCCGAGGCGCTCTTCCGCCGCGCCGCCGCCGACGGCCAGCGGGACTTCGCCGAGCAGGTCCACCACGCCGCCAACGCCAACCAGTACATCGTCGCCCATTACCAGCTCGGCTGGGACTCCCTGCCGGTGCGGGCGGACACCGCCGTGGTGTTCAATACCCGGGCGGGGCTGCGGGCCTTCGTGGCGGCGTCCTACGCCTTCAGCATCGGGGTGCTCAAGGACCAGTCCGCGCCCGACCGGCAGGCGCTGATCTGGTACTTCGGGCAGAAGATGCCCAAGTGGATGGTCTGGGACGAGCTCAATCAGCACACCATCTGGACCGCGGGGCAGATCGTCGCGAACTTCCGCGCGGCGGGAATGGCCCCGCCCGCCTTCCTGTACTTCTGAGCCCCGCCATGCCCTTCGCCCGCCTGGCCGCCGCCTCGGGGTTCCTTGCCGTCGCCGCCGGGGCGTTCGGGGCCCACGCCCTCAAGACGCGGCTCACCGCCGACCAGCTCCAGGTCTGGGAGACGGCCGCCCGCTACCAGATGTACCACGTGGCGCCCCTCTTCGTGGTGGCCTGGCTCCTGAGCCAGGGCCCCTGTCCCTGGGCCGCCCGCGCCGGCTGGGCGTTCGTCGCGGGGACCCTGCTCTTCTCCGGCAGCCTCTACGCGCTGGCGCTGACCGGCATCGGCCGGCTCGGGGCCATCACGCCCTTCGGCGGCGTGGCCTTCCTGGCCGGCTGGGCGATGCTGGCCGCCGCGGTGGGCTCCCGCCGGCCCGGCTAGCCATGCATCCCGCCGCCGAGACCTACCGCGACCTGCTGCAGCAGCTCGACCGCTGGTTCGAGGCCGCGCGCAGCCGGCACGGCGACGTGATCCCCTGCCGCAGCGGCTGCACCGCCTGCTGCCATGGGCTGTTCGACATCTCCGTGGCCGACCAGCTGCTGCTCCGCGAGACCATCGCCGTGCTGCCGCCCGGCGTCCGGGCCGGGATCCTGGCGCGCGCCGAGCGGCTGCTGGACCGCCTCCAGGCGGTGGCCCCGGAGTGGGGTCCCCCCTGGGACATCGCGGCCATCGGCGAGGAGCGGTTCGACGAGATCTGCCTGGCCCTCCACGACGCCCCCTGTCCGTTGCTCGGCCCCGAGGGCGGGTGCGAGGCATACGCCGGGCGCCCGCTGGTCTGCCGCCTGATCGGGCTGCCGATGCTCACGGCCGAGGGGCTGCTGCTGGAGAATGCCTGCCCGATCCAGGAGCGCTTCCCGGCCTACGCCCTGCTCGACCCGGTCCCCTTCGACCTCGAGTCGCTCGAGGCCGCGGAGGTGGCCTGCCTGGAGGCCGCGGCGGTGGCGCTGCACGGCACCCCATCGGCCGCGGCGGCGGAGACCACCATCGCCCCGGTCGCGACCGAGGCCGTCCGCTAGCGCGCCGGAGCCCCGGCGGGAGCCCCCATGCCCAACCGCGTCATCCGAGACCTCCTCCGCGGCCGGGGCGCCCACGCCGACCCCGTGGCCAGCGTGCTCGCGCTGCCGGTCGAGCTCGCCGGCCGGCGGCACCCCGGCGTGGAGCACACCATCTGGCAGCTGGTCTGGCACATGAGCTACTGGATGGACTACGAGCTGCGGTCGCTGGCGGGTCCCGAGGTGCCCTACCCCGAGCGGGCCGACGTGAGCTGGCCCGCGACCGATGCCCCGCCCAGCACGGAGGTGTGGGACGCCCTGGTGACCACCTACCGGCAGCAGGTGGACCGGCTGGGGGAGTGGTCGGCCCAGGTGGCCATGGACGGGCTCGGGGCCCGGATCGTCCATGCCGCCCGGAGCGAGACGGTGCAGGAAGTCCTGTGGCAGATGGTGGCGCACAACAGCTACCACACCAGTTGCGAGCCAGAGCGAGGGCTCGGCGACTCGGTGCCTCGGCAGGCAAGCGGCCCTCCGGATCACTTCTCCGAGGGCCGTGTGCGTTCGAGCCGCCGAGCCGCCGAGTCGCCGAGCCGCCTACGTCAGCGGATTCACCGTCGGGCTGGGAGTACAGGTAGAAGAAGATGATCATGAGGGCCGCGATGATCACCGCCGCCAGCGCCAGCGACAGCACGAAGATCGTGGACAGCAGCTTGCCGTCGCTCTTCAGGTGCATGTAGAACATTGCCACCAGCGCGAACTTGATGGCGGAAAGCACCAGCAGGACCTCGGTGTTGATCGGCTCGAGCCACGCCGCCACGCCGGCCGGGCTGTGGCGGTGCACGATCTCGTAGCACCAGACCTCGAGCGCGGTCAGCGCGAAGAGGATCAGGGCGATCTTGGTGTAGGTCTGCCAGGTCGGGTGCGCGTGGCCGTCGCCGTGCGCGTGGGCGGAAGCAGTCATGGGCGGCCGGCTCAGCGGATGAGGTAGACGACGGGGAAGATCACGATCCAGACCACGTCGACGAAGTGCCAGTACAGGGCGGCCATCTCCAGGTTGAGCGCCTTCTCGGGCGGCAGCTTGCCGCGCAGCGCCACCACCAGCACCGAGATCAGCCACACCAGGCCGAGCGTCACGTGGGTGCCGTGGAACCCGGTGAGGGTGTAGAACGAGGACCCGAAGAGGTCTGTGGTGAACGAGCCCCTTGTGGTAGAAGTGGGTGAACTCGTACACCTGCATCCCGACGAAGAAGAGCCTGCAGAGCACGGTGGCCGAGAGCCAGCCGAGGCGCTTGCGGTTGCCGTGCTGCGCGCCGTTGAGCGCCAGCACCACGAAGAAGGAGCTGAAGAGCAGGACCGCGGTGCCGAAGGGGGTGACCAGCGGGATCTCGAAAATCGGCCTGCAGGTGGTCATCTGCCCGTGCAGCATGCACTGCGACACCTCGTGCGGCAGCGGGCCGACGAGGCTCTTGCCCTTGTAGACCAGGTAGTTCGAGATCAGCGTCGCGAAGAAGAGGCATTCCGACCCGATGAAGGTCCAGATGGCCAGCTTCCGGGTGTCGAGCCCGGTGGCGGTCGGGGGATGCATCGCGAGGGCGGTATCGTGCGCCAGGCGGGATGTCCGCGTCGGGGTGGTTATGACCCGTGGGCTCGAACGCCCACGCGAAGATGCCGAGGAAGGTGATGGCCACGCCGGTCAGGATGACCCAGAGCGTGACGTGCATCAGGAAGCCGACGAGCAGGAGCGCCGTGCCGAAGGCGGTCACGATCGGCCAGTACGACGGGTTCGGCAGGTTGATCCGCCCCGCTCACGCGGGCCGGCTCCGGCAGGGTGCCTGGCCCGGCGCAGCTCCCAGAGCGGGTCGCGCCTGTCCACGGTGGGTCTGCACTACCCACTCCTGCGGCGGCGAGGGAATCGTCCACTCCAGGGTGGCGCCGTGCCACGGGTCGGCGGGGGCCGGCGTCTCGCTCCGCAGGTCTTCAGGATGTTGATGACGAACACCAGGAACGAGAGGCCGAGGACTGGGGAGCCGGCGGTCTCGATGGCGTTCCAGTAGGCAAACCCCCGACTCCGCCGAATAGGTGTACACCCGGCGGGGTACGTCGAGGCCGAGGGATGTGCATCGGCGCGAAGGTCAGGTTGAAGCCGATGAGCATGAGCCAGAAGTGCACCTTGCCCAGCCCTCGTCAGCATCCGGCCGGTCATCTTGGGGAACCAGTAGTAGGCGCCTGGGCGGTGAGCCCGAAGATGCCGTTGCTGAACAGCACGTAGTGGAAGTGCGCCACGATGAAGTAGCTGTCGGTCTGCCGCCTGCCGGGGCGAGGCGCATGACCCCCGAGAGCCCGCCGATGATGAACATCGCGACGAAGCCGAGGGAGAAGTACATCGGCGTCTTGTACTGATGGACCCGCCCCACACCGTGCCGATCCAGTTGAAGATCTTCACACCGGTTGGGATGGCGATCAGCATGGTGCCGAGGGAGAACACCGTGTCCGCCATCGGGCCCATGCCGGTGGAGAACAGGTGGTGGCTCCACACGCCGAGCCGAGGAAGGCGATGAAGCACCCCGAGAAGACCATCGCCGCGTAGCCGAAGAATTGCGGGAAAAGACCGGCAGGATTTCCGACACGATGCCGAACGCCGGCAGGATCAGGATGTACACTTCGGGGTGGCCGAAGAGCCAGAAGAGGTGCTGCCAGAGGACCGGTCGCCGCCGCCGGAGGGCACGAAGAAGTGGGTGCCGAAGTTCCGGTCGAGCATCAGGAAGACGAGCGCCACCGTGATGATCGGGAAGCAGCAGCAGGAGGACTCCAGATTCAGGCTCATCCAGACGAACATCGGCATCCGCATCATCTTCATGCCGGGCGCGCGGAGGTTGACGATCGCCTGCATGAAGAAGCTGACCGCGGCCGCCAGCGAGGCGATGCCGAGGATCTGGAGGCCGATGACCCAGAAGTCGACGTTGAGCCCCGGGCTGTACTGCTTGGATGTCAGGTTGGCGTAGGCAAACCACCCCATGTCCGGTGCGGCGTTGAACAGGAAGCTGCTGAGCACCAGCCCGAGAGGAACACCCAGTAGCTGTACGCGTTGAGCCGGGGGAAGGCGACGTCGCGGGCGCCGATCTGGAGCGGATGAAATAGTTGAAGAACATCGCCGACAGCGGCATCACCCCCATATCGATCATGGTGGTGCCGTGCATGGTGAACAGCTGGTTGTACGCCTCGGGGGTCAGGAAGCGCGCCCAACTGCCACCGCAGGAGCAGCGCCTCGAGCCCGCCCAACAGGAAGAAGAGGAAGGCCGTGACGCCGTAGAGGATCCCGATCCGCTACTGGTCGTGATCCAGCCTCCAGAGCCCTCTTCTCCGCGGGAGCCGCTTCCGCGCCCGCATGCCCCATCGCCATCGTCGCCATCGCGCGCCTCTCAGTTGTCTGCGCGGTCGCCGCGACCGCCGGCGCCGTCGGCACGCCCAGTGACCGCAGGTAGGCCACCAGCGCCGTCACTTCGGTGTCCGTCAGGCCCAGGTTCGGCATCAATACCCCCTGACTTGACCGCCTGCGGATTGTGCAGCCAGCGGGAGAGGTTCTCATCGGTGTTCGGCAGCCAGCCGGCCGCGATGTTCGCGTGCCGATGCCAGCCAGGTTGGCCCGGTCATTTCGCGACCGCCGTGGTGGCGTGGCACCCGATGCAGCCCTTGACCGCAAAGAGTTGACGCCCGGCCGTCACCAGGGAGTCCTGGGCGCGGTCGAGTCGGGCGGGGCACCCACCGACGCGCCAGGCCGGTGCGCCAGTCGAAGTCCGCCGGCGCCCGCGCCACCACCTGGAACGCCATCCGCGTGCTGGGTGCCGCAGAACTCCGCGCACTGCCCGTAGGTGCCGGGAGCCTGCAGCAGGGCACCAGAGGCGTTGTCGCGCTTCGGGAAGACGTCGCGCTTGCCGGCCAGCTGCGGGGTCCAGAAGCTGTGCACCACGTCCCGCGTCGTCATCCGGAGGTCCACCCGTCCGGCCGGTCGGGACGTGCATGTCGCCGGCGGTGACGAGGTTGTACTCGGGGTAGCGGAACTCCCACCACCACTGGTGGCCGATGACCTCGATCACGAGCGGGTTGTCGGTCGGGGTCTCGGCGGTCTTGAAGATGGTGCGGATGGTGGGGATGGCGATGAAGACGAGAATCGGCGCCGATGGCGGTCCACGACGCTGACACCGCGTTGCCGTGGTCTGGTGCGGCTCGGCGCCTGCCGAGCCGCGGAAGCGGAAGAGCGCGTAGACCAGCGCCCCCTCGACCAGGAAGAAGACGATCGTGGCCAGCTGGAACGACCGGCGGAAGACCTGGTCGAGCAGCCGGGCAAAGTCCGACTTGGGGGCCAGCGTGTCTGGGGGTACCCCTCCGGCGCGCACGCCGCGGCCACGAGGGCCACGAGCGCGAGGCACAGGGCGGGCGCCCACCGGGCCAGTCCCCGGAGGAGGATGTCCCGAAGGCCATTCCGCGTCCCGTTCGGCGAAGAAGGCGGGGATGACGCGGCCAAGCAGCCGGGATTTACCGCCCGAGCGGCCCCGCGTCAATGAAAGAGGGCGCCCAATCCCCGGGCGCCCCCCCGGTAACTCCGCCAGCGGCCCACCCCGCCCCGGAGGCTCCGATGACCCCGCCGAACGCGCCGATCCGCCGATACGCCGAAGGCCCGTCGCTCCTGGCCGCCGCCCTGGCGGCCACGCCCCGGGAGGCGCTGCAGTGGCGCCCCCGCCCCCGGCAAATGGTCGGTGCACGAGGTGGTGGTCCATTGCGCGGACGCCGAGGTGAACAGCCACGGCCGGATCCGGTACGTCCTGGCCACTCCAACTATCGTCGGCTACGACGAGCCCGCTGGGCGGCGATGGACTACCACGCCCACCCCCTCGACCGGGCCGGCGGCCACCGTCGTGGCGGTGCGGGCCAACACCGTGCCCCTGCTCCACCGATCACCGACGCCCAGTGGACGCGTACCGCCACCCACACCGAGTCGGTGGCCTACGGCGCCGAGATCTGGCTTCAGCCTACGCCGAGCACCTCGAGATCCACGACCGCCAGATCCGGCGCAACATCGCCGCCTGGCAGGCGCGCTAGGGCTTCGACTTCATCGCCTTCTCGACGTCCGCCGCAGCGCGCGGCGCCCTGCCAGGAGAGGTTCTCGTAGCCGGTGGCGGTCACCACCACCTCGTCCTCGATCCGGACGCCGAGCTTTTCCTCGGGGATAGATGCCGGGCTCGATGGTGAACACCCATGCCCGGGCCAGCGGCGTGGCGTAGTTCCCCACGTCGTGCACGTCCATGCCCACCCAGTGCCCGAGGTCGTGGATGAAGTAGCGGTCGCAGGTGCCGGGGGCACAGAGGTCGCCGGAGGGTCACGCATGTAATCCCGGGCAATCTGGCTCAGGCGGCCCATCGTGACGCGGACGATCCCGGCCTGGGCAGTTCACCGCCGCGCCAGCTGGCCATCTACAACCTGGTGCTGGGCACCCAGCAGGCGATGGATTCGGTGCGCCCCCGGCGTCACGATGGGCCGCCTGAGCCAGATTGCCCTTGATTACATGCGTGACCACTCCGGCGACCTCTGCGCCCCCGGCACCTGCGACCGCTACTTCATCCACGGCCTCGGGCACCTGGGTGGGCATGGACGTGCACGACGTGGGGAACTACGCCACGCCGCTGGCCCCGGGAATGGTGTTCACGATCGAACCCGGCATCTATATCCCCGAGGAAAGCTCGGCGTCCGGATCGAGGACGAGGTGGTGGTGACCGCCACCGGCTACGAGAACCTCTCGGCGGGGCGCTGCGCGCTGCGGCGGACGTCGAGAAGGCGATGAAGTCGAAGCCCTAGCGCGCCTGCCAGGCGGCGATGTTGCGCCGGATCTGGCGGTCGTGGATCTCGGCGTGCCTGGCGTAGGCGCGAAGCCAGATCCGGCGCCGTAGGCGCCCGACTCGGTGTGGGTGGCGGTACGCGTCCACTGGGCGTCGGTGACCTGGTGGAGCAGGGCACGGTGTTGGCCCGCACCGCCAGCCGACGGTGGCCATGGCCAGGTCGAGGGGGTGGGCGGTAGTCCATCGCCACCGCCCAGCGCAAGCCTCGTCGTAGCCGACGATAGTTGTGGTCCTGGCCCAGGACGTACCGGATCCGGCCGTGGCTGTTCACCTCGGCGTCCGCGCAACAGACCACCACCTCGTGCACCGACCATCATGGGGCGGGGCGCCACTGCAGCGCCTCCTGGGGCGTGGCCGCCAGGGCGGCGGCCAGGAGCGACGGCCTTCGGCGTATCGGCGGATGCAGTCGGCGCGTTCGGCGGGGGTCATCGGAGCCTCCGGGGCAGGGGGTGGGCCGCTGGCGGAATTATACCGAGGGGGCGCCCGGGATTGGGCGCCCTCTTCATTGACGCGGGGCCGCTCGGGCGGTAAAATCCCGGCTGCTTGGCCGCGTCATCCCCGCCTTCTTCGCCGAACAGGACGCACGGAATGGCCTTCAGGACATCCTCTCCTCCGGGGACTGGCCCGGTGGGCGCCCGCCCTGTGCCTCGCGCTCGTGGCCCCGTGGCCGCGGCGCGCCGGAGGGGCACTTCTGCGACCACGCTGGCCCCCAAGTCGGACTTGCCGAGCTGCTCGACCAGGTCTTCCGCCGGTCGTTCCAGCTGGCCACGATCGTCTTCTTCCTGGTCGAGGGGGCGCTGGTCTACGCGCTCTTCCGCTTCCGCGGCAAGCCGGGCGACGCCGAGCCACACCAGACTCCACGGCAACGCGGTGCTCGATAGTCGTCTGGACCGCCATCCCGGCCTTGATTCTCGTCTTCATCGCCATCCCCACCATCCGCACCATCTTCAAGACCGCCGAGACCCCGACCGACAACCCGTTGGTCATCGAGGTCATCGGCCACCAGTGGTGGTGGGAGTTCCGCTACCCCGAGTACAACCTGGTCACCGCCGGCGACATGCACGTCCCGACCGGCCGGACGGTGGATCTCCGGATGACGACGCGGGACGTGGTGCACAGCTTCTGGACCCCGCAGCTGGCCGGCAAGCGCGACGTCTTCCCCAAGCGCGACAACCGCCTCTGGTTCCGCACCGAGGCTCCCGGCACCTACCCCGGGCAGTGCGCGGAGTTCTGCGGCACCCAGCACGCGCGGATGGCGTTCCAGGTGGTGGCGCAGGCGCCGGCGGACTTCGACGCCTGGCGCACCGGCCTGGCGTCGGTGGGTGCCCCGCCCGACTCGACCGCGCCCCAGGACTCCCTGGTGACGGCCGGGCGTCAGCTCTTCGCGGTCAAGGGCTGCATCGGGTGCCACGCCACCACGGCGGTCGGCGCGCCCGAAATGACCGGGCCCAACCTGGCTGGCATCGGCACGCGGACCCACATCGCGGCCGGCTGGCTGCCGAACACCGATGAGAACCTCTCCCGCTGGCTGCACAATCCGCAGGCGGTCAAGTCGGGGGTATTGATGCCGAACCTGGGCCTGACGGACACCGAAGTGACGGCGCTGGTGGCCTACCTGCGGTCACTGGGCGTGCCGACGGCGGCGCCGGCGGTCGCGGCGACCGCCGCGGGCAACTGAGGAGAGGGCGCGCGATGGCGACGATGGCAATGGGGCATGCGGGCGCGGAAGCGGCTCCCGCCGAGAAGAAGGGCCTGTGGAGCTGGATCACGACCGTGGACCACAAGCGGATCGGGATCCTCTACGGCGTCACGGCCTTCCTCTTCTTCCTGTTGGGCGGGCTCGAGGCGCTGCTCCTGCGGTGGCAGCTGGGCGCGCCCGACCGGACCTTCCTGACCCCCGAGGCGTACAACCAGCTGTTCACCATGCACGGCACCACCATGATCTTCCTGGGGGTGATGCCGCTGTCGGCGATGTTCTTCAACTACTTCATCCCGCTCCAGATCGGCGCCCGCGACGTCGCCTTCCCCCGGCTCAACGCGTACAGCTACTGGGTGTTCCTCTTCGGCGGGCTGGTGCTCAACGCCAGCTTCCTGTTCAACGCCGCACCGGACATGGGGTGGTTTGCCTACGCCAACCTGACATCCAAGCAGTACAGCCCGGGGCTCAACGTCGACTTCTGGGTCATCGGCCTCCAGATCCTCGGCATCGCCTCGCTGGCGGCCGCGGTCAACTTCTTCGTGACGATCGTCAACCTCCGCGCGCCCGGCATGAAGATGATGCGGATGCCGATGTTCGTCTGGATGAGCCTGATCACCCAGGTCCTCCTGCTGCTGGCCTTCCCGATCATCACGGTGGCGCTCGTCTTCCTGATGCTCGACCGAAACTTCGGCACCCACTTCTTCGTGCCCTCCGGCGGCGGCGACCCGGTCCTCTGGCAGCACCTCTTCTGGCTCTTCGGCCACCCCGAGGTGTACATCCTGATCCTGCCGGCGTTCGGCATCGTGTCGGAAATCCTGCCGGTCTTTTCCCGCAAGCCGCTCTTCGGCTACGCGGCGATGGTCTTCTCGGGGTGCTTCATCGCCTTCCTCGGCTTCGGCGTGTGGAGCCACCACATGTTCTCCACCGGCATGGGCCCGATGGCGGACACGGTGTTCTCCCTCGGCACCATGCTGATCGCCATCCCAACCGGTGTGAAGATCTTCAACTGGATCGGCACGGTGTGGGGCGGGTCCATCCAGTACAAGACGCCGATGTACTTCTCCCTCGGCTTCGTCGCGATGTTCATCATCGGCGGGCTCTCGGGGGTCATGCACGCCTCGCCCCCGGCCGACCTGCAGCAGACCGACAGCTACTTCATCGTGGCGCACTTCCACTACGTGCTGTTCGGCGGCAGCATCTTCGGGCTCACCGCGGGCGCCTACTACTGGTTCCCCAAGATGACCGGCCGGATGCTGAGCGAGGGGCTGGGCAAGGTGCACTTCTGGCTCATGCTCATCGGCTTCAACCTGACCTTCGCGCCGATGCACATCCTCGGCCTCAACGGCATGCCCCGCCGGGTGTACACCTATTCGGCGGAGTCGGGGTTTGCCTACTGGAACGCCATCGAGACCGCCGGCTCCCTGATCCTCGGCCTCTCGTTCCTGGTGTTCGTCATCAACATCCTGAAGACCCTGCGGAGCGGAACGCCGGCCCCCGCCGACCCGTGGCACGGCGCTACCCTGGAGTGGACGATTCCCTCGCCGCCGCAGGAGTGGAACTTCGCGGTGGAGCCCACCGTGGACGGGCGCGACCCGCTCTGGGAGTTGCGCCGGGCCAAGGGCACCCTGCCGGAGCCGGCCCGCGTGAGCGGGGCGGGGATCCACCTGCCGAACCCGTCGTACTGGCCGATCGTGACCGCCTTCGGCACGGCGCTCCTGCTCGTCGGCTTCCTGATGCACGTCACGCTCTGGGTCATCCTGACCGGCGTGGCCATCACCTTCCTCGGCATCTTCGCGTGGGCGTTCGAGCCCACGGGTCACTAGCCCACCCCGACGCGGACACGCTCCCTTGGCGCACGATACCGCCCTCGCGATGCATCCC
>JBGAPX010000041.1:0-27050 GCA_044221045.1 Gemmatimonadales bacterium
GCTCGGCGTCTGGTACACCCCACGCGAGGTGGTGCAGTACATGGTGGCCCGGGTGGATACGGCGCTCCGGGAGGAGCTCAAGATCGCCGACGGGCTCGCCGACCCGCGTGTGGTGGTGCTCGATCCCTGCTGCGGCACCGGGGCCTACCTGGTGGAGGTGCTGCGCAAGATCGCCGAGACGCTCAAGGACAAGGGCGGCGACGCCCTGCTGGGCCAGGACCTCAAGCGGGCCGCGACGGAGCGGGTGTTCGGCTTCGAGATCCTGCCCGCCCCGTTCGTGGTGAGCCACCTGCAGCTGGGCCTCCTGCTCAGCCAGGCGGGGGCGCCGCTCGAGCCGGACAGCCAGGAACGTGTCGGCGTGTTCCTTACCAACGCCCTCACCGGCTGGGAGCCGGCCCGGGAGCCCAAGCAGCACCTGATGTGGGCCGAGCTGGAGCAGGAGCGGGACGCGGCGGATGAGGTGAAGCAGGAGCGGAAGATCCTGGTGATTCTGGGCAATCCGCCCTACAACGGCTTTGCCGGGATGGCGGTGGCCGAGGAGCGGGTGCTCACCGACGCCTACCGCGAGACACTCCGCGCCCCGAGGCCCCAGGGGCAGGGGCTCAACGATCTCTACGTCCGCTTCTACCGGATGGCCGAGCGGAAGATCGTGGACAGCGGCGAGGGTGTGGTCTGCTTCATCTCCAACTACTCCTGGCTCGACGGGCTCTCATTCACCGGGATGCGCGAACGGTACCTTGAGGTCTTCGATCGGATCTGGGTGGACTGCCTGAATGGAGACAAGTACAAGACCGGCAAGTTGACGCCGGAGGGCAAGCCCGACCCGAGCATCTTCTCGACCGAGCAGAACCGGGAAGGGATCCAGGTGGGCACCGCCATCGCGACGCTCGTGCGGAAGAAGAAGCATGCGACAGTTGATCGCGTCCAGTTTAGGCACTTCTGGGGCGCAGAGAAGCGGGCGGAGTTGGCCCGCGTGGCCCGTGGGAAGTCGTCGCGAGGTTATGAGTCGTCAATGCCAGCGGTCGAGTTGGGTTTGCCTCTGTGGCCCCGGCGGTCGTCCTCGGCTTACTTAGCTTGGCCGAAGGTCACGGACCTGTTTCCGGCTCGATTCTCCGGCATCAAGCCCGCCCGCGACGAGTTCCTGGTCGATATCGACCGAGCGGCGCTCGACGAGCGGATTCGTGAGTACTTCGACAGGCAGGTGTCAGATGAAGCCATGGCTCGAGTGAGCGCCGTGGCGATGAAGGACACCGCCAGGTTCAATGCGGCCGAAGTGCGGGCAGTACTGCGGAAGCGTGGACTCAACGAAAAGGGCTTCGTCCGCTACTGCTACCGGCCATTCGATCACCGATGGCTCTACTGGGAGCTCGAGACAGAGCTCCTCGATAGACGACGAGAGGACTACCACCCACAGTTTTTTGTGGGAAACCGATTCATGGCCGTGGTGGACCGTCCCAGGCGCGGCTACGACGGCCCGCTGGTGGCCACCCTGCCGTGCTCGTACCACATCAATGAGCTGAGTGCTCGATTGCTACCGGAACGGTTGAAACCGGCGGATGGTGGAGACCTGTTCAGCGCGGGGACTGGGTCCGTCGAGAATCTTGCAGCGAAGACGCTCGAGTACGGCGGCTCGCTCGCCAAGCCTGCCACGGAGCAGTTGGTGTTTCCCCATGCTATAGCGATCCTGCATGCCCCAGCGTACGCTGGCGAGAACGATGGAGCGTTGAGTCAGGACGAGCCCCGCATCCCCCTTCCCGCCAAGCACAAGCAGCTCGCCGCTTCCGCGGCGCTGGGTGAGGAGCTGGCCCGCCTGCTCGACCCGGAGACCCCTGCCCCCGGCGTGTCCACCGGCACCATCCGGCCGGAGCTCAAGGTCCTGGGCGTCCTGACCCGGACCGACGGCAAGCAGGTGAATCCTAAGGTGGGGCACCTGGATATCACCGCCGGCTGGGGCCACGCCGGCAAGGGGGGCGTCACGATGCCGGCGCGGGGGAAGTCGGTGGAACGCGAGTACACGAAGGACGAGGTGGCCGCGCTCACGCACGGCGGCGCCGAGTGGCGCTCGCTGCTCGGCCAGACCACCCGCGACATCTACCTCAACGATCATGCGTACTGGGCCAACGTCCCCGAGCGGGTGTGGGAGTACACCCTGGGCGGCTACCAGGTCATCAAGAAGTGGCTCAGCTACCGGGTGCGGGAACTGCTGGGGCGGGGGCTCACGGTGGAGGAGGCGCGTTACGTGGGGGAGATGGTGCGCCGCATCGCCGCCATCCTGCTGCTGGGCCCGGCGCTCGACGCCAACTACGCGGCCGTGAAGGCCGACACCTGGCCCTGGCCGGGCGGGACGGCCTGAGCGAGGCGCCGACCCGATCCTCCGCCGGCGTTGGCGCGCACGGCCGTGCGCGCTTACGCTCCCGCCGTCCCGCCGTCCCGCCGTCCCGCCGTCCCGCCGTCCCGCCGTATCATCGCGGGTATCCGCAGCCGTGCCTCCTGCCAGTCGCGGAAGGCGTTCGCGCGGGCCAGCGCCTCCCGGGCCGCCCCGAGGTCGGCAAAGTCGATCGCGGCGGTCACCTCCTGTGCCCGTTCCAGCATCGGAAGCAGCAGGCCGGGCCGGTCCCGACGGGTCAGCTCCCGCAGCGCCCCGAGGTAGTCCTCGCGGTAGACCGTCGGGATCAGGATGCGCCGCTGGCCCCCGGCCACCAGTTCCGCATTCATGAGTGCCCGCGCCACGCGCCCGTTCCCGTCCTGGAAGGGGTGCACCTCGGTCAACAGAAACATCAGGCCGCAGGCGCGCTGCATCGGCGCAGGGAGCCCCCGGATGCGCTCGAGGCCGGCCACGAGCGTCCCCTCGACCAGGTCCGGCGGCACGAAGTGGCTTTCTCCCGCCCGGTTGGGTTCTGTCTTCCATGAGCCAGGCCGCATGTCGGGCCGGCCCTGGAGGATCGTCGCGTTGCAGCGCCTGATGCGCTCCAGTACCGCATCGGTCGACGGCAGGTCCGCTATCCCGCGCTCCATCTCACCGGCATCACAGACGAAGCGGTAGGTCCCCAGCACGTCGTGGGCGTCATCCGGTCGCCGATCGGGGATCTGTCCCTTGAAGACGATCCCTTCCGCTTCGTCGACCTCGAACGTGGTGCCTTCGATGTAGTTCGAGAAGTACGCATCGAAGAAGGCGAGGTTGTCCCAGGCCGGCCCGGATCTGGTGCTGTCGGGGCGGTCTCCGGGCACCGCCCGCAGCAGATCCGCCACCAGCAGGTCCACCCTCCTGATCGCCCCCGGTTCATACGGGATCCCGGCTTGCCTCGCGCGCAGGAGGGGCCCGGCCGCCTTCGCCGCCCGCGTCCCCAGCAACGAGCCGATCACCCGATCGAGGTCCTCGAACGCCTCCTGCGCCTTCAGGGCTGGCGCCAGGTCGCGCGCCTGGTCGCGGAGGCGGTTGAGTCCTGCCTCGCCCTGGCTGCGAAGCACCGTTTCCAGGCGCTCCTCCACGTCGGCCCGCCCGACCGCTCGCCTGCTCCCGCCCCGCGTCCGCGTGGGGAGAAGGTTCTCCAGCAGGTGCCGCGCCTGGGAGGCGAGCACCAGCGTTCCCGCGTAGGGCATGTCGCCCGGCAGGCGTCCGTGCCCGGCGACCAGGTGGATGGTCAACCCCGGCACCCGGATGACGCGGGGGTAGGAGGCCGTCAGCCACACGTCACCCGAGCCGCTCGGCTGCCCCTCGAATGCCGTCCGATGACTCACCACGGCTCCGGCCGGACTCAGTGCCGCGATTGCGTCCCAGACATGCCGGCGGATGAGTGTTTCCGGTGGGTCCGACAGGTTCCGGGTGTAGAGCCGCGGGGCCAGCCTGCGGATCAGTCCGGCGCGTAGCGCGCGGCTGACCTCCCGCTTGATCTCCGACCGGGAGCTGAAGAGCTCAGGCTGTTGCTGGACCCAGCTCTGGCTTGCGGCCGGCCGGCCAGCCTTTTTTGATACTTTTTTCACGCCAAGACGCCGTTTTGGGGACCAGCGTCAAGATAAGACGTGGTTGGCGGATGGCAATAGGCGGGGTCGGCGCGCAGTGTCATTCCGAGGGAGCGCAGCGAACGAGGAATCCCATGGGGTCCGCCTCGGGCCTTGAGGGATCCCTCGGGCCTGCGGCCCTCGGGATGACGGCCTCGTGGAATGGGACGGCGGGACGGGCGATGGCGTAAGCGCGCCCGGCCGTGCGCGCCAACGGTCACGCGCGTCGACGGTCACGCGCGCCAACGGCCGTAGGCGCCAACGATCAAGCGCGCTGACTCCGGCTCCCGTCACCTGCGCTCCTGGCTGTGAGCGCGCACGGCCGTGCGCGCTTACTCCCCTTCCGGCGCGCCCTCTTCCTCCGGCGCCTCTCCCAGCTCATCCACCTCGGCCTTGAGCCCGTCCACCCGGGTCAGGAAGGCCTCGGGGGTGGTGGTGGGGATGAGGCGCGCGGTGAGCGGCTTGAGCGGGGTGTCGCCGGAGCCGCCGCCGAAGTCGTGCCGGTCGCCGTCGGCGCTGAGGTAGGCCACGCCCGAGAGGGCGCCGATGATCCCGAGGCTCCACAGCCACTGCGCCGGCCGCGAGATGGCGGCCACCCGCGCCAGGTGCGCCGCCAGGCCCCAGGTGGCCAGCCCCAGCACCACGATCCCCGCCAGGGTGCCCCACGCCACGCCGTTGGGCACCAGGAAGCTGAGCCACTCCTCCCCGCCGGTGGCCAGGAGGAACCCCGCCAGCACCACGCAGGGGATGTACATGTGCTCCAGGAACCGGAACCGGTGCTGGGTGATGCGGTTGACCAGCGCCCACGCGCCGGCCCACACCATCACCATGAGCAGCGCCACGAGCGCGTCGCCCAGCAGGCCGCTCACCCGCACCCGGTCGGTCTTGCCGAGCCAGGTATTGAGGCCCAGCAGCAGGCCGGTGCCGAGGATCACCCCCAGGGCGCGGAGGGGGCGCGCCTCGGCACCGGCGGCGTCGCCGCCGGTCTCGAGCCGGAGGGCCGGCTCCAGGGTGGCGGCGGGATCCACGAAGCGGAGCACCGTACGCCCGATCCGGACCTCGAGCCCCGCGCGCACCGGCACCTGCCAGCTGCGCTGGCCGGTCATCGGGTCGAGCAGGCCGTTCACGCTCCCCTGGTCGATAAGCACCAGCCCGCCCTGCCCGTCCCACTCCACCCGGGCGTGCCGCGCGTCGGCGTAGCGGTCGTCGAGGATCACGTCGTTGTCGTAGCCGCGGCCGATGCTGGCGGGATAGGCCCGCAGCCGCACCCGCTGCCGCACCCCGGCGCGCCGGTCGAGCACCTCGACGATCATGGGGCCCCCGCCACGTCGGTCGCGTCGGCGCGGCCCAGGCTGCCGAGGAACCGCTCCACCACGCGCCGCGCGTTCTCGAAGGTCACCCCGGAGAGCGTCAGGGTCGTGATCAGCCCGCTCGAGGGGTCGCCGAGGGTGGCGGCCTTGAAGAAGACGTCGTAGAGCCCCGGCAGCTTCCGGTAGCGGCGGGTGCAGTAGACCGTCTTGAGGGTCAGCGCGCCGTGGGCCACGTTGCCGGTGGCGCAGCGGGGCGCGGTGACCACCTCGCGGCTCTGGAACTCGAACCCGTCGCCGGCGAACTGCTCGGTGAGCAGGGCGTAGAAGCGGTGCCGGTTGAGCTCATCGGTGGAAAGCACCGTGTGCCGCAGGGTGAGCACCCCGGACCACTGCTCCCCCGAGATGAAGACGTAGTCGTCGGTGGAGCACTGGTGCTCGATGGCCTCGTACGGCTGGGCCCGGGAGTGCGAGGCATCGCCCCAGCACTTGAAGAACGGCGCCGGCTCGGTGGGCACCACGTAGCCGCCGAGGGTCACGGTGTGGGTGCTGTCGGCGAAGAGCCGGCCAAGGTACTCGTCCTGGTAGCGCAGCAGCTGCTCGCCGACGGTGCGGAGCAGGGTGTCGGGCCGGGAGTAGCCGGGCCGGCGGGCCTCGTCCACCAGCGCGATCACCCGCTCCACCGGCACCAGGAAGCTCACCTGGTCGCCGGCGGTGGAGACGTTCACCCCGACGACCTCGCCCGCCGCGGTGACGGCGGGCCCGCCGCTCATCCCGGGGTTGAGGGAGCCGGTGAAGTGGATCTTGGGATAGAGGGTGTGCTCGAGGAGGCCGTTGAAGGTCCCCTCGACGATCGAGAGGCCGAGGTCGTGCGGGTGGCCCATCGAGTAGAGGCGGGTGCCGCGGTCGGGCCGGACGGGGGCGAGGGTGAACCAGGGATCGCCGGCGGGGTCCACGTGCAGCACGGCCAGGTCGTGCACCACGTCGAGCGCCACCACCTCGACCGGCCGGACCCGCTCGGCCCCATCCACCAGCTCGGCCCGGTAGCGCTCCGGCAGGTTGATCAGCTCGGAGACCACGTGGTAGTTGGTGACCAGGTCGCCGTCGGGGGAGACGAAGAAGCCGGAGCCGATGGCCGACTTGGCCCCGGAGCGCTTCTCGATGCTCTGGATCTTCACCACCCGCGCGGCGAACTGGCGGTAGACCAGCGCCGCGTCGGGGCTGCCGGCCTGGCCCGCCAGGGACACCCCCGGGGCCAGCCCCCAAAGTGCGAGCGCTCCGGCGAACCGGAGCGCTCGGGAAGGTCGGATCACTTCTTTTTCTTCTTCTTCCCGCCCTTCTTGGCGGCCTTCTTCGCGGCCTTCCTGGCCACCTTCTTGGCGGCCTTCTTCTTGGCGGGCTTCTTGGCCACCTTCTTCCTGGCCACCTTCTTTGCCGGCTTCTTGGCGGCCTTCTTCTTGGCCGCCCTCTTGGCGGGCTTCCTGGCGGCCTTCTTCTTGGCCGCGGGCTTCCTGGCCGCTGGCTTCTTCGCGGCCGGCTTCTTCGGAGCCGCGGGGGCCGGCGCCGCGGCCGCCGCGGGCGCGGGAGCGGGCGGCGGGGCGGTGGGCTCCATCGGTGAAGGCACGGGATCCATCCACCCCGAGTCCGTCCAGCTCATCTCCATATCGGCCATGGGCGCTTCCTCCAGAGACTGCCGCGGCGCGGGACCCGCCGCCGGTGAGGCGGGCAATGACTGCCCGCAACGAGCCATCGTTGATAAGATGCACTTCTTCTTGTTGAGTGCAAGACGGGCGGGCACGTGAGGCACGCCGGACCCGCGCGCGACCCCTCCGACCCACCAGATTTCGACGGTTGCCACATCCCTCCGCCGGAATCCGGCGTCGGTGGCGGCCACAAGATCAAGTCAATAAAGGAGTTACGGACATGGTTCACCACTGGGACCTGCTGGCCAAGAACAAGGCGTGGGCGGCGCGGATGGTGGCGCAGGATCCCGAGTTCTTTTCTCGGCTCCGGCACCAGCAGGCGCCGCGCTGGCTGTGGGTGGGCTGCTCCGACAGCCGGGTCCCGGCCAACGAGATCGTGGACCTGGAGCCGGGGGAGCTGTTCGTGCACCGCAACGTGGCCAACGTGGTGGTGCACACCGACCTCAACTGCCTCTCGGTGCTGCAGTACGCGGTGGAGGTGCTGCGGGTGGAGCACGTGATCGTCTGCGGGCATTACGGCTGCGGCGGCGTGCGGGCGGCGTGGGAACGGCGGCAGCTGGGGCTCATCGACAACTGGCTGCGGCACGTGCAGGACGTGGCCGACAAGCACGCCGAGCACCTCGGGCAGATCGCCGGCGGCACCCGGCAGGAGGACCGACTGTGCGAGCTCAACGCGCTGGAGCAGGCGCTGCACGTCTGCCGCACCACGGTGGTGCAGGACGCCTGGCGCCAGCACCTGCCGGTGACGGTGCACGGCTGGATCTACTCGCTCGAGGACGGGCTCATCCGCGAGACGGGCTTCCGCGCCTCGGGCCCCGGCGACGTCGAGCGCTCCTACACCGAGTCGCTGGCCCGGACCCGGACGCGGATGAGCTGAGTACCGCATTGGGCCCGGCTGGCTGGGGGTGCGCCGAATGGATAGGTTGCACGTCAGGCGGTGGTCGTCCCCCCGGCCGGCCGCTCCGTCCCTCTCCGGAGGCCCCCGTGCCGACCACTCCCCTGAATCCCCCCCCCCTGCCTCACGGGAATGCTTAGCCTCGCGCTGGCCCTGGTGGTCGTCGGGTGCACCGAGGCGCCGGCGTCCCCCTCGCTCGCCGGGCCACCGCTTCCCCCGCGGATCCTGCAGCCCTACGACAGCAGCGCCACCGATTCCCTGCTGCACGAGCTCACGCTCACCGTCCCCGACACCGGCGGGCTGGTGGACACCATCCCGTTCTTTGCCCTGGGCGAGTACGCGGATACCGCGGTGCTCGAGGGCGAGTCCCTGCTGCCGGCGGACAACGGGCAGGCCTACCCCTACTCCCTTGTGGCCCTGACCGGCACCCAGTGGTACTACTATCCCAACGGCGACCTCTACACCCGCGACATCAGCGTGGAGTTCCTGCAGACCGATGGGGCGGGGCAGGCCGGCCTGGAGAACCTCGCGGCCAGCACCCTGACCGAGGCCAACCCGCTCCGCTTCCGCGACACCGAGGCGCCGTTGCACCGGAGCGACCTCCTGTTCACGGTGCGGCCGCCGCAGTTCACGGGCCTCAACGCCAACAGCCCGACCTTCGAGCTGCCCTGCATGCTGATCCTGGCGGGCACCGGATACTGCTTCCTGGCGCGCTCGTTCGGCCCGAGCTCGACCTCCAGCACCAATCTTGGCGGGACCATCAAGGTCCGGGCCCTCCGCCGTCCGCCGAGCTGCCAGACCAACGTGGTGCGTCTCAGCCAGGGGGATGCGCGGTGGGGGGACACGGCATACGACCACCTTGCCGGGGCGACCATCCGAAGCAGCGGCTGCGCCCTGACCAGTCTCGTAATGGAATTGGTGCGTCAGGGCGTGGCCACGGATCCTGGGGCGCTGCACCAAGTGATGCTGACCGGGAGCGGGTTTGATCCTGGTGGAATCGTTCACTTTGGCCGGACCGTGCCATTGGCGAGCTCGCAGCTGGCATGGAACGACCTCGGCCGTGCACAGGATACCGCGGGGCTTCGGCAATCACTCTGCGCGGGGAAGCCCGTGGTGTTGGGACTGCTGACCCGGGGGGGCGGCACACGGCTTGGGCACTTCGTGCTGGCCACGGGGATCGGTCCTGCCACTCCTGGCGTCCCATTTTCCGAGTTTCGCATCGCCGACCCTCGTCACTTCAATCCCCACTCGACTCTCGGTGAGTACGGGGTTCCGTTCCAGGTCCGGGGGACCGTGAACGCGACGGCGGGAGGTGCGGCAGCCGCCGTCCTCCCGGCTGGTACCCGGGTCACCTTTGCTGGCGGTACCCTGTTGGTGACCCTCAGTGGGGGGGAGAGGATCGGGAGCGATCCGGTGACTCACCAGCGATATCTGGACCTGGCCGGCTCGGACTACGAGGAGGTCGAGCTGGACAACGACGCCGACACCCTCGCGCCGAGTGCTCCTGTCACGAGCGTGGCCTGGCTGCCCGATGTCGTGAGTGGTTCCCTCGCGATCCAGGTGGCGCGCGATTCTGCGGGAACCGGAACACTGGCCGTGATGACCGAATTTGGCGGCGGATTGACGAGCCACTCGGCCCCGAGCTGGCTCCCGGTCACGTTCAATGCCGGCGGCAGCCGCCTGGTGACGGTCGCCGTACCGACCGATTCAATGGATGTTCCCCTCTACACCCAATCCGGCCCCGGGGCCCCGCCGCAATTCAGTCTGCACAACGTCTGCCAGCGGCGCTTCAGTGCGCGGAGTTCGGTGGATTCCGTGGTGGCGGCCACGTGGACCATCGTGGGCAAGCCCCAGACCGGCGCGCTCACGCTCCCGGCTCGGCCCAGCGGCCAGGCCTACAGCGCCACCGAGTTCGTGGTCCCCGTCACGGGCACGGTCAAGCTGCGGGTGAACAACGAACCCGTGGCCCAGGCCAGCACCAGCGCGACGCCCTGCCCGTAGCGCGCGCCGGGCCGTGGGGAGCGGCGCTGGCGCGGCGGTCTGGCGTCCCGGGCACCTGCACCCGGCGGGACCCCTTGAGGAGACACCCCATGTCGCACTGCGCCGCCTTGCTCCCGCTCCTCCTGCTCGGCCTCCCCGCGGCCAGTGCCGCGCAGGCCCCCGCCGACTCGACCGCGCTCCGGCCGGTCGAATGGCGCGCCGGCCCCGCCGACTTCCGCGGCCCCGCGCGGCCCGGGAGCTACGTCAGCGCGGTGGGCCGCCGCGCCCTGGCCATGGGCACGGAGCAGGGGAACTTCGAGGTCTGGGCCTGGCCGCTCAAGCTGCTGCACCACTTCGAGCTCCGGTTCCAGACGCCGCTCTTTCCCGAGGCGATCGCCGGCCGCGGGCTGGCCCGCGAGGTGACGATCACCCCCGCCGGCCCCGTCATCACCTACACCCACCCCGCCTTCACGGTGCGGCAGTCGGTGTTCGCGCTGCGCGACGCGCCGGCGGTGGTGATGCTGCTCGACGTGGACGCGGTGCGGCCCATGGAGATCGTGGCCGAGTTCATCTCCGACCTGCAGCTGGCGTGGCCGGGGGCGATCGGCGGGCAGTACGTGTTCTGGGACGACGCCGAGAAGGCGTTCATCCTCTCGGAGAGCCAGCGGAAGGCCAGCGCCCTGGTGGGGAGCCCCTTCACCACCATCGCCACCAACCAGCCGGCGCACGACGTCCCCGACCAGCCCAACCAGTTCCGCATCGCGGTGGGCGATCCCGCCCGCGCGCCGATGCCGCGCCCCGGCGAGCCGGTGGGCCGGCTCACCTCGCTCCACGTCCGCGGCATCCCGATCGTGATCGTGGGCGGGCTCGCCCCGCGCGACAGCCTCAAGGCGCTCTACCGCCGTGTGCTCGCGGAGGTGCCCGCGCTCTACGCCGCCCGCGCCGCCGCGGCCGACAGCGTCACCGGCCACGCGCTGTGGATCGAATCGCCCGACGCGCGGCTCGACCAGGCGGTGCGCTGGGCGGCGCTCAACCTCGACGAGGCGATGGTCTGCAACCCCGACCTGGGCTGCGGCCTGGTGGCGGGCTACGGACCGAGCGAGTCGCGCGGGGCGCGCCCCGGCTTCGGCTGGTTCTTCGGCGGCGACGCCGCCATCAATTCCCTCGGCATGGGCGCCCTGGGCCAGTACGACCTGGTGCGCCAGGGCCTCGAGTTCTTCGTGAAGTACCAGCGGGCCGATGGCAAGATTCCCCACGAGATCTCCCAGGCGGCCGGCCGGATCCGCTGGTTCGAGGACTTCCCCTACGCCTTCTACCATGCCGACACCACGCCCTACTGGCTCATGGCCTGGGGCGACTACTGGAAGGCCACCAACGACACCACCACCATCCGCCGGGTCTGGCCGTCCATACGGAAGGCCTACGAGTGGTGCCGCGGCACCGTGGACTCCACCACCGGCCTCATGCTCAACTCCAAGGGCGGGCTCGGTGCAGTCGAGGTGGGCGACCTCGGCGTGGGGGTGCAGTCCGACATCTACCTGAGCGCAGTGTGGGTGGAGGCGCTGGACCGAATGGCACGCATGGCGGAGGTGATGGAGCGGAAGCCGGCGGCGCGCGCCGGCGGCCGAGCCACCGTGCCGCCGAGCCTCGCGGTGGAGGCGCGCCGCCTCCACGCCCAGGCCCTCGCCGCGCTCCGCGACCGGTTCTGGCTGCCGGAGCAGCAGATGTACGCCTTCGCGCTGCTCGAGCGGGGCGAGACTCGCCCCGAGCTCACCGTCTGGCCCGCGACCGCCATGAGCTTCGGGCTGTTTGCCGACGACCGCGGCATGGTCGCCGCCGCCACCCAGGCACGCGCCACCCTCCTCACCGACTGGGGGGCGCGTTCACTCGCGGGGAGCAGCGCGCTGTTCGATCCGCTGCACTACAACAACGGTACCGTCTGGCCGTTCGTCACCGGCTTCGCGGCGCTGGCGCAGTACCGCTATCGGAATCCCACCGCCGGGTACCAGCAGCTGCAGGCGCTGGTGAACACCGGCTGGGATCGCGGCCTGGGCCGCAACCCGGAGGTCTACGCGGGACTGCTGCGAGAGCCACTGGAGACCGCCGTGGCGCAGCAATTCTTCGGCACCAGCTTCATCCCGACCGTGCTGGTGCGCGGACTGCTCGGCTGGGAGCCCGACCTCCCGGCCGGCGTGGTGCGACTGGCCCCCGCGCTGCCGGCGGGGTGGGATCACCTCGAGGTCCACAACGCCCCCGCCGGCGAGGGACGGTTCGACCTGTCGTTCCGGAAGGCTCCCGGCCGCCTGGAACTCACGATCGTGCGGACCGGCGGCGCCGGCAGCACCACCATCCAGTATGCCCCCCGCCTGCCGCTGGGCGCGCGGCTGCTCCGGACCCATTACGAGGCCGCCGGTTCCGGGCCCTGCGGGGCGCCGGAACCGACGGCGCGGGACATCGGGGTGCCCTGTCCGGTGATGGTGACTGACCGTGCGCGCATCGTGCTCGAGTACGAGCCCGGCTACGAGGTGCTGCTCGCCCCGGTCGAGACCCCGCGCGGCGGCGCCTCGCGCCAGCTGCGCCTGCTCGACCAGCGGCTCGAGGGCGATACGCTCGCCCTGACCCTCGAAGGGCCGGCCGGCACCACCGCCCCGATCCTGGTGCGCCGCGGGGGCAGTGTGCACCCGCTGGTCACCTTCCCCACCCCCGGCGACAGCGTGGATGGGTACAGCCGTGTTGATCTGCGGGTGGTCGTTCCGTAGAGAAGCGGCGACCGAGCGCCCTTCAGGAGCTGCGTAGCGGCGAGGAATCCCTTGCACCCGCAGGGATCCCTCGCTCCGCTCGGGATGACAGTACCATTCGCCGAGCCGCCGAGCCGCCGAGCCGCCGAGCCGCCGAGCCGTCCAACCATCGAGCCACCATGCTCTCCTTTGCCCTCCTCGCCACGCTGCTCACTGGCGCCCCGGATTCGCTCTACGAGTACCGCACCGAGCGGGGCTTCCTGGCGATGCCGGACGGCGCACGGCTGGCGGTGACGTGGTGGCTTCCCACGCCCAGGCAGCCGGGCGAGCGCTTTCCCGTACTGCTCGAGTACCTCCCCTACCGCAAGGACGACAGCTTCTACGCCCGTGATTTCCCGCTGTACGACTACTTCGTGCGGCGTGGCTTCGTGCTGGCCAAGGTGGACCTGCGCGGCACCGGCGGTTCCGACGGGTCGGTGCCCTCGCGCGAGTACTCGGAGCAGGAGCTGGACGACGCCGAACAGGTGATCGCGCAGCTGGCGCGGCGGGGGGACGGCAACGGCAACGTGGGGATGTGGGGGATCTCCTGGGGCGGATTCAACGCCATCCAGGTGGCGATGCGCCGGCCGCCGGCCCTCAAGGCCATCCTCGCGTTGCACGCCACCGACGACCTCTTCCACGATGACGTGCACTACATCGACGGGGCGCTGCATCTCGATCCGTACATCCTGCAGATCGACCACGAGAACGGGCTGCCCCGCACCCCCGGCTACCCCTTCGACGCCGCGTACTTCCGCGACCGTTTCGACGCCTATCCGTGGGTGCTCACTTACCTGAAGCAGCCGGCGGACGGTCCCTTCTGGCGAAAGAACGGGCTCCGCTTCCGGCCCGAAGCGCTCACGATTCCCGCGTACCTGATCGGCGGGCTGCTCGACGGCTACCGCGACATGCCGCTGCGCGCGCTCGGCTACCTCGGCGGGCCGGTGAAGGTCGAGATCGGTCCCTGGGTGCACGACTGGCCCGACGATGGCACGCCGGGCCCGAACTACGAATGGCGCGCCCGGGCGGTGGCGTGGTGGGATCACTGGTTGCGCGGCGCGCCCGACGACATCATCCGCGAGCCGCGGCTGCTGGTGTTCCAGCGCGAGGGGCACGCCCCGGACCGGAACCTGGCGGAGACACCGGGCTGGTGGCGCTTCGAAGACTGGCCGGTGGCGGGCACGCGCGCGGACACCCTGCACCTTTCGCCGGGAGGTGGGCTCCAGGACGGGCCGGCGAGCCGCCGGGCCACCGAGCAGCTGCTCTACCGCCCGGGCTTCGGCATCATGGCTGGCGACTGGTGGGGCGAACCCACCGGTGACATGCGCCGCGACGATGCCGGCAGCCTGGTGTACGACGGGCCCGTCCTCGACACCACCCTCACCCTCCTGGGCTTCCCGCGGGTGGTGCTGCGGACCCTCGCCGACGCGCCGCTGGCCAACTGGACGGCGCGGCTCGAGGACGTGGCGCCTGACGGGGAGGTCTCGCTGGTGGCCGGCGGGGCGCTCAACGCCACCCAGCGCGACGACCCCGCCGCGCCCGCACGCCTGGTGCCAGGGCAGTCATACACGCTGGCCTGGGAGCTTCACTTCAGCACCTGGACCTTCCGGCCCGGGCACCGGATCCGGCTCGCGGTGGCCAACGCGCAGTTCCCGATGCTCTGGCCCACCCCGTACCCGATGACCAGCGGCGTGGAGCCGGCGGGCTCCCATCTGGTGCTGCCGCTGGTGCCCGCGGCGAGCGCCTATCCCGCCCCGGTGCTCCCCGTGCCCGAACCGCGGCGCCACCGCCCCGACGTGGCCGATCATGACGACCCGTTCCCCGCCGTGGAGCGTGCCAGCTACGACCCGCGGAGCGGGGTGACCACCTTCGAGTGGACGAGCAGCGCCGCCTGGTCCATCGGTGCGGTGCGGTACGACTACACCGAGGCCGAGACCTACCGCACCACCGACAGCGCGCCGGCGCGCGCGAGCTTCCTCGGCGTGGCCACCCACCGCGTACGCCCGCCGGGGCGGGAGTTCACCCTCACCACCACGATCGACGTCACCTCCGATTCCGCCGCGTTTCACGTGACCGTGACCCGCGAACTGGCTCGGCCGGGGCAGCGGACCCGCGTCCGGCGCTGGCAGGAGTCGGTGCCCCGGGACTGGCACTAGCCGCCCGGGCCGCCGCAGTCCGCCGGGGGTCTGGCGAGTTTGCCGTGCGGGCCCGGACACCGCCGCCAGGGCGTGGTACAAAGCTTTGTGGTAAAAGCAGTTACGGAATAGCTGCCAGTGGCTTGCCCCTTGCACTTCTCCGGGTGTCTCCGACTGAACCCGGGCCATGTCCTCTCCGAACCGCTGCTCACCGCTCCTCGTCGCGCTGGCGCTCGTCCTCCCCCGGGAGGCGGCGGCGCAGGCCGTGACCGAACTGTACGCTACGCCTGACACCCTGCGGCTCGAGGCCGGACAGCGTCAGGGGCTGTCCGTCCAGGCCTTCGATGACGCTGGCAACGCGGTCCTGGCGATCCGCTTCCGTTCCACCGACACCCTGGTGGCGCGCGTGGCGAGCAACGGCACCGTGAGCGCCGTCGCCGGTGGACGGGCCGGCATCGTGATCGAGGCCGGCAGCAAGACCAGGACGGTCCAGGTGGTCGTGCGCGGGCCCGTGGCCGCGCCGGTGGCTCGTGCGGGCGCACGGGTGGCGCCCCGGCCGAGGCCCCGGCCCAGCCCGCGGCCCCGCCGGCGCCCGCCGCTCCGGTCTACACCCAGCTCACCGCTGAGCCCGCCACCCTCGCACTCCTGCCTACCGAGCATTCCCGGGTGCAGCTCCGCGCCCTGCGTGCCGATGGCACGGTGGGGGCCCCCGAGGGGGTCCTGTGGCGCTCGTCCCGCCCGGAGATCGTCGCGGTGAGCGACAGCCAGGGCGGCGTGACCGCCATGGCCTCGGGGCAGGCCGTCATCGAGGCCACCCTGCCCGGCGGTCCGAGCGTCCGCGTGCCGGTCGCGGTCTCGCTGGCAACGATGGGTGCCGACCGCGACCGGCTGGTGTTCTCCCCGGACGACAGCGACACCATTGGCATCGTGGTCCCGTCGCAGGGTGGACGCCGGCTGCGTCCGCAGGACCTGGTCTGGAGCACCACCGACGACGGCGTCCTCGAGGTGCGGGCCGACGGCCTGGTGCGGGCCCGCACCGGGGGCCGGGCCGAGGTGGTGGTGCGCGGCTTCCTGCAGGAGGTGCGGGTGCCGGTGATCGTGCACCAGCGGGTGGCGCGCTTCGCCGTGGCGCCCCGGCTGACCGACACCGTGCGCATCCCGGCGGAGGCGAGCCGCGAGTTCACCGTGATCCCCCAGACGATCGACTCGCTGCCGATCGACGGCGTCCCGATGACCTGGACCGTGGGCGACACGACCATCGCCCGCTTCGATCCGGCCACGGGCACGCTCACCGCCCGCCGCGCCGGCCGCACCACGCTCGAGTTCTCCGCCCGCGGCTTCCTGCCCAAGGGCTGGGCCATCGAAGTATTGCCCGGGGCCATCGCCCTGGACCGCAGCAGCCTGACACTTGCCGGCGGGGAGCGGACCCGCCTCGCGGCCTCCTTCGTGGACCAGGCCGGCAAGCCGGTCGGCCCGCGCAGGGCGTGCAGTGGGTGACCAGCAACGCCCAGCTGGTGAAGGTGGACGCCGACGGCACGGTCGAGGGTGTGGCGCCCGGGCGCGCGACCATCACGGCGCGTGCCGGCGCCGGGGCGCCGAGCAGCGTCACGGTGCTGGTCACCGGCGACCTGCTGCTCACCTCCACCCGCAGCGGGCGGCTCGGCATCTACACCACGCTGGCCCGGGCGCCGGAGCAGTTCATCCCGCTGGTCGCCGACAGCTTCGGCAACTACCTCGACGGCGCCTACTCCCCCGACCGCAGCCGCGTGGCCTACGCCTCCGACCGCCTCGGCCCGGGGAACTACGACATCTACATCGCCGACGCCGATGGCCGGAATCCGGTGCGGCTCACCAGCGAGGCCGGGATGGACCTGCAGCCGCACTCGACGCCCGACGGCCAGTCGCTGGTGTTCGTCTCGCTCCGGGGCGGCATCCGGCAGCTCTACCTGATGGACGCCGATGGCGGGAACGTCCGCGCGCTGACCACCCTCCCGGGTGGCGCCGAGGAGCCGGCAATCTCTCCCGATGGCCGCACCGTGGCCTTCACCGGCTACACCAGCCGCGAAGCCCCGGGCGACATCTACGTGGTGCCGCTTGCGGGCGGCGTGCCGCAACCGGTCACCGCCACCAAGGACCGCCGCGAGAACCGCCCGCTCTACCTGCCGAGCGGCGACCTGGCGTGGGTGCTGCACCGCAAGGACCGGCGGGAGCCCGAGCAGGTGCTGCAGCAGGCCGCCGGCGGCGGACCGCCGGTCGCGCTGGTGAGCACCGACCTGACGCTGATGGACATCGCCTTGGCGCGGGACGGCTCCCGGATCGCGTGGGTGGCCAGCCGGCCGGCGGACAGGAACCGGGTCGTCCCCGAGTTTACCTTGCAGTGGCGCGCGCTCCCGGGCGGCGTGGAAACCAGCGTGCGGCTCCTTCCCGGGGAACGGATCACGAGTCCCGCTTTTTGATCGCCCTGACCCTCACCGCCATCGGCGGGCTGGACCAGATCACCCTGCAGGACGTCCCGCGGCCCGAGCTCGGCGCCGCGGACGACGTGCGCGTGCGGATCCACGCCGCGGCGCTCAACCGCCTGGACCTCTGGGTGGTCGGCGGCCTGCCCGGCATCCGCTACCAGTTCCCCCACATCCTCGGCGCCGATGGCGCCGGCGTGATCGAGAGCGTCGGCCCCGGGGTCAGCGGCTTCTCCCCGGGGGAGCGGGTGCTGCTGAACCCCGGCGTCTCCTGCGGCGCCTGCGAGTGGTGCCTGGCGGGGGAACAGCCGCTCTGCCCCGGCTTCGGGGTGCTCGGCGAGCATCGTCCCGGCACGCTGGCGGAGTATGTCGTGGTGCCGGCCCGCAACCTGGCGCGCATCCCCGAGGGCCTCGGCTGGGCCGAGGCGGCCGCGCTGCCGCTGGCCACGCTGACGGCCTGGCGCATGCTCGTCACCCGCGCCGCGGTCCGCCCCGGCGAGACGGTGCTCATCTGGGGCATCGGCGGTGGCGTCGCGCAGGCGGCGCTGCAGGTGGCCAAGCTGGCGGGAGCGGAGGTGTTCGTGACCAGCTCCTCGGACGAGAAGCTGGCGCGGGCGCGGGCGCTCGGCGCCGATCACCTGCTCAATCACGCGCGGGTGGACGTGGCCCGGGAGATCCGGACCCTCACGCACCGCCGCGGGGTCGACGTTGTGGTGGACAGCGTCGGGGAGGCCACGTGGGAGCAGTCGCTCCGGGCGCTGGCGCGGAAGGGGCGGCTGGTCACCTGCGGCGGCACCACCGGGCCCGCCGTGACCACCGACGTGCGCAAGCTGTTCTGGTACCAGTGGTCGATCCTCGGCTCGACGATGGGCAGTGACGCCGAGTTCCGTGCTATTGTTGACCTGGCCGGGCGGGGACGGCTCCGCCCCCCGCTGGATGGCGTCGTCCCGCTGGCCCGGGGACGGGAGGCGTTCGCGCGGCTGGCCAGTGGCGCCCAGACGGGCAAGATCGTGATCGAGGTGGCGGGATGAGCGAGTTGTGGGAGCGGCTGCTGATCGGGTGGGGCGAACTGGCCGAGGTGCTGCCGGGGCTGCTGGCGGCGGCGGTGATCATGTTCGCCGGGTACTTCGTGGCGCGCCAGCTGCAGCGCTGGACCGACCGCACCCTGGAACGGCTGCACTTCAAGCGCCTGGCCGACGCCGGCGGCTTCACCGAGGCCGCGGGCCGGGTGCGCCTCGACCCGGTGCGCGCCATCGGCAAGCTGATCTTCTGGCTGGCCATGCTCGTGGTGGTGCTGCTCGCCAGCTCCGCGCTCGGGCTGGAGAACGTGCGCGAGATGTTCGGCCGGATGCTCGCCTTCATCCCCACGCTCATCTCGGGGACGGTGATCATCATCCTCGGCATGATCATCGGGGAGTTCGTGCGGGCGCTGATCGTCGCGTCGGCCGGCGGGGTGGAGGGCGTCCCGACGGTGGCCAAGCTCACCAAGGGCGCGATGGTCCTGATCGCCTTCTTCATGGCGCTGCAGCAGGTGGGCGTGAGCGAGGAGATCGTCACCTCGGCCTTCACCCTGGTGGTGGGGTCCATCGCCCTGGCCGCCGGGCTGGCATTCGGGCTGGGGAACCGGCAGCTCGCCGGCGAGATGACGCGCCGCTGGTACGAGGAGGGGCGCCGCCGCAATCGCCGCGCGACCGACCCGCCGGAGCCCCCGGCGCCCGAGGAGGAAGGCGGGACGCCGGGGTAGCCGTCGGGCGCGCGCGCCTACTTCACGACGTACCGCCCCACCTGCTGGCCCGCCTCGCCGCGCAGGATCACGTACACCCGCCCGTCCCCGCCGAAGCCCGCCACGCTGGCGTTCCGGGGCAGCTGCACCGAGCGCACCTGGCGGCCATCCCGGCCCACCACGTCCCACACCGGCACGGAATCGCCATAGGGGCGCGAGCGCTGCAGCCACACCGCGCCGCTCGGGTCGGTCTGGCCCGCGGCGAACGGCGGCTTCTCGTCGGCGAAGGGGTACGAGAGCTCGATGCCCGCCGGGGCCCCCATCTGGGCCATCTGTCCCCGCAGCCGCTCCAGGAACACGTCCTTCTCCTCCTGGGTCACCAGCACCTTCTCGAAGCTGCGCGAGGGACCCTTGCTCCATTCCCCCGACGGGGCACGCCAGTCCACCGCGTTGTTCGACGCGCGGGCCACCCACAGCGAGCCGTCGGGCAGCACGCCGAAGATGTCGCGGCCGGAGAAGATCGTGGATACGATCTTCATCTGCTCGCCGAACTGGCCCCGGCCCCAGACCGGCAGCTTGAGCCGCGCCACGGTGTCGGCCACGGTGTCGCCCCGGGTGATCTGCAGGACGTTGAGGCTGTCGAGCCCCACCTCCTGCCCCGGCTCCAGCCCGCCCAGCACCGCGCGGATGTCTTCCTTGTAGCCGTGACCCCGCTGGTCGTAGTAGAGCGGCTGGTTGTACCCGCCGACGCCCCGGCCCGGGAGCACCCCGACGTACGTCCCCTCCCCGGTCCACAGCGTGGTGCGCTCGGCGGCGAAGTCGATCAGCCCGAGGGTGTCGCCAGCCAGGTGCAGCACGTAGCCGGGAAGCTTGTGCTTCCCGGGCGCCGGGTCGTCGGTCGCGATGGTGTCGGCGTGCTCGCCCAGCGGCGTCACGTTGCCGGACGCGAAGTCGGCGAGGAGGAACGTCTTGTCCTTGAGCTCGGCGAGCGCCACCCGGCCATCGCTCAGCTCCACCACGTTGCTCACCTGCTGGAAGGTGCGGGGCAGCGTGGCCTCGGGCTGGTCCAGGACCACCAGCGGCGTCGGGGCATCCTTGCACGCCACGGCGAGCAGGAAGAGGGCGGGCAGGGCGCGCGACCGGTCCATCATCAGGAGACTCCGGGGGAGGACGTCAGGGTTGGGCCGCGCCGGCCGGTGCCGGCGGCGTCAGGCGGAAGCGGAGCAGCCGGACGCCGTGCTCGATGGGCTCGGCCACCAGCAGGTCGGTGGGGCTGATCGCGAGGACGTGCCCCAGGCCCTGGTGGGTCACCTCGCGGAGCAGGGCGCCGGCCCCGTCCACCACCTGGTAGTAGCGGAGCGAGTCGCCCACGGCCCGGCTCTTGGTGAGCCAGAGCTCACCGTCGGGCGCCAGCGTCGCGCCCTCGAAGGGCGGCTTGATCGCCGCGAAGGGAATCTGCGCCACGGTCGGCCGCAGGCCGGCGTCGAAGCGGCTGAGGAAGAGGTCGCGGTCATTCTCGGTGACCGGCAGGACGCGGTCCGGCAGCTGCCGCCCCGCCTGGACCACGCCGCTGTCGCTGCGCCATTCCACCTGGTTGCCGGACACGCGGGCCACCCAGACGGCGCCGTCCGGCCGCACGCCCCAGCGATCCTGCCCCGAGAGCAGGCGGCGCTCCAGCCGCCGCCGACCCTCGCTCAGCACTTCCGCGAGGTCGAACGGCGCCAGCCGGGCCACCGTGTCGTCCACGCCGCCCAGGCCGGTACGCACGATGGCGGCGGAATCGCGGTTGCCGGCGCCGTCGGGGCCGGGCGGCGGGCGCAGCTCGAAATACCAGCGGCCGGCGGCGTCGCGGGCCCGCGGCAGGGCGCCGCGGAAGCGGTCCACCGCCGGCAGGACGCCGGCCGGTTGGCCGCTGAGCGTCCAGCCCGTGAGCCGCCGCCGCTGCCAGTCGGCCACGAAGATCGTGTCGCCGCTGCGGAAGAGGTGGAACGGCTGGTCGAGCTCCTGCCGCGCGCGGGGCGGGAACGGGGACAGCGCATGGGTGCCGAAGTCCACCACCTGCACGGCCCGGTCCTGGGGCGAGATCACCACCCAGCGGTCGCCCTCGAGCCACGCGGCGTCGGTCACCTCGCCGGCGAACGGCGCGATCACCGTGTCGGCGGGGGGCGCGAGCTGGCGGGTCTCGAGGGGCGGCGTCGGCGCGGGGCACGCGGCGAGCAGCGGCAACAGCAGGGCCGGGAAATGGAGCCGGGACATGGGGCGGGAAATGTAATGCGCGGACGGGTGGGGCGGGGGAGCGCCCCCCTGCAACCTCCTCCGCCGGCCGGGCATCATTCCCGGCAATCGCGCCACTGACAGCCGGACCCCTCTCCCGCGTGGAGGTACCCCGCGTGCGCCTGGTGCTTTGTGCGACTATCCTGGCGGCCCTGCCCGCCGCCGCCCAGCAGGTTCCGACCCGCGCGCTGACCGCGCCCGACGCGCAGTTCGAGCAGCCCTTCGACGCGGTCCTCGCCATCCGCGAACTGGCCTCGGGCAAGGTCCTCGTCACCGACCTGGGGCCCAAGACCCTGCTGCTCGCCGACCTCGCCACTGGGGAGCAGGTGAACGTGGGCCGCAACGGCCAGGGCCCGGGCGAGTACCAGTTCCCCGGCGAGCTCTTCCCCTTCCGCGGCGACTCGGTGCTGCTCGTGGACCGGGTGGGCCGCCGGGTCCTCGTGGTGAGTCCGGAGGGCAAGCTCGGCCGGTCCATCCCGTTTCCGGAGGGGCTGAGCGGCCTGCCCGACGCGCGCGGCGCCGACCGGCAGGGTCGGATCTACTTCCAGGGCAGCCCCTTCCGGGGCGAGCCCGGCGGCGGCATGGAGGTCGGCGGCACGCTGCCCGATTCGGTGCCGCTCATCCGCTGGGACCCGGCCACGAAGAAGATCGACAGCCTCACCCGGGTGAAGATCCCGGCGATCAAGGTGCAGGTCTCCGGCGGCCAGAATGCCCGCACGGTCATGATGCGGAACCAGCCCTTCGCGCCGAGCGACGAGTGGATCGTCACGCCCGAAGGGCGGGTGGCCATCGCGCGGGTGGGTGACTACCACATCGAGTGGCTCGGCACCGGCGCCCCGGTACGCGGCGCCCCGGTGCGGCACGAGCCGCTGAAGGTGGCGGCCGCTGACCGGCAGATCTTCCTCGACGGCATGCGCAACAGCCGCAACCGGATCACCGTCAGTGTCGGGGGGCCCGGGCCCTCCGGTGGCCGCAACAACCAGGGCAACGGCCAGCCGCAGATTTCCGAGAAGGACTTCGACTGGCCCGAGGTCAAGCCGCCCTTCCCCTCGCGCGCCCTGCAATTCGCGCCCGAAGGCCAGCTGTGGGTCACCCGCTCCACCAGCGCCCGCGATTCGACCCCGGTGTACGATCTGTTCGATGCCGGCGGGAAGCTGACGGGGCGCGTCACCCTGCCGCTGGGCCGGCGGATGGTGGGCCTGGGCAAGGGCGTGGTCTACGCGGTGCGCACCGACGAGGACGGACTGCAGTGGCTGGAACGGTACCGGCGCTAGCGTAGGCGCCGCGCAGGTGTGCCCAGCGACTCCCCGCCGCGTGTGGTACGCGCGGCGGGGAGTTGTCGCAGGTGGCGCGGGGCGCCCTCTCCGGCGGCGTCCCCGGCATCAACCCTCCGCGCCTGCGCCGCCTGCAGGCATGGGCCTTACAGCGGGCCGTGGATCACCCGGCCCTCGCCGCTCACCCGCTGCAGCGCCGGCCGCGCCACGCACCCGGCGCGTCGCAGCGCCGATTCCAGCACCCACTCCCAGCCCGCCCACCTGCTGACCACCTGCCACGGCAGGTCGGTGGCCAGGCGCAGCCAGCGCCGCAGCGTCCGCGGGTCGATGTCGGCCAGGTAGGCCTGGGTCTCGAGACTCAGGCCCGGCGCCAGGCTTGCCATCAGTCGCGCCAGGCCGCCGAGCCCGCGCCAGTCACGCACTTCGTAGGGGCTGAGGGCCTGGAGCCGGCGCGTGACCGTCCGCGAGGGGCGCGGCGGCTCGGCCGGTCCCCCGAAGCAGGTGGCCAGCGTGCCGGCGATCGCCGGGCGCCGGAGCCGCTGCTCCACCCAGAGGCCGAGGACCGTGGCATGCGGCACCGGCCGCCGCCGAATGGCCGTGACCGCACGGGCGGGGAGGGGGAGGTGCGCGTAGTCGGCTGGGTAGATCGGGGCCCAGGTGGCGGGGACCGCCTCGAATGCGGCCAAGACTGCGCTGGAGATCCGGCGGTCGGGCAGCAGCAGCGCAAGCGGGCACCAGGGCGCGGCGAGGTGTGCCTGGAGCGCGCGGGCCAGGGCCGGAATTCCTTCACTCAAGTCGGCGAGCAGCACGCTGCCTAGCGGGGGACGGCTCGCCTCGTCGCTCCCCAACTGGCAATACGGTGGTGTCACGATATGAACCGTCATCGTGGATGCGCCCTGTCTTCCCGGCAGCGGCGGAAATCGTTCAGGGGTAGAGGAGACTAGCAGGGTGGCCGCGACGGCGCCCTCCCGGGGCGGGAACGGGATCGCGCCAGTGGTGGCGCAAAGCTGCATGGTCGCGCCACGCTGGCCGCCCTAGCGTGCCTCATGCCCCTCGCCTCCGGTCGCCTGTGCCTGGTCCTGCCCTGCGTGGTTCTCGCCACCCCCGCGGCGGCGCAGGCGCAGGCCTGTGCCCCCGCCACGCTCCGGCTGGAGCAGCAGGCGGCCTATCCGCTGCCGCCTCACCTCGGGATCGACGGTGCCACGGCGATGCCCTCCGGCGGGTACGCGCTGTGGGCCGCCGACGGGACGATCTTCGAGGTCGATACCGCCGGGGTCCGCGGGGAGCGCCGCCTGCCGCGGAACCTCCGGCCCGTCGGCCTCACGCCGGTCCCGGGGGGCTTCCGGTTCCTCGACCTGCGGACCGGAGTCGAATACCGCCTCGGCGCCGATACCCTCCCGGTCGAGACGGGCCGGGTGCCGCTGGCCCCCGGGGAGGAGCTGGACGCGGCCCGCCTGGTCGGTGACGCGTGGGTGATCGCCGTCCGTGATACCCTCGCGCGCCGCTTCCAGTTGCGGCGGGTGACGGCCGGCGGCGCCCGCACCCTCTACACCTCTCCGGTGGCGGACACCGTCCCCCGGATTCCCCGCTATCACCTCTCGCCGGCCGGCCCGGCGCTGCTGCTCGCCCACCTGACCGCCCCCTTCGAGGTGCTGCGGATTGACCCCGTGGCCGGCCAAGCGGACACCCTGGCCCGGCCGGGGCAGGACCCCGTGGTGCGCGCCGCCCTGCCTGACACCCTGTCCGGCTGGCGCGCGATGCCCGCGGTGGCGCTCGACTGCGGCTGGCTCCTCACGCTCACCGACCTGGCCAGCGACCGCCGCCTGCTGCTGCGTTACGACGCCGCGGGCGCGCTGGCCCGGGTCACCCCGCTCGATGCTCCCTTCGGGCTCGTGGCGGGACGCCCCGCGGCCACCACGCTGCTCGCCGCGCGGCGCGCCGGGGCCATGGAGCTGGTCTGGTACCGCTGGCGCTGGGACCGGGATCCCAACTGACGACTTGTCTTTGACGAAAGGACCACCCCCCATGAGACACACACGAATCGCCGCAGCACTGCTCGGCATCCTCCTGCTTGCCGGGACCGCCCCGGCCGCAGGGCAGATCACCGCCTCGCTGGCCGCGGTCCGGACCAACCTCGCGGTCGAGAAGACCCCCGGCTGCTGGGGCTGCAACAACGGCTTCCCGGTCTCCATCTGCGTCGGCGGCCAGGCGCCGGGCTACTGGAACTGCGTCCAGACCCTGTTCGGCGGCTGCACGCCGACGAGCCCGGGGTGCGGCGCGGGCGCCATGCTGCCGCTGGATGCCGACGGCGCCACCCAGTACGTCTCCCGCGGCCAGGCCATGGCCGTGACCACCGGCCTGACGGCCGAGCGGCCGGAGTACCGCAATTGTGAGGGCATCCTGGTGGCGCGGTGGCAGGACGGGATGCAGATTGCTGCCGTCCGGAACCGGACGGCGACCCTGACGCTGTGACCCCGGAACCCGGATCCCTCGCCATGCGCATCACCGCCTTGTTTGCCGCGGGCCTGCTGCTGGGCGTCGTGCCCGCCCCGGCCGGTCCACGGACGCTGCCCGGTACCGACCTCCGACCCGATCCCGCCTTCCAGCTGCCTGACAGCGTCCGGGCCCAGCTGTCCCAGGTGGCGGAGATTGCCCTCGATCCCGACGGCAGCCTCTACCTCGCGGACTATCGCTTTCCCGCGGTCCTGCACCTCGAGGCCGACGGCCGCCTGCGGCGCATCCTCGGCCGTGCGGGGAGTGGGCCGGGCGAATTCAGCTACATCTACCAGCTCGGCGTGACTCGTGACACCCTCTGGGCCTCCGACCCCGGGCTCGGCCGCGTGACCCTCTTCCCCCGGGACGGCAAGGGTGTACGCACCATCGGTTACGGGTTCGCGTACGCCGGGCGCCCCCGCGACGACGTGCCCCAGCTGCGCCGGGGCGTGGTGGTGGCGGTGCTGCCCAGCGGCGACTTCATCGCGGGGGCGGAGATCAAGCCGGCGGGGAACCCGGAGGGGGAGCCGATTGCTTCCGCGGCGCTCCGGGTGGACCGCGACAACGTGGTGCGGGACACCCTGGCGGTCGTGCCGCTCGCCAACGCTACCCTGCGGTTCTTCTACCGCGAGGGCGCCACCGTCCTGGCCCAGCCCTTCAGCGACATCTCGTACCTGGCCTACGCCAGTGACGGCTCGCTCCGGGTGCGGGTGGACCGGCCCGCGGCTCCCCGCGGCGCCCGCGAGGCTACGTTCACGGTCACCGCCTGGCAGGGCGCGGAGGCCCGCCCGCTCTGGCGCCGGCAGGTGTCGTACCGGCCGGCGCGGGTCACCTCCGCGCGCATCGCCCGGGCGCTGGAGCCGTTCGCCCATCCCGACCCGGCCGCGCCGCCGACGCCGATCACCGTCGACTCCATCCGCGCCCACCTCTTCCTGCCGCCGATGCTGCCGCCGGTGACCCTGCAGACCGTGGTGGGCCGCGACCGGCACATCTGGCTGCAGGTGCAGCTGGCCGACTCGCCGCCCGACCGCGCCGAGTGGATGCTGCTCTCGCCCAACGGGTACCCGATCCGCCGCGTCACCACGGATGCCCGCTTCCGGCTCCTCGAGGCCGACCGCTCCACGCTCTGGGGCGTCATCGACGACCGCGACGACGTGCCGCAGGTGGTGCGCTACCGGGTGCCGCCGCTGGCGTCGTAGCCGCTCGGATGCCGCGCGCCCCCGCATCGCGTGCGCGGTGCGGGGGCGTCGTGTTGAGCGGGGGCGGTGTCGGCCGGGGTCAGGCGGTGGCCAGCATCGGCTGCTCGAGGACCCCCGACCGGCGCCGGGTGGCCGATGCCCACGGGAGATATCCGTGCCGGCGGAGCATCGCCTCCACCTTCCACTCCCAGCCCGGGCAGGAGGCGGCCACCGCGAGGTCGATGCCGCAGAGCTCCACGGCCCAGGCGCGGGCGCTCCGGGGATCGAGCCCGGCCTCCCAGGCGCGCTGATCCAGGCCCGCACTGCTGGTGCCTTCGGTCAGGGCCAGCAACCGGGCCAGCCGGCGCCAGTGCCCCACCCGGAGCGGCCCGAACTCCGCGAGGTGGCGGTTGGTGGTGCGGCGCAGCGAGGCCGGCTTGGGGTGGTCGGAGTCGGAGTCGGAGTCGGAGTCGGAGTCGGAAAGGCGCAGCGCGTCGTCGACCGCGCCGATCAGGGCGCGTGACAGCCGCCGGCGATCGAGGTACGCGAGGATCTCTGAGATCGAGGGGGCGCCACGACGTCGGACCGCGTCGGTGAGTGCCTGGCCGCTCGCTGCGAAGTCCCCGCGGGCAGCGGCCGCGCCGGCCGGAAGCTCCCGGTGCAGCGCCGCGAATTCCGCCGCGCCGAGGCCACCGCTGACGAGCAGCACCACGGCGCACCAGGGGGCGGCTTGCAGCGCCTTGCCGACCAGCGCCGGGGCGTGCGCCCCGCGCCCGGCGTCGATCACGAGCGCATCGCCGAGGGAGGGCCGGACGTCCGGCCGCCAGGGCACCAGCGTGCGATGGACGGCGCA
>JBGAPX010000042.1:0-27439 GCA_044221045.1 Gemmatimonadales bacterium
AGCTCCACCGGGTGCCTCCTGTCCCTGCTGCTGCTGGCCGCGCTCACCTACTATGGGGTGCACCTCGGTGAGCCGTGGGTGCGCTACTACCGCCTGATGGACGAGATGCGGGTCTCGGCCCGCCTGGCCCCCACGCTGAGCGACGCCGTGATCCGGCGCCGCCTCGACGCCAAGGTCGACGAGCTCGGCCTGCCCGAGGAGGCGCGGAAGTGGAGCATCACCCGCTCCGGCAAGCCGCGGCGGATCGTCATCACCACGACGTACTCCGAGACCGTGCACGCCTTCCTGCTGAGCCACACTTTCACCTATGAGCCGAAGGCGGAAGAGCCGCTGTGAGCCTGACGCCCCCCCGTGGGGCGCTCCGGCCCCGCACGCTGCTCCTCCTGCTGGTCCTCTGTCCCTCGCTGCTGTACGCGGCGGGGGGCGAGTCGTCGCTGCCCGACCTCCTGCTCGTGGTGGCGGCCATGCTGGCGGGCGGCAAGCTGCTCGGCGAGGGGGCGGAGCGCCTCGGGCTCCCCGCCGTCCTGGGCGAGCTGGTGGCCGGCCTGCTCCTGGGGCCGAGCCTCCTCGGCGTGGTGCCGGCGGCGGGACAGCCTGGCGCGGAGATGATCACCGTGCTGGCGGAGCTCGGCGTCATCCTGCTGCTCTTCGAGGTGGGGCTCGAGACCGATCTGGCGGAGATGTTCAAGGTCGGGCCGGCCGCCGCGGCGGTGGCGGCGGTCGGCGTCACGATCCCGTTTGCGCTCGGCTGGGCCTTCTGGGCCTACTTCCCGCACCCGGCCATGCAGGACGGGGGTGCACTCGGCACCGTCGCCATCTTCGTCGGGGCCACGCTCACCGCCACCTCCGTGGGGATCACCGCCCGGGTGCTCGGTGACCTGGGCCGGATGGCCACCGCCGAGGCCCGCATCATCCTCGGCGCCGCCGTCATCGATGACGTGATCGGCCTGGTCATCCTGAGCGTCGTCTCCGGCATCGCGGCGGGCGGCACGGTGACGGCGGCCGGCGTGGGCGCGACCTTCGCGATCGCCATCGGCTTCCTGGTCGCCGCCCTGGTGCTCGGCAACCTGCTGGTGCCCCGGGTGGCGGACCGCATCCTCCGGATGCGGGTGCGCGGCGTGGTGGTCGCGGTATCGATCGCCTTCGCGCTGGCACTCGCGGCCCTGGCGGCGCAGGTCGGGTCGGCCCTCATCATCGGGGCCTTCGCCGCGGGGCTGATCCTGCGGGAGACCCGGCACGCCGCGACGGTCGAGCACGAGGTGCGGCCGGTGGCGGCGCTCCTCGCCCCGATCTTCTTCGTGAACGTCGGGGCCGCGGCCGACGTCCGCCTGCTCGATCCCACCCGGCCCGGGGCCGGGGCCGTGCTCCTCGTGGCCGGCGCCCTCACGGTCATCGCGGTGGCCGGGAAGCTGGTCGCCGGCTGGGCCGCGCCGTGGGTCCGGTATCATCGCCTGACGGTCGGCGCCGGCATGGTGCCCCGCGGCGAGGTCGGGCTCATCTTCGCCGACGTCGGGCGGCAGGCGGGGCTGCTGAGCGACATGACCTTCAGCATCGTGCTCCTGATGGTGATGGCCACGACGTTCATCGCCCCGGTGGCGCTGAAGCTCATCTTTGCCCGGGTGCCGGCGGCCTGATGGACACCTCCGGCAAGATCCGGGATCGCCAGGACGCCGCCGCCTGGCGCGCGGCGCAGTCGGGCATCGTGGTGTTCACCAACGGGGTCTTCGACCTCCTCCACCCCGGGCACGTGGTGCTGCTCGAGGCCGCGCGAGCCGAGGGCGATGCGCTCGTCGTGGGCCTCAACAGCGACCATTCGGTGCGCCTCCTGGGGAAGGGCCCGGAGCGGCCGATCGTCCCGGCCCTGGCGCGGGCCCGGGTGCTGGCCGCGATCGCCGCCGTGGACTGCGTCGTGGTGTTCGATGAACCGACGCCGCTGGAGCTCATCCAGGCGCTCGAACCCGACGTGCTGGTGAAGGGCAGCGACTACACCCTGGCCAATACCGTCGGCGCCGACGTCGTCTCGGCGCGCGGGGGCCGCGTCAAGCATGTGACCCTGCAGGATGGCTTTTCCACCACCGCGATCGTGGAGCGTCTCCGTGGCTCGACCTGATGGCCGCCTGCCCGACCAGTTGCGTCCCCTGGTGCTGGAGCGCCGGGTGAATCCCTACGCGGAGGGCTCCTGCCTGATCCGCATGGGCGGCACCCTCGTGCACTGCACCGCCACGGTGGAGCAGGGCGCGCCGGGGTGGAAGAAGGGGAGCGGCGAAGGGTGGGTGACGGCCGAGTACGCCATGCTGCCGCGCGCCACCTCCGAGCGCACCGACCGGGAACGACGCGGGCCGGGAGGCCGGACCCAGGAGATCCAGCGCCTCATCGGCCGCTCGCTCCGGGCGGCGATGCGGACGATGGCCTTCGGCGAATGGACCATCAAGGTGGACTGCGACGTGCTGCAGGCCGACGGCGGCACCCGCACCGCGAGCATCACCGGGGGTTGCGTGGCGCTGGCCGATGCCTGCGCCTGGCTCGCCCAGCGGGCCGGGATCGCGAATCCCTTCGGGGAACTCGTCGCGGCCGTGTCCGTGGGCATCGTCGAGGGCGAACCCCGGCTCGACCTGGCGTACCTCGAGGATCGCGACGCCGGTGTCGACGCCAACATCGTCATGGTGCGCCCTGACCGCTTCGTGGAGGTCCAGGGCACCGGCGAGCACGGGACCTTCGCCCGGGCGGAGCTCGACCGGCTGCTGGAGCTCGCGCAGGGCGGGATGACCCAGCTGTTCGCCGCCCAGGCGCAGGCGCTCGCCGGGTGAAGCTGCTCTTCGCCACCCGGAGCGCGGGCAAGCAGCGCGAGGTGCGCCGCATCCTCGAGGCGGCAGGCCACGAGGTGGTCTTCCCCGACGACGTGGGCGTGCCGGAACGGCCCATCGAGGAGACCCTCGAGGTGGCCGACAGCTTCGAGACCAACGCCCGGCACAAGGCCGAGTACTTCCTGAAGCTGACCGGACTCCCCACCGTCGCGGACGACTCCGGACTCGAGGTCTTCTCCCTCGGGGGCCAGCCCGGCGTCCGCTCCAAGCGCTGGGCCGGGGCCACCGGGACCCCGCGCGAGGTCGACGCGGCGAACAACGCGGAACTGCTGCGCCGGCTGCGCGGGGCGACCGAGAACCGGCGCCGGGCGCGGTACCGCTGCGTGCTGGTGCTGCTGCGGCGGCCTGGCGCCTACCCGGAGGTGTTCGACGGGACCTGTGGTGGGCTCATCCTCGAGGAGCCGCGGGGCACGGGCGGGTTCGGTTACGACCCGCTCTTTCTGTGTGACGAGCTGGGCCAGACCTTCGGCGAGGCCGATGGGGCGGACAAGGACCGGGTGAGCCACCGGGGACGGGCCCTGGAGCACCTGCTCGCCGCGCTGGGAACCACGGGAGGCGGCTGACGCATGCTGCGGACCTCCACGCGATGGATCCTGTGTGCCGCGCTGCTCGCCGGCGCGGGGTGTGGTGGCACCGACGGGGGCGATCCCGGCATGGCCGCCTTCAACCCGGGCCGGCCGCCGGCGGAGCTCGACCGCGGTGCGGTGCTCTACGCGAGCTACTGCGCCTCCTGCCACGGGGCACTCGGCAAGGGGCAGGGGCTCGGTCCCCCGCTCCTCGATACCCTCTTCCTGCCCGAGATCACCTCGGACTCCGTGATGCTCGCCGCCATGCAGGTGGGCGCACCACAGCGCCGCTGGCACTTCGGGGCCATGCCGCCGGCCACGCGCGTCGAGGCGGCAGAGATGCCGCAGGTGGTGGCCTACGTCCGGTGGCTCCAGCAGGCCTACCATGGCGCCCGGAGCGGCGCCCCCGGGAACAGACCATGAGCACGCCCAGCGACGGCGCCCTCCGGGCCCGCATGACCATCGCCATGTTGAGTCTGATCGCGGGCAGTTCCGCGGTCTACCTCCACCTGTACAAGCTGGGCCTGGTCGGCTCCCTCCAGTGCACCACCGGCGGATGCGACCGCGCCATGTTCAGCCCGTGGGGCTGGTTCCTCGGCGTGGACGTCGCCCGCATCGGCATCATCGGCTATGCACTCCTCCTCGGCACCGCCCTGGCCAGCCTGCAGCCGCGATGGCAGGACGGCCTCGGCGCCCCGCGGCTCCTCCTCGTCCTGGCCTCCCTGGGCTTCGCCTTCACGCTGCGCCTCAAGTACGGCGAGTTCATCGTCCTCAAGACCTTCTGTCCCTGGTGCGCCATCTCCGCCGTGAGCATCACCGCCATTCTGGTGCTCTCGGTGATCATCTTCCGTGAGGCCAGGGGCCGCCTGCAGCCCGGCGGCTGAGCCGGTTCATGTCCCGAGGTTGACTGGCGGCGGAGGCGCATCGGCCCGCCAATCGCGGCGGTTGGGACTCGCATTCGGCCGGGGACCGTGGCACCTTTCTCCCCGCTTCGCCGGCCCCCCGGCGGGGCGCCGGCATTCGAGTGAATCGCGGGGCGTAGCTTAGCCCGGTAGAGCGCCTGCTTTGGGAGCAGGAGGTCGCGGGTTCGAATCCCGCCGCCCCGATTCGTGACCACCCGGCCCCCGCCGGCGCGCGCTCCCCTCCGTTCCCGAAACCTCGGTGACCCCCTCCCGTACGATGACCGCGCATGGGTTCTGAGTTCCTCACCTACGCACGTCTCGGGATGCACCATATCGCGGATCTCCGCGGCTACGACCACATCCTGTTCGTGGCCGCGCTGACCGTGGCGTATCGGCCCGGCGACTGGCGCCGCCTGCTGGTGCTCGTGACGGCGTTCACGGTGGGGCATTCGGTCACCCTCGCGCTCGCGACCCTGCAGCTGGTGCGAGTGGATGCCCGGCTGGTGGAGGCCGCCATCGCGGCCACGATCGTCTGCACCAGCCTCCTCAGCATCGCGGTGACCGTGCGGGCGCCCGTGGAGGCTCCCGTGACCGGGGTCGCCCGGGGCCAGGGACTCCGGTACGGGCTCGCCCTCGGCTTCGGGCTGGTGCACGGGCTCGGGTTCTCGGGTTTCCTCCGGAGCCTCCTCGGCGACGAGGCCTCGCTGTTCCTGCCGCTGCTCTCGTTCAACCTGGGGCTGGAGGTAGGGCAGGTCGGCATCGTGCTGCTGGTGCTGCTGGCGGGCGTCGGGGCGGAACGCCTGGCAGGGCTGGCCCGCCGTGACTGGGTGCTGGTGGCCTCGGGCGGCATCGCCGCGGTGGGCGCGAAGATCCTGGCGGAGCGACTGGTCGGGTAGGCGGCAGGCAGGTCCACCCTTTCGTGAGAGACAGCTGATGGCGACAGGCATGCGTTGGACGGCGGGCGTGGCGCTCGCGGTGGTGGTGGGGGCGAACGGGGCGGTGGCACAGCAGTGGCTCAACGCCCCGCCCAATCCCAAGACCAACCAGTCGAATTTCCGGGCGCTCGAGGAGTGGGCCGCCCCCAACGAGTTCCGCAATGCCGCTGGCAAGCCGGGACCCAGGTACTGGCAACAGCAGGTCGACTACGCGATCAAGGCGAGCCTCGATACCGCCAGCCACACCATCACTGGCTCCGAGCGGGTCACCTACCACAACAACTCGCCCGACCAGCTCGAGTACCTCTGGTTCCAGCTGGACCAGAACATCGACGATCCCGCGGTGAGCCGCACGATCCAGGGGGCGCCGGCGCTGCCCCGGCAGATTTCGCCCCAGGCCCGGCGGTTCCTGGCGCCCGATCCGTTCGACGGCGGGCACAAGATCACCCGGGTCCAGGCCGTGGTTACCCGGGGCCGGGTCGTCACGCGGGTGGATGCCGCCTACGTGATCAACGGGACCGAGATGAAGGTCGTGCTGCCCGCCGCGCTCGGCCCGGGGCAGAAGGCGGTGGTCGAGATCGACTGGCACTTCATCATGCCCGAGACCAGCCGCAACGGCCGCGGCGCCCGCGAACTCGTGAAGGACGGCTGGATGTACGAGGTTGCGCAGTGGTTCCCCCGCGCGGCCGTCTATGACGACCAGAACGGCTGGCAGACCGACCAGTTCTACGGCCAGGGCGAGTTCTACCTCAACTTCGGCACGTACGATGTCGAGCTGACGGTGCCGCACGACCACATCGTCCAGGCCACCGGCGTGCTGCAGAACCCGCTGGTCACCCTCACCGCCACCCAGCGGCAGCGGCTCACCCGCGCCCTGGCCTCCGAGACCCCCGTCTTCATCGTGACCAAGGAGGAGGCGGCGACCGCGGCCACGCGGCCCGCCGGCACCGCCCCGATCACCTGGAAGTTCCACGCCGACAGCGTGCGGGACTTCGCGTGGGCCTCCTCGCGCGCCTATGTCTGGGACGCCGCGGGGTATCGTTACCAGCCCGGGGGCCGGGTGATCGAGCTGCACTCGATCTACCCCCGCGAGGCCATGCCGCTCTGGGACAGCGTCTCCACCCGCGCCATCGCCCAGACGATGAAGACCTACGGCCGGATGGCCTTCCCCTATCCGTATCCGAAGGCCGTCAATGTGCACGGCCCGGTCTTCGGCATGGAGTACCCGATGGTGGCGTTCTGCGGCGCGCGCCCCGCGCCCGACGGCACCTACACCGCCGGCCTGGCCCGGGCGCTGATCAGCGTGACCATCCACGAGGTGGGTCACAACTGGTTCCCGATGATCGTCGCCTCCGACGAGCGCAAGTGGACCTGGATGGACGAGGGGCTCAACAGCTTCGTGCAGTACTACGCCGAGAAGGAGTGGGATCCGCAGTACCCGAGCCAGCGCGGGCCCGCCAGGAACATCGTGGGCTACATGAAGGACGCGGACCAGGTGCCCCTGATGACCGAGTCCGACATGATCCACCGCCAGTTCGGGAACAACGGCTACGGCAAGCCCGCCGCCGGCCTGGTGATGCTCCGCGAGCAGATCATGGGCCCGCAGCTGTTCGACCAGGCCTTCAGCGAGTACTCCCGCCGCTGGGCCTTCAAGCACCCGCAGCCGGCGGACTTCTTCCGTTCCCTCGACGACGGCGGTGGCGAGCTGCTCAACTGGTTCTGGCGCGGCTGGTTCTACACCACCTATGCCAACGACCAGGCGGTGACCGCCGTCGAGACCCAGCCCGCCGACAGCCTCATCGGCACCACGGCGCGGGGCCGCAACTACGTGCGCATCACGGTCGAGAACAAGGGCGGCCTGATCATGCCGCTCCAGCTCGACCTGACCTTCGAGGATGGCACCACCCAGCGGGTCAAGCTCAACGCGGACATCTGGCGCCGCAACGAGCTCCAGTACATCTACGGCCTCTTCACCGACCAGGCCGTCGTCCGGGTGGTCGTGGATCCCGACGAGGTGCTCGCCGACGTCAATCGCGAGAACAACACCTGGAGCCGGGGGCCCGCCGCCGCGTCATGAGGCCGGTCGTCCTCGCCCTCGCGCTCCTCGCCGGGACGTCGCCGTCAGGCGGCGCCCCGGCGGCGGTGCACGACACCCATGTATCCCACACCCGGATGGTGCTCGAGGGGCGCACCGTGGCGCTCCGGGTGCGCCTCTTCCACGATGACCTCGAGCGCGGGCTGCAGCGCTTCGCGGGGGACAGCACCCTGCGGGTGACGGCGGCCGCCCCGGCGGAGTCGTTGTTCACGGCCTATGCGGCGCGGACCTTCGTCCTGGAGGCCGATGGCCGACGCGTGCCCCTCGCGGTCACCGCGGCCGGGCTCGAGCGCGACGAAGCCGCGCAGCAGGTGGTCTGGTACGTACTCGAAGGGACGCTGGCGGCGCCGGCCGGGACCGTACGCCTCCTCGACGCGCTGCTCTTTGAGGTCTTTCCCGACCAGCAGAACATCCTCCAGCTGCTCCGCCTGCCCGCCGACCGCCGGCAGACCCTCTATTTCACCGCCCGCGACCCGCGCCCCCAGACCGTGGCCCCCTGACCGGCGCGCCCCTGCGCGCAGTACCCCCGCGACCCGGCCACCGCTACAATTCACGGACCCGCCCCTCGGTGCGGGGCTTTCCGGCGCCCGTAGCTCAGTTGGATAGAGCAACAGCCTTCTAAGCTGTGGGTCGGAGGTTCGATTCCTCCCGGGCGCGCTCCGCAGCCTCTGTCCCGACCAGGTCCCATGCCGTTGCTGCTGCCCACCCGCGCCGACTTCCGCGCCCTGCTCGCGCTCGCCCTGCCGGTCGTGGTGGTGCAGGTCGGCCTGATGACGATGGGCGTGGTCGACACCATCATGGTCGGGCACCTGTCCCCGGCAGCGCTCGCCGGCGTGGCGCTCGGCAACGTCTACTTCTTCGGTGCGGCGATCTTCGGGCTCGGCGTGCTGATGGCGTTGGACCCCGTCATCGCCCACGCCGTCGGCGCCGGGGACCACGCGGCCATCGGTCGCGGCGTCCAGCGGGGGGTCGTGCTGGCGGTGCTGCTGACGATCCCGACCGCGCTGCTCCTCTGGCCCGCGCCGGAGTTCCTCGCCTTCCTGCGCCAACCCGCCGAAGTCGCTCCGGCCGCCGGCGCCTACGCCCGGGTGTCCATTCCCGGGGTCCTCGGCCTGTTCTTGTTCACCGTGTTCCGCCAGAGTCTTCAGGCGCTGCACCGCGTCCGGCCGATCGTCATCACGATCGTGCTGGCAAACCTCGCCAACGTCCTGCTCAACTGGGTGTTCATCTACGGCCGCCTCGGTGCCCCGGCGCTCGGGGTGGCCGGCGCCGCGCTGGCCACCACGATCTGCCGGCTGCTGATGGCCGCCTTGCTGCTGCTGCTCGCCTGGCCCCTGCTCGGGCCGCATGTGCGGCCCTTCCACCGCGAGGCGCTGGAGCGGCGGCCCCTGGGGCGGCTGCTCCGGCTCGGCGCGCCGATCGGCGCCCAGCACCAGCTCGAGTACGGCGTCTTCGGGCTCGTGGCCCTGCTCATGGGCCGCATGGGCACACACCAGGTCGGCGGCCACCAGATCGCGCTCAATCTCGCCTCGGTCACATTCATGGTGCCGCTCGGACTCTCGGCCGCGGCGGCGGTGGTGGTGGGGCACGCGGTGGGGCGGGGGGACCGTGCCGCCACCACCCGGCTGGCGGGCGCCGCCCTGGCCGTGGCGGTCGGCTTCATGGGCGCCACCGCGCTCGCCTTCCTGCTGCTGCCCACGCCGCTGGCGCGCCTCTATACCGAGGCGCCCGAGGTGCTGGCGATCGCGGCCGCGCTGATTCCGCTCGCCGGCGTCTTCCAGGTCTTCGACGGCATCCAGGTCACCGCCATCGGCATCCTCCGCGGGCTCGGTGACACCAGGACGCCCATGCTGACCGGGCTGCTCGGCTTCTGGCTCCTGGGCCTCCCCGTGAGCCTCTACCTGGGCTTCACCCGTGGCCACGGTCCGGTGGGGTTGTGGTGGGGACTGGTGCTCGGCCTCGTCTCGGTCGCCATCGTGCTGCTGATCCGCCTGCAGCACCGGTTGGGGCAGCCGCTCGCCAGGGTGCGCCTCGACGCCGACCCGCACCTGGTCGAGGAGGCCCTGGAGGGATGAATCCCACGCCCGCGTTTCGCACCGTCATCTTCGACTGCGACTCGACCCTGAGCGCCATCGAGGGCATCGAGGAACTCGCGGTCGCCCACCGGGAGGAGATCGCCCGGCTCACCGGGCTCGCCATGCAGGGCACCGTCCCGCTCGAGGAGGTGTACGGCCGGCGGCTGGACCTCATCCGCCCCACCCGGGCGGAGGTGGAGCGGATCGGCGCCCTGTACGTGCAGCACCTCGTGCCCGGCGCCCGGGAGACGGTGCGCGAGCTGCAGGCCCGCGGCGTGGTGGTGCAGGTGCTGAGCGGGGGCGTCCTCCCCGCGGTCCGGGTGGTGGCGCAGGCACTCGGGATCCCGTCCGTGCGGGTAGCGGCGGTGGACCTGTACTTTGACGCGCATGGCGCCTACCGGGACTTCGACCGCGGTTCTCCCCTCGCCCGAGCTGGTGGCAAGCGCGAGTGGGTGGAGCGGGAGGGGCGCGAGTTGCCGCGGCCGAGCCTGCTGGTCGGGGATGGCGCCACCGACCTCGAGGCCCGGCCGGCGGTGGACTGCTTCGCCGCGTTCACCGGCGTGGTGCACCGGGAGCCCGTCGTGCGCGGCGCGGACGTCACCCTGGTCGGTCCATCGCTGACCGAAGTGCTCGCGATTCGCCCGCGGGGCGCCTGAGGGGCCCCGCCGCCGCTCCCGCTATATTCGTGGCGCCTCGCGCACCGCGCGGGTGCGCCGCCGCTTTCCCGGAGCCTCGACCCATGACCGCAGCCCCCGCCGCCCCCGCGACCTTCGGCCGCTTCTTCCTGCCCGGCCCCACGGAAGTGCATCCCGAGATTCTCGCCGCCCAGGCCCGCCCCATGATCGGGCACCGGGGCAAGGGCATGGAACAGCTCATCGCGCGGATGATGCCCGGCCTGCAGCGCATCTTCCGCACCCAGCGCCCGGTCTACATCTCGAGCTCCTCGGCCACGGGGCTGATGGAAGCCTCGATCCGCAACTGCGGCGGCGCACGGGTGCTCTCCCTCGTCAACGGGGCGTTCAGCGAGCGGTTCTACAAGATCGCGCTGGCAAACGGCGTGGAGGCGACCGCGCTCGAGGTGCCGCTCGGTGAGGTGCACCGTCCCGAGCAGCTCCGGGCCGCGCTCGCCGCCGGCCGGTACGATGCCATCACGGTCGTCCACTCCGAGACTTCCACCGGCGCCCTCAATCCCATCGCGGACCTGGCGCGGGTGGCGCATGAGGCGGGAGACGTGCTGCTGCTGGTCGACAGCGTGACGGGCGTGGCGGGGGCCCCAGTCGAGACCGACGCCTGGGACCTCGACTTCGTGCTGACCGGGTCGCAGAAGGCGCTGGCGTTGCCGCCCGGGCTGGCCCTGGGCGTGGCGCATCCCCGGGCGCTGGAGCGGGCAAAGAAGGCCACCCATCGCGGGATCTACTTCGACCTGGTGGAATTCGAGAGCTTCATCCTGAAGAACCAGACCCCGAACACGCCGGCGCTGTCCCTCATGTACGCCCTCGCCGCGCAGGTCGAGCGGATCGAGCGGGAGACCATCGAAGCCCGCTGGGCCCGGCACGCCGCGATGGCGGAACGCACCTGGGCCTGGGCGGCCGCCATGCGCGCGCGCGGGGTCGAGATGCGGGTGCTGGCCCCCGAGGGGTTCCGCTCGCCCACCGTCACCTGCCTCACCGTCCCAGCCGGGATGACCGGCTCGGGCATCAACGAGGCCATGAAGGGCCGCGGCTACACCATCTCCGCGGGGTACGGCGCGCTCAAGGACCAGACCATCCGCATCGGACACATGGGCGACCACACCGTGGCCGAGCTCGACGCGCTGCTCGCGGTGCTGGCGGAGGTGGTGACCGCATGAGCACCTACCGCGTGCTGGTCGCCGACAAGATCGCCCGCGAGGGCCTGGCCCCCCTGGCCGACGATCCGCGCTTCGAGCTGGTCGAGCGGGCCGGTCTCAAGGGCGAGGAGCTCGCCGCCGCCATCGCCGACGCCGACGCGGTCCTGGTGCGGAGCGCGACGAAGATCACGCGCGAGGCCCTGGCGCGGGCCACCCGGCTGCGGGTGATCGGCCGCGCCGGCGTCGGCGTCGACACCATCGACGTCGACGCCGCCACCGAGAAGGGCGTGGCCGTGATGAACGCGCCGGCGGGGAACACCATCTCGGCCGCCGAGCTCGCCTTCGCGCTCCTCCTGGCCGTCATCCGGAAGGTCCCGGCGGCGGACCGCTCCATGAAAGCCGGGGCCTGGGACCGCACCAGCTTCGGCGGCATGGAGCTGTACCGGAAGACGCTGGGCCTGATCGGGGCGGGGCGGGTGGGCGGCGAGGTGGGCCGCCGGGCGCGGGCCTTCGGCATGCGGGTGCTGGCCTACGACCCCTTCCTGAGCCCCGAGGCCGCGCGCGAGATCGGCGCCGAGCTGGCCGACCTCGACGCCGTCCTCCGGCAGGCGGATGTCATCTCGCTGCATGTGCCCCTGACCGACAAGACCCGCGGCATGCTCGGTGACGAGAAGCTCGCCCTCCTCAAGCCCGGGGTGATCATCATCAACGCGGCCCGGGGCGGAGTGCTCGACGAGGCGGCGTTGCTCCGCCGGCTGTCCGACGGCTCGATCGGCGGGGCCGCGCTCGACGTCTTCGACCAGGAACCGCTCCCGGCCGACCACCCGCTGCGTACCCTCCCCAACGTGGTCCTCACCCCGCACCTGGGCGCCTCCACGGAGGAAGCCCAGCTGAACGTGGCGGTGGAGATCGCCGAGGCGGTCCGCTCGGCCCTGGTGGATGGTGACTACTCCCGCGCGGTCAACGCCGCCCTGGTGGGCGGGGACCGGCTCCAGCGGCTGCGGCCGCTGCTCGACCTGGCCGAACGGCTGGGGAGGGTCGGAGCCGCGGTGGCCGGCGGCGCCGTCACGGGGGTGGAACTGCGCTTCGGTGGCGAGGGAGATGACCTGCTGCGGCCCCTGGCCGCCGGAGCCCTGATCGGGCTGCTCAGCGAGGCCGTCGGGGAAGGGGCGGTCAACGTGGTGAACGCCCTCCACCTGGCCCGGCAGCGCGGCATCAAGGTGGACCGCACCCGCGTGGACGGCCCGCTGGACTACACCGACCTGGTCGAGCTCCGGATCCAGCACGCTGCCGGAACCACGCGGGTCTCCGGAGCGCTCCTGGGCGCCGGCCATCCGCGCCTCGTGGCTCTCGACGATTTCCGGCTCAACGTCCTGCCGGTCGGGCAGCTGCTCGTGCTCCGGAACCAGGACGTCCCGGGCGTCATCGGGCGGGTCGGCACCCTGCTCGGCAACGCCGGGATCAACATCGCCGAGTACCACCAGGCCCGGCTCAGCGCCGGCGGCGCGGCCCTCGCGGTGGTGAGCGTCGACGCCCCGCTCCCCACGGCCCTCCAGGAGCAGCTCCGCCGGCTCCCCGAGGTGCAGCAGCTGGCCCAGGTGTCCCTCGGGGCGGCGGGGTGATTGCCGAGCGGCGGCGCCGCAGTAACTTAGAGATTCACCTGCCGCCCGGAGCCCTGCATGCGTGCCCGCCTGGTCCTGCTCCCACCCGCCGCCCTCCTCGCCGCCTGTGGGGGCGGTGACTCCACCGGGACCTCCAAGACCACCCTGGTCTACGGTGGCGTCTTCGCCGGCGAGGACGGCACCGAGGGCGGCAACTTCACCATCAACATCGTGGTGGAGGACAGCAGCGGGTCCGGCACCTTCGTGGTGAACGGCGACCCCAAGAGCCTCAGCTCGCTCGACGTGAGCGGCACCACCTTCACCGCCACCGGCGCCGGCTACACCTTCACGGGCACGGTGGATGACACCACCCTGGCCGGCAGCTACACCAGTGCCGCAGGCGGCGGCCTCTTCACCGGGCTCCGCAGGCTCCCAGGCACCACTGTCACCGCGTACTGCGGCACTCATATCGGCACCCGCAACGGCGTCCCGATGGCCGGCGCATTCGCGTTCGCCGAACGGGGCAGCTCCCGCCGCGGCGTCTTCACCTCGGTGCTCGACGACCCCTTCCGGGGCTACCTGCGCGGCACCGTGGGCACCCCCGCCGTCACCCTCGACACCCTCGCAGGGACGGCGCTCGTCGCCACCACCGGCCCCGGCAGCTTCACCGGCAGCTACGCCATGGTGGCGGGGGACACGGGCCAGACGGCGGGGACCGTCTGCCGCAGCTCGGTGTCCTCCCCGATCCTCACCGTCATCGAGGGCGTGCTGGGCGCGTTCGACCACCAGGACGTGGGGGACTTTTCCCTGAGCCTGTCCAGCACCGGTCTGGGCAGCAGCGGCAGCTACAAGCTCGGTGGCGTGGCGCGCAACTTCCTCGCGGTGATTTCCGGCGTCGGCAACCGGGTCGCGGCCTTCGACACCACGCTGCGGTTCATCGGCGACCTCGACACCACGACCGTCAGCGGCAAGTACAGCAAGGGCGGCTCCATCGCCGGCCGCGCGGCCGGCCTGGCCACGGATACGATGGCGTTCGAGAAGTTCTGCGCCCAGACCACCTTCAACAACCGCCCGGAAATCGGATCGTTCGCGATCGTGGTCCGCGCCGACAGCGCGCTCTTCGGCCTCTACACCGGCGGCGCGGGCAACGCCTTCCAGGGCGACGTGCAGGGGGTCCGGGGGGTAGACAGCCTGACCAGCATGGAGGGCCAGACCGGGCTCGTGGTGATCATCCCGAGCCCGGGGAACCTGGGCGGCTACTTCGACCTGGCTGGCACCGGAAACGATGGCACCATGAGCGGTGGCTCCTGCCCCTGAGCCTGGCATGACCCGGCGTCCCGCGCGCCTGCTGGGCCTGGTGCTCGCGCTCGGGTGCGCCGGTGAGTCGGGACCGGCCGACGCAGACCCGGCGGCCCTCCTCCGCAACCGCGCCGCGGCGGCCGGGGTCACGGCCGTGGGGCTGGCCCCGGCGGCCGACACGGCGCTCGTTCGCCTCGGCCAGGCCCTGTTCTTCGACAAGGTCCTGAGCGGCAACCGCGACATCTCCTGCGGCAACTGCCACATCCCGGCGTACCACACCACCGACGTGATGACCCTCCCGATCGGCACGGGAGGGACGGGGCTCGCCCCGCGCCGCGCCCTGGGAAGGGGTGAATTCTCCGCGCGCAACGTGCCCGAGCTCTTCAATCGCGGCCACCCCGCCTGGCGGCGGTTCTTCTGGGACGGCCGGGTGGAATTGTCGGACTCCGGGCTGGTCACGCCGGCGGGGGCTGCGCTCCCCGCGGGGCTCTCGGGACCCCTCGCGGCCCAGGCGCTCTTCCCCATGATCGCACGGGCCGAGATGCGCGGTCGGCCGGGGGAGAACGGTATCGCCGACCTGCCCGACGCCGATCCCCGGCCGATGTGGGACAGCATCGTGGCCCGGGTGCAGTCGCTCCCCGGCTACGACACCCTCGCCCGCGCCGCCTTTCCGGCCCGCGCCACGCCGATCACCGGCGTCGCCGACCTCGCGAACGCGCTCGCCGCCTTCGTCGGCACCCGCTGGTTCCTGGCGCACGCGCCCTTCGACGACTTCCTGGCGGGGGACGACGCCGCCCTGAGCCCGGCGGCCCTGCGGGGCGGGTTGTTGTTCTTCGGTCGCGCCCGCTGCGCCGCCTGCCACCGGGGACCATTGCTCACCGATTTCGAGTTCCACAACGTCGGCATCCCGGAACTGGGCCCGGGCGTCGGCGGGTACCCGGACCAGGGGCGTGCGGCGGTCAGCGGCCAGCCCGCCGATGCCCACGCCTACCGGACCCCGTCGCTGCGCAACGTGGCGCACGGGCCGCCGTACATGCACAACGGTGCCTATCCCGACCTGCAGGCCGCCATCCGCCACTACCGGGACGTGCGCCGGTCCCTGGCATCGTTCGATACCCTGGGGGTGGACCAGCGCCTGCGGGCCACCCTCGACCTTTCCCCGGCGGCTGTCGCGGAGATCGAGCGCACCCTCGACCCGCGCCTGGCGGGCGCCACCCGCCTCTCCGACGACGAGGTTGCCGACCTGCTGGCCTTCCTGCTCAGCCTCTCGGACCCGCGCGCGGCCGTGCTCCTCGGCGACGTGCCCCGGAGTGTCCCGAGCGGCCTCCCGGTGCTCGAGTATTGAGGTCGCGCGCGAACCCGGCCTCGGTTGACAACCCCGCCTCGCGGGCCAAGCTTTCCATCCGTTCCCTGCCCGTCGCTCCATTCCCCTCGAAAGCCACCGCCCCATGATCGCACTCGGCCTGCTCCTCCTCGTGCAGCAGCCCCAGACGCCGCCCACTCCGGCCGCTGTTCCGTCCCCTATCGCCCGGGTGGTCATCACGCCGGCCGTTCGCACGCTCACCGCGGGCGACACCCTGCGGCTCACCGCGCAGGCGCTCGACAGCGCCGGCCATGTGGTCCCCAACGCGGTCATCCGCTTCACCGGGGCCGGGGGACGTTTCGAGGGTCGCGTGGACTCCACCGGGCTGGTGTATGCCGGGTCGACCGGGACCTTGGGCGTCGCGGCGCTCGCGAGCGTCCCGGGCAGCCGCCCGACCATCGAGCGCCTGGACATCAGGATGCTGCCCGGGGTGCCAGCGCGGCTCACGGTGACGCCGGCGCGGCTGCGGCTGGTGCCCGGGCAGAGCGTCCTGCTCGAGGGCCGCGCATGGTCGGTGGCCGGTGACCCCCGGCCCGACGCGCCCCGGTGGCGCAGCTCGGCCCCGCGGGTCGTGAACGTCAGTGCCGATGGCCTGGTCACCGCCGTGGCCGCGGGCCGCGCAACCGTCACGGCCCGGGTCGAGGGCGTGGAGCAGGCCGTCCCCGTGGAGGTGCTCGCCACGGCGGTGGCTGCCGTCGAGATCGCCCCCGCGAGCGTCTCGGCCCGCCAGGGCGACGTCATCCGCTTCTCGCTGGTGGCCCGCGATCGCGCCGGCCGGCCCATCGAGGGGCTGACGCCGATCTGGAGCTTCACCCCGGGGCAGGGCGCCATCGACCGGGATGGCGCGTTCGTGGGGTACGAGGCGGGCAAGTACATCGTGACCGCCTCCCTCGGCAGCCGCGCGGCCAAGGCCGTGGTGACCCTTGCCTGGCGCGACGTGCGCCGGCCGGCCACCGTCGTGGGCCGCCTGCCGCGCTCGCTCTTCACCACTGAGGAAGTCTGGCTCCATCCCAACGGCCGGATCGCCTACCTGGGCAGCGGCGGCGGTGGCGACCGGATGTACGCCATCGACATCAGCGATCCGTCCAATCCGGTGGTCACCGACTCCCTGGTGGCCAACACCCGGCGCATCAACGACATCATGACCACGCCGGACGGCAAGTACCTCGTGCACACCCGGGAGGGCGCCTCGGACCGGAAGAACGGCATCGTCCTGGCCTCGCTCGAGGACCCGGCGCACCCGAAGAAGATCGCCGAGTTCACCGACGGCGTGACCGGCGGCGTGCACTCGACGTTCATCTACCAGCAGGCGAAGTACGGGACCCACATCTACCTGACCAACGATGGCACCGGCTACATGCACGTCATCGACATCAACGACCCGTACCACCCGAAGGAAGTCGCGCGCTGGTCCACCCGTCCTGACCAGACCGGCAACGCCCTGCACGACATCGACGTCCAGGACGGCCTGGCCTACCTGAGCTACTGGAACGAGGGACTCGTCATCCTCGACGTCGGCAACGGGATCAAGGGCGGCAGCCCCGCCAACCCGCAGCTGGTGAGCCAGTTCAAGTATGACCTGAACGAGCTGTACCGCGACGTCGAGGCGGCCGGCGGCCCGGGCTTCATCCGCGGCACCCACACCGCGTGGCGTCACGGGAAGTACGTGTTCATCGCCGACGAGGTGTTCCCCGCCTCCGGCGTCAAGGGCGCCAAGGACGCGGCGTCCTTCCGTGCCTACGGCCGGCTGCAGGTGGTGGACGTGAGCGACCTCGAACACCCGCGCTCCGTGGCGTGGTATGAGCCGGAGTACGGCGGGGTGCACAATGTCTGGGTGGCGGGGGACACGCTCTACATGGGGGCGTACAACGCCGGCTTCCGTGCCTTCGACGTCTCCGGGGAACTGCGGGGTGACCTCCGCGCGCAGGGGCGGGAGATCGTGCACGTGAACACCGCGGACATGACCGGCAAGGTGCAGAACAGCGCCATGACCTGGGGGGTCGTGGTGCGCGACGGGCTCGCCTACGTCAACGACGACAACAACGGACTGTGGATCATCCGCATGGAGCCGCGGCGGGCCCCGCTGACGCCGTAACTCAGCGCTCCACCGAGCTGGGCACCGATTCGACCAGGACTTCGACCGCCAGCGCCTCGGCAAGCGGCATCCCCGACTCCAGCCGGCGGTCGAAGCCCTCCAGCGCCTCCTCAGCGGCCCAGTAGAGCATCCGGCACGCGGTGAGGTCGGCCGGGTGGTCGTCCCCGAGTTCGTGGGCGGCCTCCCGCATCGCCTCCTGCTCGATCAGGACCCGCGCCAGCAGCGCCAGGTCGCGGCAGCGCGCGTCGGAGATGATGGCGTCACGGTAGCGGGGCGCCCCGGCCTGCCGGGCCACCGTCAGGTCCCGGAGCGCTGCCTGCTGCAGCAGCGCGATCATCGTGTACCGGCGCCCGGCTGCCCGGCGGACTTCGTCCCGCTGGGCTCCCAGCGCCGCATGCAGCGTCTCGGAGAGCCCGGGATACTCCGCCACCTCGACCGGGACCTGCTGCCACAACCCCGGCACCGGGCGGCTCAACTGGCCCCGGACCATCTCCTGGACCGCGAACACGGTGTCGCCCGTCATGGTGGCGTAGCGCCAGCAGGCCCGGCCGAGGGAGCCCTCGCGGCCCCAGAGGGTTCGCAGATATTCGTGGCGCTGCTGGTCGTTCGGAACGGCGGGCTTCATGTCGCGGGATTCCTGGTTGACGGATAGCGGCCTCCGTGCCGCGCCTCGCGGGGTCCACCCCGCGCCATCACGTCCCCCTACCAAGCAGCAAGCGTGCCGGTGACTTCGCGCCGACCTCAAGTACTGCAACACCTTGGAAATCAATAAGATGAAGCCAGTGACCGAACGTCGGATCGAGGCAACACTCTCCGGGGGCCCGGGTGCTCGTGCCGGGATTCTGCGGGCCGGACACCAGCCTGCATGACCGAAGGGGCCCGGAAGTCGACGTCCCGGCTGCCGCCGTGGGCCCCGCTGGCCATGGTCGCGGCCCTGGCGCTGGCCGCAACAGCGACGGGACTGGGCAACGGCTTCGCCTACGACGACGTGCCCCTGGTGCTCCGGAACGACCGGGTCCACGACCTGGCCGGGATTCTCCACCGGTTCGTCGAGACATACTGGCCCTGGATCCCCCTGGGCCCGGAGGGGCGGCTCTACCGGCCGCTCACCACGGCCGGCTTCACCCTGCAGTGGGCCCTGGGCGGCGGCTCGCCCGGGCTGTTCCACCTGGTCAGCCTCGGCCTCTACCTCCTGGTGGCGCTGCTGGTGTACGCCCTCGCACGCCGGCTGCTTCCGGCCGGGCCCGCCGCCCTCGCCGGGGCGGTGTTCGCCGTCCACCCCGTGCATACCGAGGTCACCGGGAACGTGGTGGGGCAGGGGGAATTGCTCGCGGCGGCCTGGGGCGTCCTCGCGATGACCCTCGCATGCGACGGCGCCCGGGTGGGCTGGACGCCCCGCCGCACCGCCGCGACGGTCGCTGCCTTCACCCTGGCCCTCCTCAGCAAGGAGCACGCACTGGTGCTGCTGGCCTTGGCGCCCGCGGTCGTCCTGGCCGCAGGGGGGCGAGCCGCCGTCCGGAGCGAGGCCACCGGCCGGCTGCTCCTCCTGCTGCTGGGTGTGACAATCCTCTACCTGAGTCTTCGCGTGGCGCTCCTCGGGTCCCTGGCCGGCGACCTGCCGAACCCCTTCTGGCGGGACGTGGGGACGCGCGAACGGGTTCTGACGGTGCTGTCCGGGCTGCCGACCGTGGCGGGACTGCTGTTCTGGCCGGCCCACCTGCAGGCAGACTACGCCCCGCGCGAGGTGCTCCTGGTTACGGCTGCAACCCCCGCCGTGGCACTGGGGGCGGCCATGGTGCTCGGGATGGCGGCCGCCTGCTGGCTCGGGCGCCGCCACCCCGCGGTCTGGCTGGGTGGCCTCTGGCTTGCCATTACCCTCCTCCCGGCCTCAAACCTGCTCTTTCCGAGCGGGGTCGTCCTCGCGGAGCGGACCCTGTTCCTCCCGAGCGTCGGGGTCGTGCTCCTGCTGGGCGGCGTGTGGGCGGAGCTTCGGCAGGGCAAGCGCCAGGTGATCCTCTTCGGTGCCTGCGCGTGGGCCGTGGTCCTGGCCGGCGTCGTGCGGAGTGCCGCCCGCCTTCCGGTGTGGCGAAATAATCAGGTACTCTACGCCGCCACGATACGTGACGCCCCGGAGAGCTACTGGGCCTGGCGCAACTATGCCGGCGACCTGGTGCTGCAGGACCGCCCGGAGGAGGCGCGGGCCGCGTATGCCCGGAGCCTTGGCCTCTTCGACCGGGACCCCACCGTCTTCGATGACGCGGCGGGCCTGGAACGGCGCGAGGGCCGCTGTGATCGCTCGCTTCCCCTCCTGGACCGGGCGCTGGCCCTCGACCCGGAGCGGCACCAGACCGCCGCCCGGCTCATCGGCTGCCTGGTGACCTTGGGGGCGTTCGACAGCGCCCGCGCCGTGGCCCGGGAGCGCATGGCGCGCGGACATGAAGAATTCCGTAGCCTCCTGAGCCTGGTAGACAGCGCCGACCGGGCGCGCCACCTTGGTGTACCCCCAGCGAGACCGCCACAATGACTGCCACCGCCCCCGCGCGCCTCGATCTCGACGCAGTTCGGGCCCGGTTCCCCGCGCTCCGGCGCATCCACGCGGGCGTCCCGGTGGCCTATTTCGATGGCCCCGGAGGCACGCAGGTCCCTCTTGAGGTGGCCACGGCGATGCAGGACTACCTCCTGCACCACAACGCCAACACCCACTGGGCCTATCCGACCAGTGAGGAGACCGACGCCCTCCTCCTGGGCGCCCGCGGCGCCCTGGCGGACTACCTCGGCGCCGCACCGGACGAGATCGCCTTTGGCGCCAACATGACCACGCTCACCTTCCACCTGGCCCGGGCGCTCGGCCGGGGCTGGGGCCCGGGTGACGAGGTCGTGATCACCGAACTCGACCACCACGCCAACGTGGCCCCGTGGCAGGCCGTGGCCCGGGAGCGGGGGATCACGCTCCGGGTCGTGCCCCTCGATCCCGCCACTGGCGAGCTCGACTTCGACTCGCTCCGTCGGCTGCTCACGCCGGCCGTGCGCCTGCTCGCCATCGGCGCCGGCTCCAATGCGCTGGGGACGATCACGGACGTGACCTCCGCGGCGGCCATGGCCCGCCGGGTGGGCGCCCTCACTTTCGTCGACGCCGTGCACCTCGCCGCCCATGGTCCGGTGGACGTCTCGAGCATCGGCTGCGACTTCCTCGCATGCTCCGCCTACAAGTTCTACGGGCCGCATCTCGGCGTCCTCGCCGCGCGGCGGGATCTCGTGGCCGGACTGGACGTGCCGAAGCTGGTGCCGGCACCCGAGACACCGCCCGAACGCCTCGAGACCGGCACCCAGAATCACGAGGGAATCGTCGGCGCGATGGCGGCCGTCGAGTTCCTCGCCTCGCTGGGCGGCGGTGAAACCCGCCGGGCGCGACTCGACGATGCCGGACGCCGCCTGCACGAGGCGGGGCAGCGGCTGGTCGAGCGGTTGTGGGCCGGACTGCAGCGCCTTCCGGGGGTGCGCTGCTACGGCCCGCCCCCGGAGCGTCCCCGGACCTCGACGATCTCCTTCACCGTCGGCGGCACCGCCCCTGAGGCGGTCGCGCGGTACCTCGCGTCCCGGGGCGTGTTCGTGTCGCACGGAGACTTCTACGCCACCACCGTCGCGGAACGGCTGGGGCTCGCCGACACCGGCCTGGTCCGCGCCGGATGTGCCTGCTACACCACCGCCGAGGAGGTCGATCGCCTGCTCGCCGGGGTGGCGGAGCTGACCCGCGGACGGGGGGAGTAGCGGGGGTGCCGGGCGACCACATGACCCTGATGGCGGCGATGGGGACGCAGGCCGTGCTGGCGCTGCTGCTCGGGGTGCTGTTGCTCGTGTTCGAGCGCAGCTACCGACGCCCCTACCTGCGCTGGTGGGCGATGAGCTGGCTTGCCCTCGCCGCCTACGTGACCCTGGGGACGCTCACGGCGGTGCTGGCCGCCGGCCATCCGGCCGGTGCTCCGCTCCGCCTGGCGCTGACCTTCGCGGGGCAGATTCTCGGTGCGCTGCACCTTGGTTTCCTGGCGTTCGGGATCTGGGAGTGCGGTGAGGGCCGGCAGGTCACCCGTCGCGCCCTGCACCTGGTCGTGTGGGGCGCGGCGGGGAGTTCCTTCCTCACCACGTTCGCCATCAACGGGGACACCGGGGCGGATGCCGCGCGGTATTTCATGCGGGCCGGCCTCCAGGCGCTGCTCGCCACGGCGGTGCACCTCGGCGCCGCGGTTTACCTCTACCGGCGGGTGCGCGGCCGCCCGGGGCTCGGAGGGCGCCTCCTGGCCGCCGCCTTCACGCTCGGTGCCGCGGTCGAGGCGGTGTATTGCTATCACGCGCTCGCGCCGGTCGTCGGCTGGCCCGGCGTGCCGGCCGTCGGTCTCGTGGCGGTGGTGGAGTTCCTCGTGCTGGTGGTGATCGGTCTCGCAATGATCGGCTGGCTGCTGGAGGAGGAGCGGGCCCGGGTCGTGTCCGCCGGCCTGGAGGCAGAGGCCGCGGCGCGGGAACTCGCCCGCAAGGAGCGGTACTTCCGGGCCCTCATCGAGAACACTTCGGACGTGATCAGCGTGCTCGACCTCGACGCCACCATCGCCTACGAGAGCCCGAGCATCCTGCGGACCTTCGGCTATACCGCGGAGGAATGCGTCGGGCGCAGCGCGTTCGATTTCATCCACCCGGACGACGCGCCACGGGTGGCGGAGGAGTTCGCCGCCGGTCTGGCTGACCCCGCGACGCCCCGGCAGGCCTCGCTCAGGTTTCGGCACCGGGCTGGCCACTGGCTGCTGATCGAGGCCAGTGGTCGGGTGCTGGTGGATGCTGGCGGCCGCCCGACCCAGGTGGTGGTGGTCTCGCGCGACATCACCGCCGCGCAACGCGCCGACGAGGCCCATCGGCGCTCGGAGGCGCTGCTCTCCCTCCACGTGGCCCGGACCCCGCTGGGCGTCATCGAGTTCGATGCCGAAGGCCGCGTGCGGCAATGGAACCCCGCGGCCGAGCGGATCTTCGGCTGGAGCCGGGAGGAAGCTGTGGGTCGGCACGCGGCGTTCCTGGTGCCGCCGGAGCTGCAGGGGGCAATCGAGGAGGAGTGGCTCGAGGTGCTCGCCAATCGCCGGCCCGACGGCTGGCACTCCTCCAGCCTGAACCTGCGGCGGGACGGCCAGCCCCTGGATTGCGAGTGGTACAGCGCCAGCCTCCTGAATGCCTCCGGCGCCGTCGTCGGCGTGGCGGCCTTCGTCCAGGACATGACCGAGCAGCGTCGCCTGGAGCGGCACCTGGCCCAGAGCCAGCGCGTGGAGAGCATCGGACGGCTCGCCGGCGGGGTCGCGCACGATTTCAACAACCTGCTAACCGCGATGTTCGGCGGCCTCGCCGCCGCGCGGGATGCGCTCCCGCCCGGCCACGCGGCGCTGGCCGACCTCGATGATATCCAGGCGGCCGCCGATCGCGCCGCGGGGCTGACGCACCGGTTACTCGCATTCGCCCGGCAGCAGGTGGTCCAGCCGACGGTCCTCGATCTCAATGAGCTCACCGCGAGCCTGGCCCAGATGCTCCGGCGCCTCATCGGCGAGAACATCGAGTTCGTGACCGTCCTCGGCGCGCAGCCGACCCCGGTCCTGGCCGAGCGGGGCCAGCTGGAGCAGGTGCTGGTGAACCTCGTCGTGAATGCCCGCGACGCCATGCCCGAGGGCGGCCGGGTGGTCGTGGAGACTGCCCGCCTCTCGCTCAAGACCGCCACGATCCTCGAGGGCGAGCGCGTCGCCGCGGGCGACTACGTGACGCTCACGGTGCGCGACACCGGCCTCGGGGTCCCGGACAGCATCAGGCCCCACCTCTTCGAGCCGTTCTTTACCACCAAGGCGCCGGGCCACGGTACCGGTCTCGGCCTGGCCACCTGCCATGGCATCGCCCATCAGCACCGGGGGTTCATCTGGTGCACCAGCACCCCGGGGCAGGGGGCCACCTTCACCGTCTGCCTGCCGCTGGCCCGCGGCGAGCCGGCCCCGGCGGCCCTGCCGGAACCCGTGGCTCGCACCAGCGAGGGGCACGAGACGATCCTGCTGGTCGAGGACGAGCCGGCGGTGCGGACCATTGGCGTCCGGATACTCCGCAGCGCGGCCACCACGTGATCGAGGCCGCGGACGGCGAGGAGGCCTGGTCCCTCCTCTCCCGCGGCGCGATGCCGAGGTGCAGCTCGTGGTCACCGACCTGGTCATGCCCCGATTGGGCGGCCTGCAGCTCGCCGACCGGCTGAGCGCCAGCCGGCCCCGGCTGCCGATCGTCTTCACCTCCGGCTATTCCGCCGACCTCGACCGCCTGGCCGAGGGGGAAGCGCGGAGCCGCCCTTCCTCCGCAAGCCCTTCACGCCGGCCCAGCTCCGCGGCATCGTTCAGGCGACGCTGACCGCTTCCCACGCCGGCGACAACTGGACCGGCGCCGGCCATCCCCGTTCCGCGACCCCGACCCACATGACGACGAGCGCTCCCGGCCGTGTCCTCCATGCCTCGACGGGGCCAACCCTCAGCTGCAGGGGATGGCACCAGGAGGCCGCCCTGCGCATGCTGCACAACAACCTCGATCCGCCGTGGCCGAGCGCCCCGAGGACCTCGTGGTCTACGGCGGCACCGGCAAGGCGGCCTGGAACTGGCTTGCTTCGACCGGATCGTCGAGACGCTCCGGCGCCTGGAAATGACGAGACGCTCCTGGTGCAGAGCGGCAAGCCGGTGGGCGTCTTCCGCACCCACGAGGAAGCCCCCAGGGTGTTGATCGCCAACGCCCACCTCGTACCACGGTGGGCGACCTGGGACGAGTTCCGCAGGCTGGAGGGGCTTGGACTCACGATGTACGGCCAGATGACCGCGGGGTCCTGGATCTACATCGGCACCCAGGGGATCCTGCAGGGGACCTACGAGACCTTCGCCGAATGCGCCCGCCAGCACTTCGGTGGGACGCTCGCCGGACGCCTCGTGGTCACCGGTGGTCTGGGCGGAATGGGAGGCGCGCAGCCGCTGGCCGCCACCATGAACGGGGCTGCGTTCCTCGGCGTAGACGTCGACGCCGAGCGCATCCGCCGCCGGGTCGACACCGGCTACTGCGATCAGATGGCCACCGGCCTCGACGAGGCCCTGCGCCTCCTCGACGCGGCCCGGGCGGCCCGTCAGCCGTTGTCCGTTGGGCTGGTGGGCAACATTGCGGAGGTGCTGCCGGAACTGGTCCGCCGCGGGATTGTCCCCGACGTCCTGACCGACCAGACGTCTGCCCACGACCTCCAGGTGGGGTACATCCCCGTCGGGTGCTCGCCGGCGGAGGCGCCGGCGCTCCGGGAGCAGGATCCGCGTGGGTACCAGGACCGCGTGCTCGACTCGATGGTCATTCACGTCGACGCCATGCTCGCCCTCAAGGCTCGCGGCGCCATCACCTTCGACTACGGCAACAACCTCCGCGGGCAGGTGGCCGACCACCGTGGCCGGCCCGACGCCTTCAGCATCCCCGGGTTCGTGCCCGAGTTCATCCGGCCGCTCTTCTGCCGCGGCGCCGGGCCGTTCCGCTGGGCCGCCCTGTCCGGAGACCCTCGCGATATCGCGGTCACCGACGAGGCGGTGCTCGAGACCTTTCCGGGCAAGGCATCCCTGGCCCGATGGATCCGGACCGCGCGCGAGAAGGTCCACTTCCAGGGGCTCCCCGCGCGCATCTGCTGGCTCGAATACGGCGAGCGCGCCGAGATGGGCCTGCGCTTCAACTGGCTGGTGAAGAAAGGGAAGGTGGGGGCGCCCATCGTCATCGGCCGCGATCACCTCGATACCGGCTCCGTCGCCTCGCCCAACCGCGAGACGGAGGCCATGAAGGACGGCTCCGACGCCATCGCCGATTGGCCGCTCCTGAATGCGTTGCTGAACACCGCGTGCGGCGCCAGTTGGGTATCGCTGCACCATGGCGGCGGCGTGGGGATCGGCTACTCGATCCACAGCGGCATGGTGGCAGTGGCGGACGGAACCGACATGGGTGATCGCCGGCTCCAGCGCGTTCTCACCGCCGACCCGGGCACCGGGGTGATGCGCCACGCCGATGCCGGGTACGACGAGGCGATCGACGTCGCGCGGGCGCGCGGCGTGGACCTGCCCATGCTCGACTGCTGATTCCCGGCCGATGCCGGTCCTCCAGGAGATCCACAGCCTCGTCACCGGTTGTCACCCGGCGGGGCCGGGCACGCTCCAGCGGATCCCCGACGCTGCCGTTGCCTGGGAGGGCGAGACCCTGCGCTGGGTCGGGCCCCGGCGCGAGCTGCCACCCGAGTGGCGCGATGCGCCCCGCTGGTCAGCGGGGGGTGGCGTCGTCATTCCGGGGCTGGTGGACTGTCACACCCACCTGGCCTTCGGCGGCTGGCGGGCGGACGAATTCGAGGCCCGGATCCTCGGCCGAAGCTACCTCGAGATCGCGGCGGCAGGGGGCGGCATCCTGTCCACGGTCGAGAAGACCCGGGCGGCCACCACCGAATCGCTGGTGCAGCGCTGCCGTGGGCACCTGGCGGCGATGGCACGCCTGGGCGTGACCACCATCGAGGCGAAGAGCGGCTACGGCCTCACCCCCGAGCACGAACTCCGCCTCCTCGAGATCTACCGGCGCATCCAGGCGGAGACCCGGCAGCATATCGTACCCACGCTGCTGGCGGCGCACCTGGTGCCTCCGGAATTCGGCGCGGATCCCGACGGCTACGTGCGCCAGGTCATCGACCAGATCATCCCCGAGGCGGCCCGCCGCGGGCTGGCCCGGTTCTGCGACGTCTTCGTGGAGGAACGGGCCTTCGGCGTGGAGGACGCGCGGCGAATCCTGGAGGCGGGCCAACGCGCCGGACTTCGGCCCAAGCTCCACGCGGACCAGCTGACCGCCGGCGGAGGGGCGGAACTCGCGGCGGATGTCGGCGCCTGCTCGGCCGACCACCTGGAGTGCATTTCCGACACCGGCATCCACCGGATGCGGGAAGCCGGGGTGGTGGCGGTGAGCCTGCCGTTCGCCTCGCTCTACCTCGGGCTTGCGCCATTGCCGGCACGGCGCCTCCTCGCGGCCGGCGTCCCGGTCGCGGTGGCCACCGACTTCAATCCCGGTTCCGCCCCGTCGTTCCACCTTCCCATGGCCATGACGCTGGCCTGCACCCTGCAGCGGATGACGCCCGCGGAGGTGCTGCACGGCGCCACTGCCGTGGCGGCGCGAGCGGTGGGGCTTGAGGACCGGGTCGGGACGCTGGAGACGGGGAAGTCGGCCGACTTCGCCGTGCTCGACGCGGAGAGCGTCGAGCACTGGTTGTACCACCTCCGGGACAACGCCTGCACCCTCACGGTGGCGCGCGGGGAGGCGATCTGGCGGGCTAGTCCTTGAACTGAGCCTCAACCAGCGCCAGCACCGCCCGTTCCTCGGACTCCGCGGAGGCCACGAGCGCATCCGCCTCCTGCCGGAGGGTGGCCGCCAGGGCAGGGTCCCCCAGCCCCGGCAGGTTGATTCGCACATTGAGACCCGCGCCGCGGATGGCGGCTCGGACCGCCAGGGCACCGACCCCGGCATCGGACGCCGACGCGGGGTTGCCCTCGGCCGCCATCGCCCGGAGCAGCGGAAAGGCCCGGGCTGACCCCCGCATGACCTGGAGCGGCACTTCGATCGCCCCGTGATTCGCTGCCGCAAGAGCCGACTTCCTCGCCTGCTTCTCATCCGGCGTCCCCTTGGGGAGCGCCAGGGCCTCCATCACCCGGTTGAACGCCGCGGTGTCATCGTCGACCAGCCGCAGCAGCTCATCCTTGAGCCGCTGGCCGGTTTCCG
>JBGAPX010000043.1:0-26268 GCA_044221045.1 Gemmatimonadales bacterium
TGGGGGGGGGGGGGGGGGGGGGGGGGCCCGACGGCATCCTCGTGGCCGACCTGCCACTCGGGCCCACGGCATTGTGGGTGGGGCGCTGGCTGGGGCTGCCGGTGTACTTCGACATGGTCGAGGTCTATCCCGAGTTCCTGCGGACGCTGTGGCAGTTCGAGCCGATGGGATGGTCCGACCACCTGGTCCGCAACCCGCGGGTGGCGGAGTGGCTGGAGCGGCGGGTCCTGCCCCGCTTCGAGGTGGTCTTCGTGGTCTCGGAGGAGTCGCGGCAGCGGGCCATCGCGCTTGGCGTCCGGCCCGAGCGGCTGGTCATCCTGGGCAATACCCCGGAGCACCCCGAGGAGCTCGCGGCGGATCGCCCGGTCCCCCCGCTGTTGCTGCCGCATCGGGGCCGGCCGGTGCTCCTGTTCGTGGGCACGATCATCCAGGACCGTGGGGTGCTCAAGGCGGTCGAGGCGATGCCGCGGGTGCTGGCCGCGGTGCCCGACGCCCTGCTGGTGGTCGTGGGCGACGGGCCTGCCCGGGCCGAGGCGGAGGCCGCGGCCCGGCGGCTGGGCGTGGCGGAGCAGGTCCTGTTTGCCGGCTGGCGCCCGCACGCCGAGCTTGCGGCGTGGTACCGGCACGCGGACATCGGGCTGCAGCCGTTCCTGGACGGCAGCCATGTCCGGATCACGCTGGCGAACAAGTTGTTTGATTACATGGCGGCCGGGCTGCCGGTGGCCGCCACGGACCTGCCGTCCACCCGGCGGATCCTCATGGACGCCGATGCCGGCATTCTGTTGCCGGTGGACGATGCCCCGGGCTTCGCCGACGGGCTGATCGGCCTGCTGCGCGATCCGGAGCGCCGGCGGCGGCTGGGCGAGCATGGCCGCCAGGCGGTGGCGGATCGCTACGCCTGGCGTCACGATGAAGCGCGGCTGCTGGCCGCGCTGGAGGGCTGAGGGCGATGGCCACGACAGCGCTGACCACCCGTACCCTGACTCCCCGGTTCGACCTGTACCGGGGCGCCCTGTTCCTGCTCATCATCGTGGCGGTGGGCAAGAGCCACCTGCACTTCCCCATCATGGTGCAGCTGCGGCCGGCGCTGGTGCTCACCGGCCTCACCATGGCCTACGCCATGATGAACCCCTCGGGCCTGGCCGACCGGTCGGTGCTCAAGCTGTGGCCGGCCAAGCTCATCGCCGCCCTCGGCATCTGGTCGGTGGCCAGCATCCCGCTCAGCATCTCCATCGGCGGGACCGCGATGTTCGTCTTCACCGAGTATTCGAAGACGATCGTGCTGGCGCTGCTGCTGATCCTCGCGGTCCGCGACACGCGGGACCTGCTGACCCTGCTGTGGGGGTTCGTGGCCGCGGTGGGGTCACTCGCCATCCTGTCGATCCTCGTCTTCAAGGTGACGCAGCACGGCGACGACGAGATCGCGCGCATCCAGAACGGCTACGCCTACGACTCCAATGACATCGGCCTGGTGGCGGTGGTCGGGATCGCCATCACCCTGCTCCTCTTCCAGTCCTCGAAGGGCGTCGGGAAGCTCTTCAGCATGGCCACGCTGGCCGCCCTCGGCGCCACCATCGCGCGGACCGGGTCGCGCGGTGCCTTCGTGGGCCTGGTCTGCGTGGGCGGCGGCCTGCTGGTGCTGCTCCGGGAGGTGCCGATCGCCAAGCGAATGGCGTTCGTGGTGCTCTGCCTGGTGGGCGTCGGGGTGGCGGCGCCCAGCGGGTACTGGGAGCAGATGCAGACCATCCTGGCCCCGTCGGAGGACTACAACTGGGACGCGACCCAGGGCCGCATGGAGCTCATCAAGCGCGCCTTCGGCTACATGATGCGCAACCCCGCCACCGGCCTCGGCGCGGGGCAGTTCGGCCGCGCGGAGGGCACCATGTCGCCGCTGGCCACCGCCCACAGCGCGGACCCGGGCTCGGCCGGCGTGAAGTGGTCGGCGGCGCACAACTCGTTCATGCAGATCGGGGCGGAGATGGGGGTCCCCGGGCTGGTGCTGTTCTCGATGCTCGTCTTCGGCTGCATCCTGGAGGGGCTCCGCCTGCAGCGGGTGCTGCCCCCCGCCTGGCGAAAATCCGATCCCGAGCGAAGGCTGCTCTTCTATTGCGCCACCTACCTGCCGGTGGCGTTCCTGGGCTTCGCGTCGGCCGGCTTCTTCGTGTCCTTCGCCTACCTGGACGTGATCTACGTGCTCACGGCCTTTCACCTCGGGATGCTCCGCTGCATCCAGATGAAGCAGGCGGAGGAACTGGGGGGCGGGACCGCCGTCCCGGTCCCGGTCGCCGCGCCGCGCCGCGGCCGCGGGGGGGGCTGGGGTCCCGCGGTCCCGGCACCGTGGCCCGCGCCGCCTCCCATCCCGCCGGCTCGCCCGCTGGCTCCCGAACTCCGGGAACGGTCGCGGTGAGCCTGGCGGGCCTCCGGGCGTGAGCCTCAAGTCGCTGGTCGAGCTGGGCCTGCTTCATTCCGGCGCCGCCGCGCTGCACCGGCGACGGATGCGGGGGCGCGGGCTGGTCCTCGCGTATCACAACATCCTGCCCGACGGCGTGGCGCCTGCCGGCGACCGCTCGCTGCACCTCCCGGCCCGCCGGTTCGCGGAGCAGCTGGAGGCCGTGGCCGCCGTGGCCGACGTGGTCCCACTCGACGGGCTCGACGCGCCCGCGACGACCGGCCGGCCCCGGGTCGCGATCACGTTCGATGACGCCTACCTTGGCGCGGTGACGGCCGGGTGTGAGGCGCTCGCGCGCCGTTCAATGCCCGCCACGATGTTCGTCTGTCCCGGGATGCTGGATGGGGTGACCTTCTGGTGGGACGCGCTCGCCGGCGCGGAGCTGGCCCCGACGCACCGGGACCACGCGCTGACGCAGTGCCTGGGACAGCAGGCGCGGGTGCTCGCGTGGGCGCATGAGGCCGGCCTGCCCGTGGCGCAGATGCCGGCCGAATGCCGCAGCGCGCCGACAGCCTCGGTCGTGGCGCTGGCACGCCGGCCCGGCATGGCGCTCGGGTCGCACACCTGGAGTCACCCGAGCCTGCCCCGGCTCGAGCCGGCGGAACTCGCGGCAGAGCTGGCCCGACCGCTGGACTGGCTGAGGATGCATGCCGATGCCCCGGCGCCGGTGCTCAGCTATCCCTATGGCCACAGCTCGCCGGCCGTGGCGGCCGCGGCGGCGGCGGCGGGCTATCGCATGGGGCTGCTGGTCGAGGGCGGCTGGCGCGGGCCGGAACACCCGGCGCTCGCCGTGCCGCGGTTCAATGTCCCGGCCGGGCTCTCGCTCGCCGGCTTCCGGCTGCGGCTGGCGGGGCTCCTGTGCCGGTGAACCGGTTGCGGGTGCTGCACGTGGTGCAGAACCTGGGCTATGGCGGCATGGAGCGGGTGTTCGCCGACCTGGTGCGGCGGCTGGACCGGTCGCGCTTCGAGTCCCATGTCCTGGTCCTGACCTACTTCGGGGTCAACGCCCAGGGGCTCGAGGCGCATGCGACGATGCACCCGCCCTTCCCGCAGGGGCGGCTGTCCCTGCTGCGCCCGACGGCCTTCGCGGACGTGATCCGGGCGATCGCGCCGGCGGTGGTGCACAGCCACCAGGGGGTGTGGTACAAGACGGCGCGGGCCGCGCGCCTGGCCGGGGTGCCGTGGGTGGTGCACACCGAGCATGGACGGCAGCACCCGGACCCCTGGAGCGCACGGGTGATCGGCCGCCTGGCGTCCCGGCTCACCGACGTCATCGTGCCGGTGTCGCAGGTGCTGCTGGACCAGATGGCGCGGACGGTCGTGGCGCGCCCCGACCGGCTGCACCTCATCGAGAACGGGATCGACACTGACGCCTACGCGCCGGGGCCCGACGATGGCCGGCTGCGGGCCGAGCTGGGGCTGGGCCCGGAGGTGCCGATCATCGGCAGCATCGGGCGGCTGGAACCGATCAAGGGGTACGACCTCATGATCGAGGCGTACGGGGAGCTCCGGCGGCAGTGGACTGGCGGCCCGGCGCCCGTGCTGGTCATCGCCGGTGACGGCAGCCTGCGTCCGGCGCTCGCGGCGCGGGCCGAGGCGCTCGGCGTGGGCGACGGGGTGCGCCTCCTCGGCTGGCGCGACGATGCCGCCTCGCTGCTCTCCGCGTTCCGGTTCTTCACCCTGTGCTCGCGGAGCGAGGGCACCTCCATCGGCGTGCTGGAGGCGATGAGTGCGGGCCTCTGCCCGGTGGTGACGGACGTGGGCGGGAACGCCCGGGTGCTGGGCGAGGCGCTGCGGCACCGGCTGGTGCCCCCGGTCGATCCGGTCGCGATGGCCCTGGCCTGGCGCGACGCGCTGCTGGACGATCGCCGGCGGGCGCAGGACGCGGCCGCCGGCCGCGCCCGGGTGCTGGAGCAGTTCGGGCTCGACGCGACGGTACGGAAGTACGAAACCCTCTATCTACGGGCATTGCCACGATGAGCCTCGACCGGCCGATCGTGATCGTGGGAGTCGGGCGGAGCGGCTCGACGGTCTTCCATCACCTCTTCACCCGGCATCCCCACGTGGCCTGGCTCGCCGATCTCGAGGATCGCTGGGCCTACAAGCCGTGGATCAACCGGCTGGTGCTGCGGGGCGTGGACCTGCCGCTCCTGGGCGGTGCGTTCCGGCATGCCTTCGACCCGGGGGAGTCGTACCCGTTCTGGGACTCGATCTTCCCCGGCTTCACCATGCCGCACCGGGACCTCCGGGCCGACGACCTCCTGCCGCACGTGCAACAGGCCCTGCTGGCCCGCTGCGCCACCGTGCCCACCGGGGCCCGCCAGCGGCTGCTCTTCAAGGTCACCGGCTGGCCGCGCGTGGGCTTCTTCAAGGCGCTGTTCCCCGATGTGCGCCTGATCCACGTCTCGCGCGATGGCCGGCCGGTGACGGCCTCGATGCTGCGCATGCCCTGGTGGAGTGGCTGGCGGGGGCCGGAGGGCTGGGGATGGGGCGAGCTTTCTGCGGCGCACCGCGCCGAGTGGGAGCGGCATGACCGGTCGTTCGTGGCCCTGGGCGGGATCCAGTGGAAGATCCTGATGGAGGCGATGGAGGAGGGGAAGCGCGCCGTCGCCCCGACCGAAGTGCTGGAGTTGCGCTACGAGGACATCTGCCGGGACCCGATCGCCGCCTACCGTTCCGCGGTGGCGTTCGCGGGACTGGACTGGACGCCGGGGTTCGAGGCCGCGGTCCGGGCGCACCCCTTCCGCAGCGAGAACGAGCGCTGGCGCCGCGACCTTACTGCCGGGCAGCAGGCGGTGCTGGAGTCGGTGCTGGCGCCGGCGCTGGAGCGCTACGGCTTCGGGGCGGTGCCGCCGACTCGATGAGCTCGACCAGCCGGCGCATCTGGACGGCGCTGGTCCACTGCGCGAGCAGCGCCGCGTCGGGGGCGCGCGCGTCCGGGTCGGGAGCGAGGCCCAGCGCGCGCTCCAATGCCACGGTGGCCGTGGCCGGGTCGGTGTCGGTGACGACCTGGTGTCCGCCGACCTGCCGCAGCATGGCTGCGCATTCGCCCTCCGCGTCCACGAAGGCCAGGATCGGCCGCCGGGTGCCCAGGTACTCGTAGAGCTTGTTGGGGATCTGCGCCGGCTGCCCGCGCGCCAGGAGCAGCAGCAGCGACGCGCCGCCGACCAGGCGCCGGCTCTCCTCGTGGGGTACCCAGTCGCGGAAGGACACCAGCTCCTCCAGGCCGAGGCGCCGCACCTCCGCCTCCACGTCGACCGTGCCGAAGCTCCGGCAGTGCCCCACGAAATCCACCAGCACCCGGTCGCGGATCGCGGGGTGCCGCGCCACAACGGCGGCCAGCGCCTCCAGGAAGAGCCGTGGATCCCGGTCCAGATAGAACGAGCCCACGTAGGTGATGCGGCGCGGCGCGTCCGTCGCCGGCGTGGCGGGCGCAGGGGCCAGGTCGTCGATGCCGTTGCGGACCGTCTCGACCCGCCCCTGGAGCGATGACGGCAGCTTGGCCGCCAGCAGCCGGGCAATGCCCTCGGAGACCGGGATGATCCGCGCCGAGGCGCGCAGGCACGCCCGCTCCAGCCAGCGCCCCAGCGCCTCGGCCGGTCGGCTCCGGAGCCGGGCCGGCTTCCAGGGATTGTCGCTCCATGGATCGCGGAACTCGGTGATCCAGGGGAGGCCCGTGCGTCGCGCCAGCCAGAATCCGGCGAGGTGTGTCGAGAAGGGTGGCGCCGTGGTGTAGAGCAGGTCCGCCGGGTCGTCGGCGAGCCGCTCGCGGGCGGCGCGCGCCACGGCCGGGATGAACCCCTGCCGATAGTCCGGCAGCCACAGGAACGAGAGGATCCAGCGCTTCCACCGCGGGACCCGCTCGTCGGGGTCCCAGCCCCGTGCGGCGGGCGCGGTGGTGGGGGGCGCTGGCTCGCCCTGGGTCGGCGGGGCGCCGGTCCGCCAGTCGTGCCAGGCCTGCTGCGGATGCCGCCAGGGTACCACGGTGCATACCCGCAACCCCGGCTCGTCCAGCCGGACCCGCTCGCCCTCGCCGGGCTGGCACGCGGTGAGCACCGTGACGCGGTGGCCGCGGGCGCGCAGCGCGGCGGCCACCTTGGCCGCCCGGAGGCCGCCCACCTCTGGCGCCGGCGGGTAGAAGTAGCTCACCAGGAGCACGTGCAGGGACATGCCCTCAGGCTCCGGCACGGGCGCGGAGGGCGCGCCAGAAGCGGCGGCCCAGCAGCCGCAGCTCGGTGAAGGGGGCGCGCGGGAGTGGCCGGGGCAGGGTGTCGTAGCCCAGGGTGGCCAGCAGCCGCCCGGCCCGCCGCTCGAAGCAGATCCGCTCCCCCGCGGTCATGCCCTCCCGCCAGCGGCCGGCATTGTCTGCCACCGGGCGCTGATTGAGCAGGGGCCAGAGGTGCCGCTTCTCCTCGGGGACGGAACGGTCGACCCGCTCATGGTAGGTGAGCATCTCCGGTGCCCACGGCAGCTCCAGGAAGGCGGCCACCCCCCGCAGCACCTCCTCGGGGCGTGCCACGAGGTCCTCGTAGCGCAGTTCGTGGTAGCGGGCCTCGCCCAGGAGGACGCCCATGCGGCGCACCCACTCCACCTGCTCGCGCCACAGGTCGGCGCACTCGGTGAGGTCCTGCACCCCGAAGGACTGCCCGCGGTGCGAGAGGCAGGCGTCGCGCCCGTCGCGGATGATGTGGACGATCCGGCAGGTGGGGAACCAGCGATGCAGCCGGTCGATCCGGTGCATGTTCCCGGGGTCCTTGTCGCCCCAGCGCCGCTTGCCGCGGGCCTCCGCGTAGGCCAGGTGGAAGGCGTCCATGATACCGGGCAGGCCGGGGTAGCGCCGCAGCGCCAGGATCCGGTCCGCGTCCAGCGGCACCTGCCAGAGGCGGATCCGCTCATCGGCCAGGATGTCGCGTACCATGCGACCGGCGTCGGCGTCAGTCGCCAGCCCGCCGTAGTCGGCGACGTGGTCCTCGTACCGGGCCCACAGCCCCACGGTGTCGAGCGGGATCGCGATGTCGGGGTGGTTGTCCAGCATGAGCCGCAGCAGCGTGGTGCCGCTGCGCTGGAAGCCCACGATGAAGAACGGCGGCGCGGTCACTTCCGGATCTCCCGGGCAAGGGCCTTGAGGCCGCTGAGGCGGTCGCCGAAGGCGAGCAGCATGACGGCGGGGTAGGCCACGCCGCCCGCCACCACGGCTGCGCCGAGGTGCCAGGCGTCGGACCAGGTGGCCGGCAGGACGAGCCGGACCGCGAGGACGACCGCGGCCATCGCCACCGAGGCAATCAACGGAGGCCGCACGGCGTCGAGGTATTCGCCGAAGCCCAGTCCCGCGGCGCGCTGCACCGCGCGGAACTGCACCGCCACCAGGAAGGGGTAGCCCACCACCCACCCCATCGCGACGCCGGCCAGCCCCCAGCGGGAGCCGACCAGGAACAGGGGCAGCAGGATCGCGATGCCGAGCAGGTTGAGGCGCATCGCGAGCCCGGACTGCCCCACCGCCTGCAGCACGTGGGGGTAGGTGGCGGTGATGGAGCGCAGGCCGCCGTAGAAGGTCAGGATCGCCAGGGGGGCGATCGCCGGCCACCAGCGGTCGCCGAGCACCACCACCACGAAGAGGTCGGTGATGGACGCGAGCCCGAAGGCGAGCGGGAAGGTGAGCAGCGCCAGCCCCTCGGTCACCTTGAGCAGGTAGCGCCGCAGGGCGGGGAGGTCGTGCTGGACGGCGGAGAAGATCGCGGGCGTCACCTGCGCGACGAGGCCGCTGATGCGATCCACCGGGAGGCTGGCCAGGGTCCAGGCATGGTTGTAGGCGCCAAGCAGCACCTGGCCCAGGCGCTTGCCGACCACGGCATTGTCGGCGTTGGAGTAGCCATACCAGGCCAGGCGGGACACCATGATGTGGGTGCCGAAGCCGACCGCGCCGCTCACCTCGCGCCAGGCGCGCGGCCAGGCGATGCGATGCGGGCGCCACAGCAGCGCCAGCGTGGCGCTGACGACGGCGCCGAGGACCATGCCGGCCATCAGGGACCAGAACCGGAACCCGAGCAGGGCCAGGATGAGCGTGGCCACCCCCTGGCAGCCGGCCTCGATGGCGTCGAGGGACGCCACCCGGCGGAATTGGAGATCGCGCGAGAGCAGGGACTTCGGGAGTACCTTGAGGGCGGTGGTCACGAACAGGCCGCTCAGGAGCACCAGCGGCCACCGCAGGTCGGGCGCGTCGAAGAAGGCCGCGACGAGGGGGGCCGTGAGGAACGAGAGCCCGAACAGGCCGAAGCCCAGGGCGAGCGACAGCCCGCCCAGGGCGGAGATCTGGTGGTCGTCGAGGTCGCGGCGGCGCACGATCGCGGCGCCGAGGCCGAACTCGTTGACCAGCTGCACCAGGTTGACGTACAGCGTGGCGTACCCGTAGAGCCCGTAGTCCGCCGGGCTCAGGACCCGCGCCAGCGCGATCGTGATGCCCCAGTTGAGCAGCTGGGTGATCCACCGGAACGCCCCCGTCCAGGCGACCCCGTGGATCAGGGCGCGATCCAGTCCCCGCCGGTCAGGCGAAGCCGGGGGCACAGCGGCCGGGGCGTCAGGGATCCGATCCATCCTTGGCAGGGCGTGAGGCGCGTGAATTTCGCAAGATCGAGGCCACCAAGGGCCCGTGCATGGGCTTCGGGGCGGCCTTGGAACGCTGCAGCAAGATAATAGGCCACAACATGTTACGCTTCGTGGCGTCGGGCCCGGCCGCCGCTGGTGGAGGCCCCATTCCCGGCACCAACCGTGCAGTAGGCAAGGAGCTCCCGAAACGCGACCATGACTGCCGAATCCCCGATGCCCTCGTTCCCGGATCGCCTGATCCGCTCCCTCGCCGCGCGTTGGCGCACGCTGCGGGCCCAGCCGATCCTCAACCCGCTCGGTCGCGCCGAGCTGCGCCGGGAGGGGGCGGGAGGTCACCCGGCCGATCCCGAGCATCGCCCCCACCTGGAGGAGGCGATCGCGTGGGTCTGCCGTGCCCAGGACGCCACCCCGGATGACGGCATCGCCCGCGGCTACAGCGTGTTCTACAGCCCGTACTTCCAGGGGCAGGGGTGGCAGCCTTCCTATCCCGAGACCACCGGGTACCTGATCCCCACGCTGCTCGAGTCGGCCCGGGAACTGGGGGACCCCGCACTGGTCGAGCGGGCCCTGCGGGCGGCGCGGTGGGAGATCGCCATCCAGCTCGAGAGCGGTGCAGTCCAGGGCGGCGTGATCGGGGAGGGCCGGACCCCGGCCATCTTCAACACGGGACAGGTGATGTTCGGCTGGCTCGCGGCGTTCGAGCACACGGGCGAGGGCATCTATGCTGACGCGCTCCGCCGGGCCGGACGCTACCTGGTGCAGTCCATGGACGACCAGGGGCAATTCCGCCAGGGGGAATCCGATTTCGCGCGCAAGGACGCCACGCTCTACAACGCGCGGGTCACCTGGGCCCTCGCCGAAGCGGGGAAGGCGCTGGGCGAGCCGTCGTTCGTGGACGCGGCCGCGCGGCACCTCCGCATGGTCGCCGGCCGGCAGCATGCCAACGGCTGGTTCCCGCAGTGCTGCCTCAGCGATCCCGAGCGGCCGCTGCTCCACACCATCTCCTACACCGTGCGTGGACTGCTCGAAGGCGGGCGCGTCCTGGAGGATCCCGCCATCCTCGGGGCCGGCGTCCGCGCGGCGGAGGCGCTGCTCCCCCTGGTGCGGGCCGACGGCTGGCTCCCGGGCCGCTTCCGCGCGGACTGGTCGGGGGCGGTGGAGTGGAGCTGCCTGACCGGGGACGTCCAGGCCGCCAACAACTGGATGCGCCTGCACCTGATCACCGGGGAGGCCCGCTGGCTCGAACCGGTGTCACGGGTGCTGGGCTTCGTGAAGCGGAGCCAGAACCGCAGCAGTGACGATCCCGGCCTCCGCGGGGGCATCAAGGGGTCAGCGCCGATGAGCGGGGACTACGGGCGGCACGAGATCCTCAACTGGGCCACGAAGTACTTCGCCGACGCGCTGATGCGGGATGGACAGCTGGCGCGCGGCACGGCGCGCGAGCGGATGGGGCCCTACCGGCTGGCCTGATCGCGCCGGGTCACCAGCACGGCCCGGACCCGGGTGCGCCCGAAGCGGAGCGCCTCGCCCACCGCGAGCGAGTCGTCGTCGTAGCGCCGGAGCATCACCAGGGCCGAATCCGCCGGCAGGCCGTTCTTCTCCAGCAGCCAGAGTCGTCCCGCGTCCCGGGCCGCGGCCAGCGCCTCCCGGGCGCGGACCCCGTCCGCGGCGGTCATCACGATCTCGGTGTGGGGCCGCCGCTTGTCGGGCTCCGGCAGCTGGAAGACCGGGTTGGAGCGGGGGAAGTAATACTCCAGCGGCAGCGCCCCGTCCGTCGCATACAGCACCACCGGATCCCCGGCGCGGACCTTCGCGTTCAGGAACCGCCCCACCGCCTTCCAGTCGGCCTGGCCGCGGTAGTTCCGCGCAAAGCTGACCGTGCCCAGCGCGAACGTGGCGAGCACCACGGCGGTGGCCACCCGCCGCGGCCAGCCCGGAGCGGCCTCGCGCAGCAGCAGCCCTGGCAGCAGGAGGAGCCCCGGCAGCGCGACGACCCAGTGGCGCTCCTCCACCAGCGACAGGTTGCTGACCCGGAGCAGCACCAGCACCGCGGGCGGCACGGTCGCCGCGAGGAGGAGGCGCCACTCGGTGCCGCTGACCGGTCGGGCGGCGGGGAGCAGCCGTGCCCCGACGGCCAGGAGGAGGCTGCCGAGAATCACCAGCCGGCCCGGCCAGGTGAGCATGTAGGGCGCGGCGCGGAAGACGGCCTCGATCAGGCTGCCGACGGTCCAGTTGGCTGCGTCGAGGAGCCAGCTCGCGCCGAAGGCCTGCCGGGTCCACGGCAGGTCGGGGAGGTAACTCTGGCGCGCGGCAAACTGCGCCTGGACGACCGGCAGCCAGGGGAGCAGCAGCAGTCCCACGACCGCCAGCGCGCCGATCACGGTGCGGCGCCGCGGGGAGGTGAGGCCCGCCACCCCGTGCCCGAGCAGCACGAACCCGGTGTAATAGAACGTGGCCAGCCCGAGCCACGCCGTGAGCACGTAGGCGGCCACGTCGCCCCGGCGGGGCGCGCGCTCCGGGTCGATCAACCGGAGGAACAGCGCGGTGCTCGCCGTGGCGGCCAGGATGGCCAGCGCGTAGACCCTGGCCTCCGAGGCGGCCCACAGGAGCTGCGGCGTCAGCGCGCCGAGGAGTGCCAGGTTCCAGCCCCGGTCGCCGACGCGGAGCCGGCTCGAGACCCAGCCCAGCAGCGCCACGGTGCCCAGGCTCACGAGCAGCGAGAACAGGCGCAGGAACTCGATGGCGGGATGCAGTGCCCGCCAGCTCCACGCGAGCAGGAAGTAGAGCGGGGGCTGCTGCTCGAACCGGACCGCGCGACGGACGGCGTCCGCCGGGCCGGCCGCCGTGGTGAAGAGGGTGCACGCCTCGTCGAACCAGAGGCTGTTGCGCAGGCTGTTGACGGTGCCGAGGGTGGCGACGAGGGCGAGCGCCGCCAGCAGGGGCCAGCGCGTCGCCGCGCTTGACCCTGCCGTCGTCCCATCCGTACCTTGGTCGAGACTCACCATGCCTCCGGCTCCCCCGGCACCCCGGACCGTTCCCTGATGCCCCACGCGTCCCCGCGCCCCGCGCTCCTCGGTGGCTGGCGGCACGACCTGCTCGCGCTCGCCCTGGTGCTGCTGGTGGCGCTCCTGCCCCGCATCGTCGTGCTCGGCGCCGACCCGCCCGCGCGGGTGCTCGGCGCGTTCCTGAGCGACGAGGGCTGGTGGGCCCAGAACGCGCGCCAGCGGGTGCTGTTCGGCGAGTGGGTAATGGACGAGCACAACCCGGCACTCTTCGCCGCCCCCGCCTATACCGCGGCGCTCACCCTGACCTACCAGGTCGCCGGGCTGGGGCTCGTGCAGACCCGGCTGCTCAGTGCCCTCGCCGGCGCCCTGGCCTGCGGGGTGCTCTACCTCGGGCTGCGCGCCGTGCTGCCCCTCCGTCGCGCCCTCCCGCCGGCGCTGCTGCTGGCCCTCGGCGGATTCGGCATCCTGCTCAGCCGCCTGGCGCTGGTCGAGACGCTGCAACTTGCCTTTGGCGTCCTCGCCCTGGCCGGGGTCCTGGCCGCCACCCGGTACCCGCCGCTCGGGGCGCTCGGCGGCCTGGGGCTCGTCGGGGCCGTCCTGAGCAAACCCAATGCCGTCATCCTCGGGCCGGTCTTCGCGATTGCCTGGTGGTACGACTATCGGCAACGACGCCGGACCGAGGAGCCCCTCCGTCCCCTGGCCCTCCAGATCGCCGCGTTTTCGGGCGCGGTGGCCTGCAGCGTGATCGCGGTCCTGGTGTTCTTCATCTGGCCCAACTGGGTCGAGGTCCGGGACCAGCTTGCCATCAGCCTGCGGAACGTGAGCACCGAGGATCACCGCCTGGGCGACGGCGGGGTGCTGGTGCTGCTGCTGCCCTTCCTGAGTCTGCGACCCAGCCTGCTGTTCCTCGAGGGCGTGGTGCCCATGCTCGGCCTCGCGCTCCTGGCGTGGCGGCGCCTGAGCCGGCCCCTGGCGGAACCGCTCGATGCGGCAGAGCGACTGGCGTGGGCGTGGTGGTGGGTCGGGCTGGCGTACGTGGCCAGCCAGGCCTACCAGCCCGACCGCCGCTTCCTGCTGCTCCTCCCCGCGGTGGCCGTGCTGGGAGCGCGCGGGCTCTTCGAACGGGACGGGGCCGAGGCCTCACCGGTGACCCCGTGGCGCGGGGCCATGGCCGGCGCCGTCGTCGGGGCCCTGCTCGGGCTCTACGTCATGGCCTGGGGCATCCCGCCGCTGATGCATCTCTCGGCCGGGCTGCACGTGGGTGGGGAGGATGGCATCTCGGCCTATGCACTGCAGCTCGGCCTGTGGCACGCCACCGTGGTCCTCGGGGCGGTGGGCGGCGCCTGGCTGGCGCGGCGACCCGTCGCCTGGCCCTGGGCGATACCGGCCGGCGCATGGACGGCACTGTTCGTCCTCACCGAGCCGGTGACCATCGCGCGCGACCTGGTGCGCCCGAGCTTCTCCGAGCGCGACGCGGCCCGCGCCATCGCCAGGGTGGCACGGTCGCTCCGGCCGGAGCAGCGGGTGATGACCGGGTTCCTGGCCAATTCCCTGGCGCTGGAGAGCGACATCTTTCCGTTCTACATCCGGAATGAGCCCGCGATCGGCGCGGCCATGAACCTGGACGGCTGGGAGCGGTTTCACCCCACCCTGGCCGTGACCGCCGCCCGCAATGGCGCGCGCATGGGCCTGCCCCTCGACCCGGCGCGGCATGGCCTGCGGCCGTTGTGCCGGATCCCCCTCTGGCACGAGGTACGCGACGCCACGCCGATCGAGGTGACCCTCTGGTTCACCCCGGACCAGCCGCCCCCGGCGTGCCCTCCGCCGGCGCTCCCGGTGACGGGAGGCCGGGCCCTGCCCCCCGTGCCGTGAACAGCGCGCCCCCGACCAGCCCGGCGATGAGCGGGCAGGCGAAGTAGCCGAGGCTCAGGGCGACGGCGTCGCCGGCCGCAACGCCGAAGGGGGCCAGGTACCACACCCACGCCCACTCCCGCACGCCCAGCCCCGCGATCGACAGCGGCAGCATCGTGGCGAGGGACACCAGCGGCACCCCCACCAGGAAGCGGCCCGCGGGCAGCGCCAGCCCCACCCCGCGCGCGACCACCATCCAGAGCAGCACCATCAGCCCCTGGACGGCCAGCGAGACGAGCAGCGCCAGCCAGGTGCTCCGCCCGCGGCCGAGGGTGGCGCGGAGCGCGGCGAGGAGCGTGGCGGGTAGCGCCCGGAGCCGCGGGTGGCGCCGGGCCAGGGCTGCGATCGCCACGAGGCCGGCAAGGCCGATCGCCGCGAGCGTCGCCAGGCGCCCGGGCGCCATCACGCCCGCCACCCGCGTGACGAGCCCCCCGGCGCTGGCCGGGTCGAGCCACAGGCCGACCAGGCCGAAGAGGAGCAGCGCCAGCACGCCGAGGCCACGGTCGAGGACCACACTCAGCACCGCGCGCTCGGGCTCCGCGGAGCCGCGGGCCACCATCGCGGCCCGGAAGGCATCGCCGCCGACCGCGGTGGGGAGGAAGAGGCTGAAGAAGGCGCCGACCAGGTAGAGGTGGATCAGCGCGCCGAGGCGCGGGGCGCCCGGGCCGAGGAGCAGGCGCCAGCGCAGCGCCGCGAGCACCTGGGAGAGGAGGAGCAGCGCGCTTCCCGCGAGGACGGCCGGGAGCGTGGCGCGGGAGAACCGCGCCGCGAGGGCCTCCACCCCCGCGCCGCGCAGCACCAGCCAGAGCAGGGTGACCGCGATGCCGGCGCGCAGCGCCAGCCAGGCGCCGCTTGACCCGCTTCCCGTCTGCGCCCTAGTTTCGCCCAGTGTCATCCTCCCCCAGTTCGTCCGAGCCGCGCGGTGTGCGGCGGCTGCTGCACCGCTTCGTGCCCGCCCACTTCCAGGATCCCGTCGGCCTGGCCCGCCGGCTGCTTGGGAGCCGGGACCCGGACGCCTACGCCGCGATGGGCCATGCGCTGCTCGGTCTCGCGTGCCTGCCCCTCGACGCGGCGCTCGCGGCGGGTGAGCGGGCGCTGTACCGCGCCGCCCCCGCGCCGACGCAGCCGTTGCTCTTCGTGTGCGGGCCTCCGCGCAGCGGGACCACGCTCGTGGCCCAGGCCCTCATGGCGCACCTCGAGGTCACCTGGCTCACCAACCTGATGTCGGTCTTCCCGCGGTCGCCCCTCCGCGCCACGTCGCTGTTCCACGGCCGCCTCGCGCCCTGGCGTCCCACGTACCGCAGCTATTACGGCCGCAGCCGCAGCCTCGCCGCCCCGAATGACTCGCTCGCGCTGTGGGACCGCTGGCTTGGCGCGGACCGGTCTCGGCGCCGGACCGAACTGACCGAGGCGGAGCGGGCGGGACTGACGCAGTTCTTCGGGGCGCTCGAGCAGCAGACGGGGCGAGCCGTCATCACCAAGAACAACAACCTCAATCTCCAGGCGGTCCCGGTGGCGGCCGCGCTTCCGGCCGCCCGCTTCCTCTGCCTGGACCGTGACCCGCTGTTCCTGGCCCAGGCGCTGCTCACCGCCCGCCGGCAGATCCATGGCGATGCCCGGGTGCCCTACGGCCTGCACCCGACCTTCCATCCGGACGACGATCCGGTCACGAGCGTCTGCCGCCAGGTGCGGGCGCATCGCGACCTGGCGGTCGCGCAGGGCGCGGCGCTCGGTCCCGAGCGCTTCTGGCGGCTGTCCTACGAGGCATTCTGCGACCGCCCGGCCGAGTCCATCCGGATGGTCGCGACACACCTGCTGGGCCTCCCGGCCTCCGCGATCCGGCCCATTGATCCCGCGCTGCGCTTCACGGCCTCGCGGACGGCCCGACTCGACCCGGCGGAGTTCCGCGCGCTGGAGGCCGGGCTCGCCGCGGCCGACGCCGCCCCCCCGACCTAGACGGCACGGCGCACCAGGTCGGAAGCGAAGCCACTCCGTCCCGCCGGCGGCCGCGCGGCACCGGGCGCCACGATCGCGCAGCCCGTGACGCAGGTCCCGGCGATCCGCTGCACCTCACTGAACCGGACGCGATTGAACGCGTCGGCCGCGAAGTTCGCGTTCAGGAATTCCACCAGTCCGTGCACCTCGTTCGCCACGCCGGTCTCCACGGCGCGGAATCCCTCGAGCACATCCGCCACCAGCTCAGCGGACGGCGCCGCGCGCCCGCGCCCGATGCCGGCGTAGCCCAGGCCGCGCCCGGTCACGTCCGCGGCGTGCCACAGGTTGCAGCCGTCCACCACGCCCACGGCCCGGCGCGCGGCGCCGAGCAGCGCCTCCCTCTCGTCGAGGTAGACCCGGTGCGCCGTACACATGACGAGCACGTCGGCGGGGGCCACGGCCGCCTCGAGGTCGCGGGTGAAGAAGTCGGCCAGCCCGGTGCGGCGCAGGTTCTGGTCGGTGGGATAGACGTACGGGTCGTGGATGGTGACCCGCGCCCCGCGGTCGAGCAGCAGCCGGGCGAGGACCAGGGTCGGGGAGTTGCGGGTGTCCTCGGAATTGAACCGGTAGGCCGCGCCGAGCAGCGCCACCGCCCGCCCGTTGAGGGGGCCGAAGGCGCGCTCGGCCAGCGCGAGGGTCTGCGCCGGGGAGTCGTCGTTGATGCGCCGGGCGTCGAGGATCAGGCTCCGCGCGGTGTCCCGGCGGGCCTCCAGGGCCCGCCACCAGAGCAGGATGCCGTCCTTGGGGAGGCAGTGCCCGCCCACGCCGACCGTGGGCACCAGCAGGCCGCCGCTCGGGACCGCATTGGGGTCGGCGCTCGCCTGGTCGGCCTGCGCCAGGCGGGCATTGACCTGGTCCCGGAGCGCGTAGAAGTCGACGTCGCGCTGGTCGCAGTGCCGCGCCACCTCCGCCGCGTAGGCGATGCGCACGTCGCGGTAGGCGTTCTCCAGGGTCTTCACCACCTCGGCGGTCATGCTGTTGGTGGGGTGCAGGGTGCCCCGGGTCACGATGCGGGCGTAGAGCCGCTGGATCAGCCCGGGGGTGTCGGGGTGCAGGCCCGCCACCAGCTTGTCCGAGGTGGACACCCGCTCGACCAGCCGGCCCGGCATCACCCGGTTGGGGCTGTTGCCGAGCAGCACGTCGCGGCCCTCCACCAGCCCATGCTTCGCGAACAGTTCGCGGATCAGGGTGGTCATGGTGGAGGGCGCCAGGGTCGACTCGAAGATGATCAGGGGGACGTTGCCCGCCGGCCGCTCCCGGAGCGCCGCCGCGATGCCGTCGAGCGCCTCGAACAACGGCCCGTAGTCCGGTGCCATGCCGCGCTTGTCGGTCTGGGTGCAGATCAGCACCACGTCGGCATCGCGCGCGGCCGCGTACTCGTGGCTGGCCGAGAGGAGGCCCGCCTCCACCGTCTCGGCCACCACCCGGTCGAGGTCGGGCTCGATCCCGCCGATGGGCGACCGGCCGGCATTGATGGCGCCCACCTTCCAGCCCGAGGTCGGTGAGTTGCGCTGGATCACGGTCACGGTCGCCGGCTGGTCCGCGCCCTCGTGGATGCGGGCATGGGCGAGCATCGCGGCCATCGGCATCCCCACGATGCCGGGGCCCACGACGGCGATGCGACGGACGGACCACTGGGTGACGCGCTGGTCGGTGAACGTGAGCGGCATAGGGTCGGGTCAGTCCCGGTCGATGAAGGTTCGGTACCACAACTCGAGGTTCAGCAGGCCCCACAGCCGGCGGCTGAAGGCCGGCTCATACGTCATGAGCTTCTCCACCTCGGCCACGTCGAAGAGGCCGCGCTCCCGGCAGCGCCGCGAGAGGAGGATGTCGGCGAAGAACGCCCGCGACTGGCCCCGCGCCCACAGGTGCAGCGGCACCGGGAAGCCCATCTTGTCCTTGCGCTCCATGATGGCGCGCGGCAGCAGGTCGCCGATGGCCTGCCGGAGCACGTGCTTGGGCTCGCCCCCGCGGAACTTCATGCCCGGCGGCATGCTGGCCACCAGGTCGGTGATCCGGTGGTCGAGCAGGGGCACCCGCGATTCCAGCGAGTGGGCCATGGTCACCCGGTCCTCCACCTGCAGCAGCGCCGGGAGGTTGGTGACCATGTCGTAGTGGGTCATCTTGTTGTAGTACGAGCCGGTGTCCGGGTGGTTGAACACCGCCTGGAATCGCGCGAAGATGCGTTCCCGGTCGTACCCGGCCCGGTATCCCGCCGAGAGCAGCGAGAGCGCGCCCCCGCTGCGGTCGGTGAGGTGGAAGTAGCGCCGGTCCATGTCCTCGAACATCCCGCTGCGCCAGAACTGCTGCAGCATGGGGACGTACTGGCGCAGCACCGGCAGGTTCGGCAGGATCGAGGCCAGGGAGACGATGTGCTCCGCCTCCTCATTGGTCTCGTGGATGGCGCCCTTGAGGGCCTGCTCCAGGTAGGCCACCAGGTACCGGGCGTACCCGCCGAAGATCTCGTCGCCTCCCTGGCCGCCGAGCACGACCTTGACCTGCCGCGCGGCGAGCCCCGAGACCATGTACTGCGGGAAAAGCCCCGGCCCGGCGACCGGCTCGTCCATGTGGTAGACCAGGCGCGGCAGCGCGTCCACGAACTGCGCCTCGGTCGGGGTGATCACCTCCATCCGGGCCCCGAGGCGCTCCGCTACCAGGCGGGCGTAGCCCGACTCGTCGAACTCCGGCCCCTCGTCGAAGCGCCCGGTGAAGGTGGTCAGCGTTCCCGGCGCGACCCGCGCCGCCAGCGCCGTCACCAGGCTCGAGTCGAGCCCGCCGCTCAGGTAGGTCCCCACCGGCACGTCCGAGCGCATCTGCAGCCGCACCGCGTCCTCGAGCAGCCAGCGCAGCTTCTCGACGAAGTAGGCGTCGGTGTGCGCGAAGTCGACCTGGAACCGTGGCTCCCAGTACCGGACCGTGCGATGGGTCCCGCGCGCCAGGTCCACCAGGTGGTACTCCCCGGGCAGCACCTTGGTGACCCCGCGGAACATCGTCCGGTCCGCCAGCACGTACTGGAAGGTGAGGTACTCCTGCACTCCGTCGCCGTCGGCCTCGGCCCGGACCTCGGGGTCGGTGAGCAGCGCCTTGATCTCCGAGGCGAACAGCAGCCGGGCCGGCGTGCCGTGGAGGTAGAGGGGCTTGATGCCGAAGTGGTCCCGGGCCAGCAGCACCTGCCGCTCGACCCGGTCGTAGAGCACGAACGCGAACATCCCGTTGAGCCGCGCCACCGCCTCCACGCCGTACTCCTCGTACAGCTGCAGGATCACCTCGGTGTCGGAGGCAGTCCGGAAGGTCCGCCCCCGGGCGACCAGTTCAGCCCGCAGCTCGAGGTAGTTGTAGATCTCGCCGTTGAAGACGATCACCGTGCGCTCGGTCGCCATCGGCTGGTGCCCGGTGGCGAGGTCGATGATCGACAGCCGCTGGTGGGCCAGCCCGACGCCGCCGTCCGTGAAGATCCCGCGGTCGTCCGGGCCGCGATGCGCCAGCAACTGGCCCATGTGGGCCAGCTGCTCGGGCTGGGCGGGGCCCCCGTCGAAGCGCAGGATGCCGGCGATGCCGCACATGGGAGCCGCCTACGCGGCCGACCCCGGCGCCGGGGCGAGCGCGGGGGCGGCCGGGTGGCCGTCCGCGGCGGGCCGGCGCGGGAGCCCGCCGCGCGCCAGGATCGCCCGGGCGTGCGTGCTCATGTCGACCAGGTGGAAGTCCTCGCCCAGGCGGCGCAGCACCCGCTGGAACAGCGCGATCTTGCGGGCGCCCGGCAGGTCCATCCCGGGAAAGAAGGCGAGCTCCCGCACCTGGTCACCCCCCAGCAGGTCGAGCGGGTGCAGCAGGAAGCTCGGCTCGGTCCCGGTGGCCCGGCACATTGCCAGGGCGGTGGACAGGTAGGCCTGCATCAGGCGCTCGGAGTAGCGGCTCAGGTAGAGCAGATAGCTCAGGTGGAACGGCGCCTTGAGGACTGGCATGGTGGTCACCGGCAGCTCCAGCAGGGCGCGTCCCGAGGGCAGCTGCCAGTGGTACGGCCGCACCGGCCGCCGCCCGTCCGCGAAGGTCCCGAAGAGGTGGGCGCGTTCCCGCCGCTGCTCGGCGCTCAGCCTGGCGGTCATGAAGTAGTAGCGCCGGGCCAGCGGGCCGAGGTAGGTCGGCAGCGTCGACGCGTCGTAGAGGTAGCCGCGGTCGGCCAGGATCTCGAGCAGCGCGGTGCTCCAGCTGTAGCCCGGTCCGCGGAAGCCGATCGGGCGCTGCCCGGTGGCCCGCTCCACCGCCGCCTCCGTGCGCTCGAGCTCCCGCACCAGCGCGTCCGGCGCGTAGAGGTGCAGCCACGGCTCGTGCTCGTAGGAGTGGTTCCCCACCTCGTGTCCCCGGGCCGTGAGCGACTGGAACGGCTTGAGGTTCTCCTCCCGGTCGGCGTCCACGCCCACGCAGAAGAAGGTGATGCGGAGCCCCAGGGCGTCGAGCGCGTCCAGCACCGGCGGGAAGAACCGGTCCAGATAGCTCGGCCGCGCCTCCCACCCCGTGTCCCCGTGGGTCTTCATGTAGGACCAGAGATTGTCGACGTCGAGCGAGACGCTCGCCAGCGGGCGGGGGTCGGTCATGGGGCCGGGGCGTCCGCCGGCACCCGCCTCCCGAGGCGCACGCCGACTTCGCGCGCCTTCTCGGTGGCCAGCCCGACGGTCTCGTTCAGGTTGAGCGTGCCGTTGGCGATCTGCGCCGAGTTCACCACGTGGACCCCCGGCAGCGAGGTCGTGGTGGGTGGCAGCCGCTCGGCGCTGTAGTTGAGCGTGGAGAGCGCCAGCACCTCCCGCACCCGGGACACCTGGAACGCCAGGACGTCCTCGGGGCGGAAGGCCGGGTACATCCGCGCCAGGGCGGCGGTGAAATCCGCGCGGATCTCCGCGTCCGTCCGCTGCCAGAAGGCGTCGTCCTGGGTCAGGTAACGGGGCAGGTAGACCAGGCTGTGACCGCCGAACGCCGCCCGGTCCACCAGCGTGGTCATCTCGATGACCGCCGTGAAGGGCACCCAGGACTCGGTGATGTTCGTGACGTAGTACGGCGCCAGCGGCTGCCGCAGCAGCAGCGAGGCGCAGGCGATGCCCTGGTAGGTCACCGCGGCCAGCCGGGCACGCTCCGCCGCGTCGAGGCCGGGGCAGAGCGCCGCCACCCGGCCGCATGGGACGGTGAGGATCACATCGTCGAACTGCAGGGCGGTGCCGCCCTCCAGGGTGACCGTGACCCGCGGCTCGCTGCCCGATTCCACCCGGGTCGCGGCGCGCCCGGTCCGGATCGTGACGCCGGCCGCCGCGAGCCGCTCCCGGAACCGCCCCAGGACTGCCGCGTAGCCGCCCTCCACGTAGCCGAACCGCTCCTGCTTGAGCCCCGAGCGGCGCGCGGCGTACATCCGCGCAATGATCGCCCAGATGAACGAGGCGCTCGCGTGGCGGTAGTTCTCGCCCAGCTTGCTCTTGAGCAGCGGCAGCCAGATCCGCTCGAAGGTCCGGTACCCCGACCACTTGATGAGCCAGTCGGTGACCGGCACCTGCTCCAGCGGTCGTCCGTCGGCGATGCGCGAGGCGCGCAGGATCGTGGCTGCCAGTCGTGCCTTGTCGATCAGGCCCAGCGGCGGGAACCGCAGGAACTCGAGGCTGGTCGAGAGCGAGTACAGCGTCCCGTCGGTATAGAACCCGGTGCGGGTGGTGCCGAAGCGCAGGCGGTCCTCGAGCCCCAGCTCCGCCAGCAGGCCGCGGAGGTGGCCATCGGAGAGCAGGATGACATGGTAGAAGCGGTCCCAGGTGAATCCGCCCAGCGCGGCCGGCGCGGCCAGCCCGCCCGGCTCGGGCGCCGCCTCGATGATCGTGACCCGGTGCCCCGCGGCCTGGAGCCGCCACGCCAGCGTGAGGCCCAGGAACCCGCCGCCGACAATGCCGACCTCAGGCACGCCGGACCTCCCCGCTGGGGCGTGGGGCCGGCAGCGGGAGCGGTGTGGGGGCACCGCGCACGAGGGGGCGGACGCTGCCCCGCAGGCGCGCCACGGCGAGGCGCGCCAGCAGCCGCAGGTGCCCGAGGATCGTGTGCACGATCTTCATCTTGGAGCGGCCGAGCATGCGCACCTGCAGCGTGGTGGGGAATTCCACGATCCGCCCACCCGCCAGGTCCAGCCGCCCCACCAGCTCGGCCACGCCGAGGAAACGGGTATCGTGGATCTCCACCTGCTGCACGATGCTCCGGCGGTAGACCCGGAAACAGCTGGTGTAGGTGGCCAGCTTGTGGTGCAGCACCAGGCGGTACATGCGGGACAGCGTCCGGGAAAGCAGCAGCCGCCACTCGGGCACGTTGCGGACCGTGCCCGCCGGGTGGTAGGGCGATGCGACGACCAGGTCCACGTCGGGCGTCAGGAGCGGCACCATCTCCCCGAGGAGGTGCGGGTCGTAGGTACAGTCACAGTCGATCGAACAGATCACCTCCGTCTGCGCGTGCTGCAGCCCGGTTCGCATGGCGCCTGCCACGCCCTGGTTGACGGCGTGCCGCACGAACCGGCAGTCCCGCCGCCGGCTGAACACCCGCTGCAGCGCCTCCCACGTGCCGTCGGTGCTGGCATCGTCGACGAACAGCCAGGTGATGTCGTACCGCGTGGCCAACCGGGTCCACACGCTGCGCAGCGTGTTGGCCAGGTAGGGGAGGATCAACTCCTCGTTGAAGCACGGGATGACCACCGTGATGGGCACCAGGGGCTCAGCCGGGGCGCCGGCGCTGACCGTGAGCGACTCGGGTCCGGCCGGTACCGGCGTGGGCGTCGGCGCCGCCACGGCGGGCTGCGACCGGCGGCCGCCCGGCAGCTGGACCGCCAGCCCGAGATGCTCGGCGATCGACGCAAAGCGGTAGCGCTCCAGGAACCATCCCAGCCGCGCCGGCATCGCCTCGAGGTTGCGGTACGTCCGCACCCGCTGCAACCAGGGCGCGGCGCTGATCTTGGGGAGGTCGGGATCGAGCTCCCAGGCGTGGAAGTACATCACGAAGGGCGCGGTGTAGGTCCGGTGCCAGTGGGCCACCGCCCGGCGCACCAGCGCCTGAGGGATCTGCCGCATCCAGTTGCCGCCGGCCACCGGGACCATCCAGCCCAGCACGTCGGTGGCGGAGATCGGGAACTCCCACAGCGTCCGATTGCCGAACTGGTGCTCGTGCGCGAAGCGCCGCCAGGGTTCCGCCGCAAAGCGCCGCCCGATCGGGCCGATGCTCGAGTCGTACTCGTAGCCCTCCTCGGCCAGGACGTTGAGCGCCCACAGGTCGTGCGGGGTGAACCAGTCGTCGGCCACCCGGTATCCCAGCACCCGCTGCCCGGAGGCGCGCTGCAGCGCCTCCCGCGCCCGCGCCAGGTCCTCGCGGAACTCCGAGGGCGTCATTCCCCGGACGCTGCGATGGTAGTAGCCCTTGCTCGCGATCTCGTGCCCGCGCCCCGCCACCTCGGCCACCAGCTCCGGCATGGTGTCGGCGACCCAGCCGAGCACGAAGAACGTCGCGCGGTGCCCGCGCGCCTCGATGAGGTCCAGCGCCCGCCGGGTGTTCCGGGCCAGTCGCGACTCGAAGCGGTACCACTCCCCCCGCTGGATGAGGTGGTTGAACGCACCGAGCTGGTAGTAGTCCTCCAGTGCGATCGTCAGGAGGTGGGGGCCGGAGCCGGGCAGGCGAGAGTCCATGCGAAGCCGGAATTGAGGTGATGCCAACGGCGATGACGCCAAGCAACGGCAAGTTTGCAAGGTTTGCGCCTCCGCCCGGGGGCTGGTGGGGGCCGGCGGTGGCGCGGCAGCGAGGGAGGGGCGGGCCCCCCATCGGCACGGCTCTTGCCCGTCCGGCCACAACTCGTGCAGCTCACGCTGTCGCCGGCGCGACACCCGCGCCGCCGCCAGGGGTCATCCGTTGCCACGGTCTGGAGGGGGGATGGAGCAGTCGCTCGGCCTGTCGGTCATCGTGCCGGCCTACAACGAGGAGCGGACGGTGCGCCAGCTCATCGAGCGGGTCCGGGCGGTGCCGCTCGCCATCGAGATTGTGGCGATCAACGATGCCTCCCGCGATCGGACGGGCGAGGTCCTGGAGCAGCTCCGGAGCGAGGGCCTCATCGACGTGGTAGTCCACCACCCGCACAACCGCGGCAAGGGTGCCGCGATCCGCACGGGGATCCAGCATGCCACCCGGGACGTGATCGTGGTCCAGGACGCCGACCTCGAATACGACCCCGCCGAGTTGCCGCATCTGCTCCGGCCCATCGCCCGGGGCCAGGCCGATGCCGTCTTCGGGTCCCGGTTCCTCGGCGCGGAGCACCGGGTGCTCTACTTCTGGCACTCGATGGGCAACAAGCTCCTCACCCTCCTGTCGAACATGTTCACCGACCTGAACCTGACCGACATGGAGACCTGCTACAAGATGGTCCGGGCGCCGCTGATGAAGCAGCTGATCTTCACCACCGACCGCTTCGGCTTCGAGCCGGAGATTACTGCCCGCCTCTCCCAGGCCCGGGCCCGGATCTGGGAGATGCCGATCTCCTATGCCGGCCGGACCTATGCAGATGGCAAGAAGATCGGATGGAAGGACGGGGTCGCGGCGCTGTGGCACATCGTGCGATTCAACCTGTTCGCCCCCAAGCAGCCGGTTTGGAAGGGCTGACCTCCCCGCGTGTTGCGTAGACGCAACAGGTGAGGCTCCACCGCCCTCCATTGGCTTGCTGAGAGGGTTCGGTCGTGGCTTTCGTTACACTATCGCGTTGGCAGGACGCAACAGGTGTTGCGCTTTGGCGGACCTTGCGGGGGGACCGAGCGATGACGGGAGCCGAAGCCAGCCAGACCGAGCGCTCCCGGCTGACCGTGGCCGCGGTCGCTGGCCTCGCGGGCCTGCTCGGGCTGCACCTGGTGCTGGCCTGGCTGATCCGTGAGCCCGGCATCACGGTCCGCAACGACGACGCCCTCTACCTCCTCCTCTCCCGCTCGCTGGCCCACGGACAATTCCGGGATCTCCACCTCGCCGGGGCGCCCCCGCACGCGCTGTATCCCCCGGGCTACCCCGCGCTCCTGTTGTTCCTCGGCGCCATCGGGGGCGAGCGGCTCGACTTCTTCCTCGCCGTCAATGCCTGCCTGTCGGTCGCGAGCCTGTGGCTGACCTTCGACCTGGTCCGGCGGCGCTGGTCGGTGCCTGTCGCCTTCCTGGTGCTGGTGCCGCTGGCGGTGAACAACACCCTGGTGCGCTACGCGGGGAGCCTGATCTCCGAGCCGCCCTACCTCTTCCTCAGCACGCTCGCCCTCTGGCTGCTCTCCCGCGGCGCGGTCGGCCCCCGGTTGCTGGCGCTGGGCACCGTGGTCATCGTCGCCGCCGGCCTCACCCGCTCGGTGGGCGTGGTGCTCCTGGCCGCCGTGGTGGGGTGGCTGCTGCTGGAACGGCGCTGGCGGGCGGCGCTGCTCGTCGGGGCGGTCGGCGGGCTGTTCATCGGCGGCTGGCTGCTGCGGACCTTCCTCCTGCCCGACGAGTTCCGGACCATCGGCCGCTCCTACGCCGAGGACCTGGAGCGGATGGTGAACCTGGGCGGGGATTTCTACCTGACCAAGCGGTTCCGGATCGCGGTGTTCTAGGCGGCTGGCTGCTGCGGACCTTCCTCCTGCCCGACGAGTTCCGGACCATCGGCCGCTCCTACGCCGAGGACCTGGAGCGGATGGTGAACCTGGGCGGGGATTTCTACCTGACCAAGCGGTTCCGGATCGCGGTGTTCTATGCCACCGTCTTCCTGCCGGAATCGCTCCCGATCCCTGGCGTCCGTGAGGGCACCCGGGCCCTCACCCTGTGGGGGGCGGTGCTGGCGGCGCTGGTCCCGGTCGGGCTGGTGATGTGGTGGCGCCGCGGCTGGTCGCTCGGTGCCGCCTACGTGGTCGGCTACATCGCGCTCCTCGCGATGTGGCGCATGTCCTCGCCCCGGTTCCTCAGCGTGATCCTGCCGCTGCTCATGGCCGCCATCGTGGTGCCGCTCGCGGGCTGGCCGGGGCCGCGGCTGCGGCGCGTGGGGCTCGGGCTGGCCGCGCTCCTGGCGACCCTGCTCGTCGTCGAGGGACTGCGTCGCTGGCAGGTGGACCGGGCGGCGCTCGCGCAGTGCCAGCGGTCCGACCCGCTCGCCGAGCCGGGGTGCTTTCCCCCGGATGCCCGGAGCTTCTTCCGCCTGGCCCGCCGGGTGCCGGAGGTGGTTCCTGCCGACGGGGTGGTCCTCACCGCCCGCGAGGCCACCTTCGCCTACTACAGCGGCCGGACCGGGTCCTACCTCAACCGGGCCTTCACGCC
>JBGAPX010000044.1:0-25986 GCA_044221045.1 Gemmatimonadales bacterium
CTCGGCTACGCCATCACCGGGGCGCCGCTGGCCGTGGACGGCCTGGTGATCACCGGCGTGAGCGGGGCGGAGGCGGGGATCCGCGGCTTCGTGGACGCGTACGACGCCCGCACCGGCGCGCGCCGCTGGCGGTTCCACACGATCCCCGGGGCGGGTGAGCCCGGGGTGGAGACCTGGGGCGGCGAGTCGCGGAAGACCGGTGGCGGGTCCACCTGGGTCACCGGCAGCTATGACCCCGCCCTCGGCCTCCTCTACTGGGGCGTGGGCAACCCGGGCCCGCTCTGGAACGGGGATGACCGGCCCGGCGACAACCTCTACACCTGCTCGCTGGTGGCGCTCGACCTGCGCACCGGCACCCTGCGCTGGCACTTCCAGTTCACCCCGCACGACACCCACGACTGGGACGCCGCGCAGATCCCCGTGCTCTTCGAGGGCACCGTGGCGGGCCGGCCCCGGGCCCTGGTGGCGATGGCCAACCGCAACGGCTTCTACTACGTCCTCGACCGCGCCACCGGCGAGTTCCTCGCGGGGACGCCCTACATCCGGCAGGAGTGGGCGGAGGGCCTCGATGCCGCGGGCCGCCCCATCGTGCGTCCCGGCAGCGAGCCGACCGACACCGGCACCAGCCTCGCGCCCAACCTGCACGGGGCCAGCAACTGGTACAGCCCGAGCTACAGCCCGCGGGCGGGGCTGTTCTACGTGGCGGCGCGACAGATGGGGAGCCGGTACTACAAGTACCCCGTCAGCTACACGCCGGGCCGCTACTTCCTGGGCGGCGGGGAGGCCGAGTTCGGCGGCGACTCGGCCCAGGGGGCGGTCAAGGCCCTCGACCCGCTCACCGGGCGCGAGCGGTGGAGCTTCCCGCTCTTCTCGCCGCCCTGGGCGGGCCTGCTCTCCACCGGTGGCGGGCTGGTCTTCGGGGGGACCAACGAGGGGGTGTTCTTTGCCCTGAGCGCGCGCACCGGCCGTCCCCTCTGGCATTTCCAGACCGGGGCCATGGTCAACGCCAACCCGGTCAGCTTCGCCGTCGACGGACGGCAGTACGTGGCGGTGGCGGCGGGGAGCACGCTCCAGGTGTTCGCGCTGGCGGCTCCGGCCGCGCCCGCCCGCTGAGGGTTCGGGCTTGGGGGACGACAGGTTATCTTTGGGGCCGTCCCCTGCTGCTGCTGGCGCCGCCCCTCCGGCGCCATCTCCGGCTCGACGTCCCCGAACCGGAGCATTCATGCCCGCCTTCAAGCCTGACCAGCGCCACCTCGTCGTGGGTGGCCGGAGCTTCCATTTCGTGTCCTACGAGGGCCGGCCGGCCAACGCCCACCGCGGCGAGGACGAGCAGCCCCCGATGTGGTACATGATGGTGGCCGGGCGGCGTTTCGCGATGTTCCCCTGCGATCCCGCGCAGGATTCCGCCGCCATCGACAAGGCCCTCTCCCGCTGGGCGGAGGAGCACGCCATGGGCACCGCCGCGCTGCCCGAGGCGGCGACCCCGACGGCCAAGCCCGTGAGCTCCAGGCACCGTCGCACCTGGTGGGGGCCGAACTAGCCCGCGCCGACCCATCCACCGCCGGACGACCGACTCCCCCCTGCCGGGGGGCCACAGCAAGGAACTCAGTGCCCAGACGCAATTTCGGTTTCGAGAAGCGCCAGAAGGAGATCGCCAAGAAGGAAAAGAAGCAGCTCAAGCTGCAGCGGCGGCTGGAGCGGTCGCAGGCGCCTGACGGGACCGAACTGCCCGAGGACGGGCTGCCCCCGCAGGACGGCGCCGAAGACGGGCCGCCCGGGGACGCGCCGACCGACTGAGCCGTCCCAGCGCCCCCCGGCGGCTGCACCCTTCCCCTCCCGCCCGAGCGCCGATGAGCAAGGAACGCCTGCTGGCCTTCAGCGATGGCGTGATCGCCATCATCATCACGATCATGGTGCTGGAGCTGAAGCCCCCGCACCAGCCGGACCTCGCCGCGCTGTCGCCGCTGCTGCCGGTGTTCCTGAGCTACGTGCTGAGCTTCGTGTACGTGGCGATCTACTGGAACAACCACCACCACATGCTCCACGTCATGCCGCGGGTGAACGGCGCCATCCTCTGGGCCAACGCGCACCTGCTCTTCTGGCTCTCGCTCTTCCCGTTCACCACCGCCTGGATGGGGGAGAACCACCTGGCCCCCGCGCCGACCGCCCTCTACGGGGTGGTCCTCTTCCTGGCGGCTATCGCCTACTACGTGCTGCAGCGGGCCATCCTGGCCGAGTGCGGCCCCGGCTCGGTGCTGGCCCGGGCCATCGGCCGTGACCTCAAGGGCAAGCTCTCGCCGGTGCTCTACCTCGTCGCCATCGCCCTCGCCTTCGTCAACCAGTGGATCGCCACCGCCATCTACACCGCGGTGGCCCTGCTGTGGCTGGTGCCCGACCGCCGGATCGAGCGGGCGCTGGCCGACCATCGCGCCACGGAGGGCTGAGTGCGGCTGCTGCTCGTGGTGCTCGGCGTGGCTGGCCTGGTGTTCGGCTGGTGGGGACTGCAGACCGTCCCCGGCCGCCGCGCCTTCGACGAGATGGCCGGCATGATCCCGCTCGCCGCGGGCGCGGTGGGCGCCCTGCTGCTGCTGGCCGCGCTGGCGGCCTGGTGGCGGGGGCGCGGCGGGTGACCATCTGGATCGACGCCGACGCGGCGCCCCGCGAGGTCAAGGAGCTGGTCTTCCGCGCGGCGAAGCGGCTGGCGGTGCCCGCCGTCCTGGTGGCGAACCAGCGGCTCCAGCCCCCGCCGGGCAACCCGCAGGTGACGGCGGTGTGGGTGGATGGCGGTGCCGACGTGGCCGACCAGTACATCGCCGACCACGCCGCCCTGGGCGACCTGGTGGTCACGCAGGACATCCCCCTCGCGGCGATCCTCGTGCCCCGCGGCATCCCGGTACTCGACCCCCGCGGCGAGGAGCACACCCCGGAGTCGATCGGGGAGCGGCTGTCGGTGCGGAACTTCATGGAACAGGCGCGGACGGCCGGGATGGTCACCGGCGGTCCCGCGCCGTATGATGCCCGGGCGCGCCAGGCGTTCGCCGCCGCGCTGGACCGGGTGCTCACCCGACTGGATCGGGCCCGCCCGCGGGGCTGACGGCTCAGTCTCCGAAGAGCGACAGCGCGTCGCTGAGCCGCGCGCCCTCGATGCCAAGCAGCCGGCGCTTGAGCACCGCGCCGCCGTGGGCGGAGAAGCCCACCATGGCGTTGCCGGCGCCGAGCACCCGGTGACAGGGCACCACGAGCGGCCACGGGTTGTGGCCGAGCGCCTGCCCGACCGCGCGGGCCGAGCCGGGGGCGTCCAGCCGCGTGGCGATGTCGCCGTAGGTCAGGGTCTGGCCTGGCGGGATGCGCCGGGTCACCTCGTACACCCGGCCATGGAAGTGGGGCACGCCCTCGGTATCGAGCGGAATCCAGGTGAGGTCCCGCCGCTCGCCGGCCAGGAGGGCGGTGAGGTCCGCGACGATGCGGCCGATCTCCGGCGTCGGCTCAGCCTCGACCGCGCCCGCGGCGCGGCGCCGCAACCGGTCCCGCGTGGCAGCGTCGGACGCCTCCGGGAGCTGCACCGCCACCAGGCCGCGCGCACTCCACGCCAGGCCGCAGCGGCCGATCGTCGTGTCGAACAGGGCATAGTGTGTCATGCCCTGTACATAGTGCGCCGCGCCCGGGTTCTCAACGGTCCTGAAACCGGCCCATGGCTCGACGGGCGCCCGGGGCCCAGATTGGGGTCCGTTTCCCGTTTCCCGTTTCCCGTTTCCCGCCCCCTCTTCCCCTGACCCCATGGCCGACGCCCCGAAGAAGAAGACCACCCGCAAGCGCGTGAAGACCATCGAGCCGCGGGGGCTCACCGCCCGGCAGGTGGCCGGCGGGGACCCGCCGAAGTCGGTCGAGGCGCTCACCGCACACATCACCAACGATGGCGGCACCCTGATCGGCGCCTACCGCGAGCCCCTCGGCGGGCAGTGGCAGGTGCTCGCCGCGCTGCCGATCGAGCTCCTCGAGCCCACGCCCTACCAGCGGGACCGCTCCGAGACCCACGTGGCGCGCCTGGCCGACGCGATGCACCGGCTGGGCCGGTTCATGGACCCGGTCATCGCCGTCCGCAGCGCGCCGGGGAAGTACTGGACGCCCAACGGCAACCACCGCCTCGGCGCCATGCTGGCGCTGGGCGCCCGCGCGCTGGTGGCGCTCGTGGTCCCCGAGCCCGAGGTGGCCCACCGCATCCTGGTGCTCAACTGCGAGAAGGCCCACAACGTCCGGGAGCGGGCCCTGGAGGTGATCCGGCTGGCGGAGGCCCTGGCCGAGCTCGACGACCGGCCGGAGAAGAGCTACGAGACCGAGTTCGAGGAGCCCTCGCTCCTCACCCTGGGCTGCTGCTACCAGCACAACGGCCGCTTCTCCGGCGGGGCCTACCACCCCGTGCTCAAGCGTTGCGAGGCGTTCCTCGGCAGCAAGTTGTCGCATGCGCTAGCCACTCGCCGGGCGCGCGCGGAGCAGCTGCTCGAGCTCGACGCCGCCGTGGTCGAGGCGGTCAACGGGCTCAAGGAGCGGGGCTTCGAGAGCCCCTACCTCAAGGCCTTCGTGCTGGCGCGGGTCAACCCGCTGCGGTTCACGCTCAAGCGCGGCCAGAAGGCCGACTTCGACGAGACCATCGCGAAGATGCTGGCCGGCGTCCGGAAGTTCGACGCGAGCAAGGTCAAGGCCGACCAGGTGGCCCGCGCCGGCGGGGCGCCGGAAGGGGCGGACTAGCTGGCTCCCCTTGCGCTTCTACAGGAGCGATCCTATCCTCTCCTGTAGAAGCCCGAGAGGAGTCCCATGCCCGACGAACGCCTCGAGCTGCCCCAGGGCACGCTCGACCTGCTGATCCTCAAGGCCCTGTCCCTGGGCCCCCAGCACGGCTGGGCCATCTCCGAACGCCTCCACCAGGTCTCCCGCGCCACCCTCCAGGTGCCGCAGGGATCGCTGTACCCCGCGCTGCACCGGCTGGAGCGCCGGGGCTGGATCGACGCCCGCTGGGACGCCTCCGACAACAACCGCCGCGCCAAGTTCTACGAGCTCACCCGGGAAGGGCGCCGCCAGCTCAAGGCCGAGGCGGCGGAGTGGCGCCGCCTCACGGCGGCGGTGGACCTCGTGCTGGGGATGGGCTGAGCGATGTGGGCCCGGCTCTGGAGCGAGGTCCGCTATCGCGCGCGCGCGGTCTTCCGGCGCGAGGCGATGGAGCGCGAGCTCGACGAGGAGCTGCAGTTCCACCTTGAACGGGAGGCGGCACGCCACCGCGCGGCCGGGCTCCCGGCCGGCGAGGCCTTGCGCCAGGCGCGGCTTGCTTTCGGCGGGGTGGAGCGGGTCAAGGAGGCGAGCCGCGACGGGCGGGGCGTCCGCTGGCTGGAACGCGCCGGCCAGGACCTGCGCTACGCGGCACGCTCGCTCCGGCGCACCCCCGGGTTCACGATCGCGGTGATCGCCACGCTGGGGCTCGGCGTCGGCATCAACGCCGCCATGTTCGGCATCGTGGACCGGCTGCTGTTCCGCGCCCCGCCGTTCCTGGAGGCGCCGGCGCGGGTCCACCGGGTCTACCTGCAGTACACCGGCCGGGACGCCCGGCGTACCGAATCCACCGTCGAGTACACCCGTTACCTCGACCTGCGGCGAACCACCACCCAGTTCGACCTGCTGGCCGGGTACAGCGTCCGGCCGCTGCCGGTGGGCTCGGGGCCCGAGAGCGCGGAGCTGCCGGTCGCCACCGTCTCCGCCACGCTCTTCGAGTTCTTCAGCGCCCGCCCCGCCCTGGGCCGGTTCTTCGGGCCGGCGGAGGACACGGTGCCCGTCGGCGCGCCGGTGGTGGTGCTGGGGCATGGCTTCTGGCAGGCGCGCTACGGCGGCCGGCCCGACGTCCTCGGCCAGGCGCTGCAGATCGGGACCGCCAGCTACCGCGTCATCGGCGTGGCCCCCCGCGGCTTCGAGGGCATCAGCGACGGGGCGCCGCCGGCGCTGTTCATCCCCATCACCACCTATGCGGGCACCTGGCGGGCCGGCCCCAACGTCTCCAACTACTACACCCGGTACAACTGGAGCTGGATGCGGGTGCTGGCGCGGCGGAAGCCGGGGGTGAGTCGCGCCGCCGCCGAGGCCGACCTGAGCCGCGCCTACCTGGAGAGCTGGAACACGGAGCGCGCCATCAGCCCGAGTCTGTCGCCGCCGGAGACGGCCCGGCCCGCCGCGGTGGCGGGACCGGTCCAGGCGGAGCGGGGGCCGCAGCAGAGCACGGTGACCCGGGTCGCCACGTGGGTGAGCGGGGTGGCGCTGGTCGTGCTCCTCATCGCCTGCGCCAACGTGGCCAACCTCATGCTGGCTCGGTCGGTCCGGCGCCGCCGCGAGATCGCCGTGCGCCTCGCGCTCGGGGTGAGCCGGGGCCGGCTCTTCGGGCAGCTGCTCACCGAGAGCCTCGTCCTCGCGGGCACTGGCGCCCTGCTCGGCCTGCTGCTGGCCCATACCGGCGGGGCGGTCCTGCGCGCGCTGTTCCTGCCCGAGAGCGCCGGCGCGGGGACCCTGGCCGACCCGCGCACGGCGGCGTTCGTCCTCGCGGTTGCCGCGCTCGCCGGCGGGCTGACCGGCCTGGCGCCACTGCTGCAGGCCCGTCGCACCGACCTGGTCGAGTCGCTCAAGTCCGGCGCCCGCGACGGTGGCTACCGCCGCTCCCGCGCCCGCACCGGCCTGCTGCTGCTCCAGGCCACCCTCTCCGTCGTCCTCCTGGTCGGCGCCGCGCTGTTCGTCCAGAGCCTGCGCAACGTCCGCGCGCTCCGGCTCGGGTTCGACGTGGACCCCGTGGTCTACGTCTACCCGGAGCAGCGGGGGACCCAGCTGGCCGATGCCGAGGCCGCGGCCCTCCGGCGCCGGCTGCTCGAGTCCGCCCGCGCCATTCCCGGGGTCGAGCGGGCCGCGCTGGGCCTGACCGTGCCCTTCTGGGACACCTGGAACGACTACCTGTACGTGGCGGGTATCGACTCGGTGCAGCGACTGGGGAACTTCACCATCCAGGCCGGATCACCCGAGTTCTTTGCCACCATCGGCACCCGGATCCTCCGTGGCCGTGGGTTCACGACGGAGGATCGCGCGGGGGCGCCCCTGGTGGCGGTGGTGAGCCAGTCGATGGCCGGCGTGCTGTGGCCCGGCCGCGAGGCGCTGGGCCAGTGCTTCCGGATCGGGGCCGACACCGTGCCCTGCACCACCGTGGTGGGAATCGCCGAGGACATCCACCAGAACAGCGTCATCGGCGACCGGGGTCTCGGCTACTACCTCTCGATCGAGCAGTTCCATCCCGAGGCCGCGGTGATCTTCGTCCGGGGCCGGGGGCCGGGGGGCGATCTGCAGGAGCTCCTGCGCCGCACCCTGCAGCCGGAGATGCCGGGCGAGGGCTACGTCAACGTGACCCCGTTGCGGGACATCGTGGACCCCGAGCTCCGGTCCTGGCAGCTCGGCGCCACGATGTTCACCGCCCTGGGCGGCCTGGCCTTGGTGCTGGCGGCGGTGGGACTGTACGGCGTCATGGCGTATGACGTGGCCCAGCGGACCCACGAGCTCGGCGTGCGGCTGGCGCTGGGCGCGCGGGTGGCGGACGTGGTGCGGATGGTGGTGGGCGATGGCATGCGCATCGCCCTGGCCGGCGTGGCGGCTGGGAGCTTCCTGGCCCTCTGGTCGGGGCGCTGGCTCGCCCCGCTGCTCTACGAGCAGTCCCCGACCGACCCGATGGTGTTCGGACTGGTGGCCGGGATGCTCCTCCTGGTGGCGGCCCTGGCCTGCGCCATCCCGGCCCTGCGCGCCACCCGGGTGAGCCCCACGGTGGCGCTCCGCACCGAGTAGCGCCGCCCTCAGCTCGAGTGGTCGTGGATGATGCGCCACCCGGCGGTGGTGCGCTCCCAGATCGTGGTGAAGCGGCAGGTGTAGTCCGGCTTGCCGCCGCCGGTGAGGATGCACTTCCCCGTGAGCATGGCGTGCTCCCGGCCCAGCATCGTCACCACCAGCTGGTCGAAGGCCAGCTGCTGTGCCGGCTGTCCACCGGCCCAGAATCCCCGCTCCAGCAGTCCCCGGATCACCGCCCGGCCCACGATCGGGCCGTTCTTGCCCATCATCGCCGCTGAATCGGTATAGAGCGCCACGTGGCCGTCGAGGTCGCCCCGGTTCCAGGCGGCCGCCGACGCGTCCATGGCGCGCAGCAGTTCGGCGCGTGGTCCGTCGGGCGCCGGGGTGGTGGCGGGGGCGGCGCCATGGCAGGCCGCAAGGGAAATGGCGAGGACGAACGAGGACGCGACTCGGCGCATGGGCACTCCGGTTCGGGACGGGGGGGAGGCGGGCCCGGCCCGTACGGGCAGGCGTGAAGCAGGGTTTCCGGCGTTGCAGTCCTCATCGGGTCCCGGAAACGAGCCGCCGCCGGCCCCCTCGGGGGAGCCGGCGGCGGCGACGCCCGGATGCGGCGTCAGGGCACGGTGATGGTCTGCGTGGTGCTGTTCGTGGCGCCGCCGTTGTCGGTGACGGTCAGCGTGAGCGCGAAGGTCCGCGCCGACGGGAAGGTACGGCTGAACGACGCCGCGGTGGAGACGGTGGTGCCGTTCGCCATCTTCCACGCGTAGGCGGTGATGCTCCCATCCGGATCGCGCGAGGCGGTGCCGTTGAAGGTGCAGGCGTGGGCGGCGGTGCAGCTCCAGGTGAAGCTGGCGACCGGCGGCTGGTTCGAGCCGCCGCCCGTGACCGTCACGGTCTTGGTGACGCTGCTGGTCGCGCCGTTGTTGTCGGTCACCGTCAGGGTCAGCGCGAAGGTCCGGGCCGACGGGAAGGTGCGGGTGAACGACGCCGCGGTGGAGACGGTGCTGCCGTTGGCCATCTTCCACGTGTAGCCGGTGATCGTGCCGTCCGGGTCGGTGGAGCCGGTGCCGTCGAAGGCGCAGGTGAGCCCGGTGCAGCTCCAGGTGAAGCTCGCCACCGGGGGCTGGTTGGTCGGGGGCGTGACGCTCGGGATGACCGACTTGGCCAGGGCGCCGCGGGTCTTGTCGAAGGTCCGCCCGCCGAGGGTCACCCGCTCGACCAGGAACTCGATGGACCCCACGCCGCAGGGGCCCCGGTCGCTGAAGCTCACGACGCCGGCCGCGTTGGTGGTGCCGGTGACGGCGTGGCTGGTCCAGTAGTCGTCCATGAACCGGCCGTTCACCACCGCGTTGGCCAGGGGCGCGCCGTTCTCGTCGGTGACGGTCACCGACGCATTCGACTGGTTGTACATGCTGCCGCCCTGGAAGCAGGAGCCGGGATTCCCCGGGTCCTGCACGAACTGCGCGGTCAGCACCGCGGTGGCGACCAGGCAGCTGGCGCCGCAGGGCGAGACCGGGGTGAGCCGCACCAGGCGCGGGCTGGTGCCGAAGTAGACCGAGGCCAGGATCTGGCCGCTCGCGTTCATCGGGCCGCCGCTGCCCACGGCGCGGGCGCCATAGGCGGGGGAGATGAGCCCGACGAGCCCCTGCGCCAGGCCGGTGGGACCGGCGGCGATGACGCCGGTGCTGGACACCGTGCCGGTGACGTCGAGGGCGTCGTTGATGCCGCCCACGCCGAAGCGCGTCAGGTGCCCGGTCGGGGTGCCGGAGAGCTGCTGCCAGGCGCCACCCCGGGGCAGCCGGTAGAAGTACGCCAGGTTCTGGCTGCTGGAGGTGATCAGGAACCGGGCCTGGTCGCCGTTGTCGTTGATGGCCGAGGCCCCGCGGCTGACGCCGAAGAAGCCGGCCGGCGGCGCGGGCAGCGGCGTGAAGCTGGCGGGGTTGCCGAGCTGGTACCAGCCGGTGGCGACGCTGACCGCCCCGCCGGGGCTCATCGCCTCGGGGATGTCGTTCGGGTAGCCCTGCGCCGCCAGGTTCACCATCCCGGCCGCGGCGGTCCAGAGGTAGGGCGCCGCGGCGGTGGGGATCGCGCCCCCGGTCGAGGACCAGCCCACCACCCGGCCCTGCTCGTCGATGCCGGCGGCGGTGGTCGTGGACATCCCGGGCAGCGCGCCCAGGTCCTGTACCGCGTACCCGGCGCCGCTCGGCGACCACACGGCGGCGCGGGTGTTCACGCCGGGGATGCCGGCCACGCCCGCGATCACGCCCTGGTTGTTGATGGCGCCCGGATAGATCCCGCTGAGCCCGGCCACGGCCGGCAGCACGATCCGGGTGCCCGCGCGCCAGACCACGGTCTCCTGGGGCGGGAGGCAGAAGGGACCGCAGCCGGTGTCGAGGTACGACGTCCCGATCACGTCGCCGGCGTCGTTCATGTCGGCGCCGGTCGCGGTGGTGGAGATGAAATCGACGGCGTACATGCCGGCCACGGCCGTGGCGCGGACCGCCGCCGGCGCGCCCACCGTCGGCTCCAGCCGGTCGGCATTGCAGGCCGCGGTCAGCAGGGCCCCGGCCAGCAGGGCGGCCCGGCGGGAGGTGCGATGGTGGTGCATGACGACTCCTGGCTCAGGGAAAGGGCTGATGCGCCGGATGGGGGTCACCGGACGCGGATGGTGATCGAGTTGGACGTGCCGGCGGCGCCGTGGGCATCGGTGACCCGGGCGCGCACGGTGAAGGTGCCGGCGCGGGTGTAGGTCCGGCTCACCGCGATGCTGCCCGGCGCGGCGGCGCTGCCGGTGGTGGCGCCGGTCCCCCAGGAGACGGTGTACGGCCAGGGGCCGTCGCCGGCGTCGGGGTCGGTGAACGTGAGGGTGAGCCGCGCCGTCTGGCCCACGCGGATGCTGGTCGGCCCGGCGGCGGCGAGCGTCACGGCGGGCGGGGTGTTCGTGCCGCCCCCGACCGGCGCCACGGTCCACATCACGGCGTGGACGCCCTGACCCGCCGGGAAGTACGCCTCGCCGACCACCGCGCCCTGGTTGTTGATCCCGCGCGCCACGGAGGCGTTGACCGACGCGTTCGGCCACGGGTCCAGCGGGATGTGCTGCCCCTGCTTCCACAGCGCCCCGATGTTGCCCACCGTCCCGACCACGTCGCCGCTGTCGTTGATCTCGCTGACTACGGTCGCGTACCGGGTCAGCAACGGGAGGGCGCTCACCACCCCGTTCTTCCAGACCACCGGCTCGCCGCCGTTGCTGAGGCCGGCGACGTCGCCGCGGGCGTTGATCGAGCGCCCGGAGGACTGCAGGAACGGCCCCGGCAGGTCGGGCAGCACGGTGAAGGTCCCGTTGGCCCAGACGAAGGCGAACTGGCGCGCGCCGGTGCCGCCGGCGGTGCCCGTGCCCGTCACCTGCCCGGCGTCGTTGATGTCGTACGCCATCGAGTAGTTGCCGCCCGGGATCACGCCGATGTCCTGGAACAGGAGGCCGTTCCGCCAGATGCCGGCGTGCTGGTAGAGCGGGATGGTGCCGCCGCCGCCAGTTCCGCCCCCGGCCACGTCGCCGGCGGCGTTGAGGCCATTGGCCGCCGCCCCCGACGCGGCCGTGCCCGGCAGCGGCTGCAGCTTCACCGCGGTGCCGTTGTCCCAGAAGACACCGTACCCGATGCCGCCGCTGCCCTGGTTGGCGAAGCCGACCAGCTGCCGGCGCTCGTTCATCTGGGTTGCGGTGGTGACCGCGGAGCCAGGCTGGGGCAGGGTGTCGACGATGACCCCGTTCTGCCAGATCACCCGCCGCACCACGCCCGCGGCATCGCTCGCGCGGCCGACGACTTCCCCGATGTTGTTGATGTCGTACGCGGAGGAGTAGGTCCCGCCGGGGAGCATCCCGAGGTCGGTGATCGTGACCTGCCAGTTGCCGACGATGCGGGTCACGGAGTTGGCGGTGGCGCCGAGCTCCGCGGCGCCGGGCGCGAGGGCGGCGGGGGCCGAGCCCTCGCCGCAGGCGGTCAGGGTCAGGAGGCCGGCGACGGCGACCCACGGGAAGATCCGACGAGACATGAGACTGCTCCAGGGAGTGTGGCTGAACGGTGTCCGACGTCCGCAACGGACGCGACAGGATCCGAGTGGGATCGCAAGCTATCCAGCAGTTTATGTGCGTTTGATGAACGTGCCGTGAGCGTGTCAGGCGCCGGACCGCGGCGCCGTGCAGCGGCCCGCGACGGCCGCAGCGAAACGGGACGACGTGACCCTCCAGCGCCGCATCACGCCGCGGCTCCTGGCGGCGCGGCGACGGAAGTGCAGCATCCGGGCCGGGCAGGGCCGGTCCCGATGGCTACGACTAAGTCGTTTGGCGGATGGGGCTTGAGCCGACGGTGCGTGGCCTCGGGCGAAGACGGGCTGTCGCGCAACGGTACAGGCTGGATTGTTGTAGATTGTCGGCGTTCATCTTCCCACGGCGGAGCTCGCGGATGCGCATTCTCGTGACCGGCGGCGCCGGCTTCATCGGCAGCCACACCACGGTGGAACTCCTCACGGCCGGCCACGAGGTGGTGGTCGTCGACAACTTCAGCAACAGCAAGCCCGAGGCGCTCCGGCGCACCGAGGAGCTGGCGGGCCGCCCCTTCACCTTCCACAAGGTGGACCTGCTCGACGCCCCCGCCGTGGACGAGGTCTTCCGCCGCCACCCCGTCGACGCCGTGATCCACTTCGCCGCCTTCAAGGCGGTCGGCGAGTCCGTGGCCCAGCCGCTCAAGTACTATCACAACAACGTGAGCGGGACGATCGTCCTGTGCGAGGCGATGGTGCGGCACGGCGTGAAGACCATGGTCTTCTCCTCCTCCGCCACCGTCTACGGCGATCCGGCGGTGGTCCCGGTCACCGAGGAGATGCCGCTCTCCGCCGTGAATCCCTACGGCAATACCAAGCTCATCATGGAGCAGGTCTTCCGGGACCTCTACCGCGCCGACCCCACCTGGAACATCGCGCTGCTCCGGTACTTCAATCCCGTCGGCGCCCACCCCAGCGGCCGCATCGGCGAGGACCCGAACGGCATCCCCAACAACCTCTTTCCGTACATCACCCAGGTGGCGGTGGGGAAGCTGGCGGAGCTCCGGGTCTTCGGCGGGGACTACCCGACCCCCGACGGCACCGGCGTGCGCGACTACATCCACGTGGTGGACCTGGCGCGCGGGCACCTGCAGGCGCTCGAGGCCCTCAAGGGCCGGACCGGCTGTGTAGCCTACAACCTCGGCACCGGCCGCGGGCACAGCGTCCTCGAGGCCATCGAGGCCTTCAAGCGTGCCAGCGGCCGCCCCATTCCGTTCCGCATCGTGGAGCGCCGCCCCGGCGACGCCGCCACCAGCTTCTGCGACCCGTCCAAGGCGCTGCGCGAGCTGGGCTGGAAGACGACCCTCGACCTCGACGACATCTGCCGCGACGCCTGGCGCTGGCAGTCCCAGAATCCCGCGGGCTTCCCCGACGCGTAGCGGCCCCCGGGCTCACCTTGCGGCCGGCTCCGGCCGGCCGTAACCTAGCCGCCTCTCCGTTCTCCCCGAGGCGGCTTCGTCATGTCCATCCTGTCCCGGCGGTGGCTCGCCGGCACGCTCGCGCTGCTGCTCGGCTGCGCCGGCGAGCCGCGGGCCGGCACCTTCGTGTCGATGTACGACAACGGCTTCAACACCGCCGTCACCCGGGTGCCGGTCGGGGCCCGCGTCATCTTCATGAACGTCGGGGGCAACCTCCACAACGCCGTGGCCAGCGACTCGAGCTGGACCACTCCGGTCGAGATCAAGCCGGGGGGCGAACACACGGTGGTGTTCGACCAGGCGGGGGTCTTCTCGTACTACTGCACCTTTCACGGCACCCGCGACGGCGCCGGCATGGCGGGCGTGGTGGTGGTCGGCGACGTGGCCTACAGCCCGAGCCCGCGCGGCGTGCTCCCCGCCGTGGCGACCGCGAGCGGCGTCACCCGGCGCGTGCCACGGCAGTACCCCACCATCCAGGCCGCGGTGGACGCCGCCGCGCCCGGGGATCTGGTCCTGGTGGAGCCGGGCGTCTACAAGGAGGAGGTCACGGTCACCACGCCTTCGCTCGTGCTCCGGGGCACCGACCGCAATGGCGTGATCATCGATGGTGAGTTCGTGCGGGGGAACGGCATCGCCGTGCTCGCCGACGCCGTCGCCATCGAGAACATGACCGCGCGCAACGCCCGCCTGAACGGCTTCTACTGGAGTGGCGTCACCGGCTTCCGCGGCAGCTGGCTCACCGCCTACAACAACGGCGACTACGGCATCTACGCCTTCGGTGCCCGCGACGGCCTGTTCGAGGACTCGTACGCCTCCGGCTCCCCCGACAGCGGGTTCTACATCGGGCAGTGCTATCCCTGCCGGATCGTGGTGCGCCGGGTCACGGCCGAGCGGAACGCGCTCGGGTACAGCGGCACCAACTCCGGCGGCGAGCTCTACGTGGTGAGCAGCGTGTTCCGCGGCAACCGCTCCGGCCTGGTGCCGGCGTCGCTCGACATCGAGCTCGAGGCCCCCCAGCGCGAGACGGTCATCGCCGCCAACCTGGTGGTGGCCAACAGCAACCGCGCCGCCCCCGCGTGGGCGCTCCCGGGGATCACCTACGGCAACGGGGTCCTGATCGCCGGCGGGATCGGCAACATCGTCGAGCGGAACGTCATCGCCGACCACGCCCAGTACGGCATCCTGGTCTCGCCGATGCTGGACAAGAACTTCTACCCGGCGCGCGGCAACATCATCCGTGACAACACGGTGCTCCGCTCCGGCCGGGCCGACATCGCCCTCTCGGGGCCGATGAGCGCCGACAACTGCTTCGCGGGCAATCGCCTGGCCGTGGCCGCGCCGTTCGGGGTCACCCGCCTGCAGGGCTGCGGCGGGTTCCGCCTCCCCGCCGACTTCGATCCCCTGGCCTTCACAGCGCTGGTGCTGGTGCGCGGCACGCTGATCCAGTCGGCCACCTTTCCCGACTGGAAGACCCAGCCCGCGCCCGGCCCAAAGCCCGGGATGCCGGACCCGCTCACCGCGCCGGTGCATCCGGCGATGCACGTCTTCGACTGCCTGCACTTCGATGCCGCCGCGGCGCCGCTCCCCGCCGAGGCGGAAGCGGTGCTCGCCGCCGGGCCCGGGGCAGGGCCGGGGCTGCTCACCCGGCTCATGAACAACGCCACCTGGTTTGCCATCCCGCTCATCCTCCTGCTGTGGATCTGGCTGGACCTCCGGGTCTGGCGGCGGCGGAGCGCACACCCCTGGCGCTGGCGCTTCGCGGGGCTGCTCGCGGGCCTGGTCCTCTATGTGGCGCTGCTCGCGCTCGTGGCCATCCCCTTCGGCCGCGACTTCGGGGTGTGAGCCTCTCCCGCCGCGACTGGCTGCTGCTGGCCCTCGGCGCGGGGGGTGGTGCCGCCGCCGCCGGGCTCGCCCGTCTGCGCGGCGCCGTGCCGCGCCTGGCGCGCGTCCCCGACTCCCCCCGCGCCGTGCGCGACAGCCTCTACGGCACCATGCTCGAGCCCCCCGCTGACTGCGGGCCGGGCATCATGGACCCGCTCACCACGCCGCCGCCGCGCGGCGCGCCGGGCACGCCCATCACGCTCGCGGTGCAGGAGGGACCGGTCGAGGTGGCGCACGCGCAACTGATGCCGGCGTGGACCTTCAACGGCCGGATCCCCGGCCCGGTCCTCCGCGCCACCGAGGGCGACGCGCTGACCGTCCGCTTCCGCAACCTCGGCGCCCACCCGCACAACCTGCACTTCCACGGCACTCACGCCCTGCCCAGCGACGGCTGGCAGCCGGTGCCGCCGGGCGGTGAGGCCACGGTGGCCTTCACCGCGGGCCCCGCGGGGCTCCATCCCTATCACTGCGACATGACCCCGGCGCCGGAGCACATCTCGCACGGGCTCTACGGCGCAATGCTGGTGGACCCGCGGGCGCCCCGCCCCCCCGCGCGCGAGGTGGTGCTGGTGCTCGGCGGCTACGACCTCGATGGCGACGGGAAAAGCGAGCTCTACGGCTGGAACGGCGTGGCCGGCTACTACATGAAGTTCCCGGTGAAGGTGCGGGCGGGTGAGCTGGTGCGGGCCTACATCGTGAACATGGTGGCCGACGAACCGGTGATCTCGTTTCACCTGCACGCGCAGGTGTTCGACGTCTATCCCGGCGGCATGGGCGACCGGCCCGCCTGGCGCGCCGATGTCCTGACCCTGGCCACCGCGGAGCGGGCCATCATCGAGTTCCGCCTGCCGGACCGCGGCCGCTACATGTTCCATCCCCACCAGGCGCGCCTCGCGGAGCGGGGCGCCATGGGGTGGTTCGCGGCGGTCTAGCCGCGCGGCCGCCAGAGGAAGCGTCGCGGGTCCCGGCGGAAGGCCGTGCGCAGCGCTTCGGTGAGCCGGTGGCGGTCCGTCGCGCTCAGGTCGCGGGCGCGGGCCGCAGTGCGCAGCGCCAGGGCGAACGACACGCCCAGGTTGCACGCCGCGATCACCACGATGCCGAGCCCGCCCCACGCCACGTCCCCCCAGTGGAAGGCCGCCGTCCCGTAGAGCGACGCCGCGGCCAGGGTGAGTGACGCCGCCTGCAGCGTCACGTGCCGCACCTCGAGCGGGATCCCCATGAAGCGCGCGAACAGCACCGGCACGAAGCCGAGCAGCAGGCCCAGCACCAGGTACCCGACGATCCCGCTCAGGTGCTGCGCCGCGAGCCGCCCGAGGCGCGCCGCCCCACCCGGGCCAAGCGCGGCCCGGAGCCCGTGGTGCGCCGCCAGCGCCTCGGGGAGGCCACGGTACGCGCTCCAGTTGGCGGCCCACCCGGCGGCCAGGCTCGCCAGCCAGAGGAAGCCGCCGGTCAGCATCGCGAAGGGAATGGTGAAGGACAGGAAGGGATGCACCCCGTGCACGGAGTGCGCCGCGGTCTCCGCCGCCAGGACCGGCGCGCCGGTGAGCCACGCCACCAGCAGCGCGACCAGCGCCGAGGCGGGAATGGTGGCGAAGACGTTGCCGAGGGTGGCCGCCACCTGGGATCGGGTGATGCCGGCCACCAGGTCCACCTGCCGCTCCACGTCCTCCCGCGTGCCCAGCGCCGCCGCGAGCGCGGCCCCGGTCATCGCCGGCTGCTTCGAGGCCAGCGTGAAGTGCGCGAACTGCATCACGATGAAGCTGGCGCTGTAGTTGAGCGCGGCCGTGAGCCCCTGCACCAGCGGCGCCAAGGGCGCGGCGGCCACCGCGTACTTGGCCACGGCGGTGAACGCCGTCACCACCCCGCCGCCCGCCGCCGAGCGCCCGGTGGCGTCCCACTCGGCCTGGTCCCGCGCCACGTAGTGCTCGCCGGTCTCGGCGGTGTGCTCGGTGACCTTGAGCGCCAGCCGCTTGAGCGTCTGGTGCGCCAGCGAGCGCACCCCGCGCTGCCGGAAGCTGCCCCGCACCAGCTCCTGCGCCAGCAGCCGCCCCTCCGCCCCGCCGGCCAGGACCAGGGTGAGTTCTTCCAGCCGGGCCAGCAGCGCCTCGAGCAGCTCCAGCCGGAACAGGATGTCAGTCGAGACGCCGCGGACCTCGAGGGCGTGGTGCGCCGCCCGGAGCGTGACGGCGCACGCGGCGCGGGTCTCGTGCACCGCCGCCACGACCGCGGGCCCCGGCGCGGCGACCAGCGCATCGACCTCGGACGGCAGCCGCAGGAACGGCGAGGCGCCGTCGGCGGCATCGGCATCGAGGTGCAGCAGCTCGCGGGTGACGCCCAGCGCCGCGGCGCGATAGGCCAGCAGTCGCGCGGCCTCGCCGATCGCGGCCCCGGGGATCGCCACCAGCGGGGCCCACGGCGCCACGATCTCCGGCGGCAGCGCCTCGAGCCAGGCGGCATCCTCCTCGCCCAGCCTCAGGCGGGAGAGCAGCACGAAGAGGTCATCCGCCGGTTCCAGCCGCGGCACCAGGCGGTCCACCAGCCGCTCGAAGGTCTCCTTGAAGAGCGTGCCATGGACCGGCAGCCCCGTCTCCGCCAGCAGGCGCGCCGCGGACCGGTGGGCCCAGACCTCCCGCAGTTTGGCCCGCAGCCGGTCGGCGCGCGGATGCCCCTCCAGCACCTCGGCGAGCAGCTGCAGCCGGCGGGTGCGTGGCACCTCGTGGCCGGTGGGGCGCGGAGATGCCTCGAGCAGCCAGCGCAGCAGCGCTTCGAGGGTGGTGGTGCCGGGATCGGCCAGGAAGGCGTCGCACAGCCGGAGGGCGGCCTGGTTGGGCGGGAGGGGCGGCATCCGGGCAACATAGCCGCCCCCGGCGCGACGGGCAGCGGTTACGGGTACTGCCCCTTGAGCGTCGGGGATCCCGTCAGGCGCGCCGTGAAGACGGCGGACAGCGGTGGGTTGTCCTGCAGCCGCATGTTGGTGTCGTGCGCCGGGTCGTCGTCGTTGGGCCACCCCTCGTTCCACCACGAGAACCCGATCACCGCGGGCCAGCGCCCGACCAGCAGGTCGGTGAGCGCGCTGTCGGCCCAGGCGGCCTGGTCCCCGAGCGGGTTGTCCCGGGTCACGCCGAACTCCGCCACGATCACCGGCTTGCCGGGCGCCAGCGCCGCCAGGCGGGCATAGGCGGAGTCCATCCCGTCGCGGAAGCGCGGCCACTCGGCGTCCTGCGGGGTCTGCGCGCCGTACACGCTCACCGCGAGCCAGGCGATGTCGTCGTCGCCGGGGTAGTACTGCTCGAAGCGATTCCACGCCGTGGCGGGGTAGTCACCGTCGTTGACGTGGAAGACCCACGCCACGTTGCGGGCTTCCTCCTGCCGCATCAGGTCGATGATGTGCCGGTACGCGTCGCGGAACCGCTCCGGCCCGTCCGGGAGCGTCGGATCGCCGTAGCCTGTCAGCGTTCCCGCGCCGGACCACTTCCCGTTCCAGCCGAACCACTCGCCGTTCATCTCCGTGCCGTACTCGGCCAGGATCGGCGTGCCCGCATCGCGTGCCGCGCGGGCCCAGCGGCGCAGGTCCGTGTCGAAGTCGCCCGCAATGATCCGGTCGGGGGTGAACAGCGGTTCCGCCTGGTCCTGTTCGGTGCTGCTCCGCAGCATCAGGCGGATGTAGGGGACCTTCCCCTGCGCGGCGATCCACCCCACCTGGGCCGCGGGGAAGGCCCGGCCCTCGCCCCACTCGTGCGAGAAGTAGACCCACGCCGCCGGGAGGCCCGCCGCCCCCTCGTACTCGGCCAGGCGCGCGGGGGTGATGGTGTTCTCGAGCCCGCTCGTGTCGCCCGGGAACACCCCGTGATAACGCGCGCCGGCGGCGGGGGCGGGGAAGGGGTCGGGCGGGGGAGGCGGGGGCGTCTCGCCGCTTGAGTCGCACCCGGCGAGGACGGCGCAGAGCAGGAGGAGGCGTCGCATGCCAGGCAATGTGGCGCCGCCACCCGGGGGCGTCGCGTGACGCCCCTCACCCCGGCGCCCTCGGTGGCTCAGCGCCCGCCCGCCGGCAGGTACTTCTCCAGGAACTGCGTGAGGCTGGTGAACAGGTGCAGCGTGGTGCCCTCGCCCTCGAAGATGCCGTGGGTGCGGTTGGGGTAGGACAGCAGCTTGAACTGCTTGTTGGCGCCCACCAGCGCGTTGATCAGGCGCTCGGTGCCCTGGTAGTGCACGTTGTCGTCGCCGGTGCCGTGCACCACCAGCAGGTTGCCCCGCAGCCGGTCGGCGAAGGTCACGGGCGAGGACTGGCGGTAGTCCTCCGCGTTGGGGCCGGGCAGCCCCATGTACCGCTCCTGGTAGATCGTGTCGTAGAGGTGCACGTCGGGCACCGGCGCCACCGACATGCCGGTGCGGTAGACCTCCGGGTAGCGGAACATCAGGTTGAGGGTCATCGACCCGCCGCCGCTCCAGCCCCAGACCGCGAGGCGGGTGCTGTCCACCCACGACCAGCGCCCGATGGTGCGCGCCGCGCCCGCCTGGTCCTCGGAGGCGTAGACCCCGATCTTGCGATAGATGGACTTGCGCCAGTCGCGCCCGCGCAGCGACGGGGTGCCCCGGTTGTCCATCGTGATCACCGCGTAGCCCATCTGGGTGAGCATGAGGTGCCAGGGGTCGAGCGCGTTCCAGTTGTCCACCGCCGTCTGTCCCGCCGGCTCGCCGTAGACCATGAAGAGCACCGGGTACTTCCTGGTCGAGTCGAAGTCCGCCGGGTACATCACCAGTGCGTCGAGCCAGACCCCGTTGCCCGCGTCCACCCGGGTGAACGCGGCGGGCCCCCGCCGCAGCAGTCCCATCCGGTGCCGCAGCTCGGCGTTGTCGACCAGGGTACGGATCACCTCGTGCCCGGGCAGCCGCACCAGCTCGGTGCGGGGCGGGGTGTCGATGTTGGAGAAGGTGTGGATGGCGTACCTGGCGCCGGGCGCCAGGTTGTAGCCGTGGGTGCCGAACTGGCCCATCGGCGAGAGCCGTTCCCTGGTGCCGCGGCCATCCAGCGGGGAGCGGTAGAGGTAGCGCTGGGTGGGGTTCTCGGGGCTCGCGGTGTAGTAGATCCACCCGCCCTTCACGTCCACCTGCACCACGTCGGCGATGTCGAAGTCCCCCGGCGTGAGCAGCGTCTGCCGGGTGCCGTCGCGGCTGACCGTCCACGCGTGCCGCCAGCCGTCCCGCTCGCTGATCCACACGAAGCGCGCCCCGCCATCCAGCCAGTCCCAGTCGTCCACCACGTCCACCCAGGCGCTGTCCCGGTCCGTGAACACCGGCCGGCTCCGGCCCGTCTTCCGGTCGGCCAGGAACACGGTGAGGGTGTTCTGCAGCCGGTTGAGGTGCTGGAAGGCGATCTCGTCCGAGGTGCCCGCCCACTCCATCCGCGCCACGTAGATGTCGCGCGGCTGGCCCGGGACCTGGATCCAGCGGGTGGGACCGCCGGCCGCGGGCACCACGCCGAGCCGCACCGCGGAGTTGGTGCTGCCGGCCTTGGGGTACTGCACCGGGACGGTGAAGGAGTACAGGCTGTCGGTGGTGTTGAGCAGGAGGAAGTCGCGCACTCCCGCGGCGTCGAGCTGCCAGTAGGCGATCGACTGCCCGTCGGGACTCCAGCGGAAGCCGTCCCGGTCGTTGAATTCCTCCTCGTACACCCAGTCGAAGGTGCCGTTGATCAGGGTCCGCGAGCCGTCCCGGGTGAGGGCGGTGATCCGGCCGTCGCTCACCCGCTCCACGTACAGGTTGTTCTCCCGCACGTACGCCACCCGGTCGCCCTGGGGGGCGAACTTGGCGAACATGAGCGTCTGCGGCTTCGCCGCCGCGCCGCCGAGCTGCCGCAGGACGCCGCTGTCCAGGTCGAGCACCCAGTAGTCGCCCCGGGTGTTGAGCCGCCACACCCGCGCCGTGTTGGTGAACAGCAGGACCTTCCGGCCGTCCTCCGAGAAGCGGAAGCTCGCGGCCCGGAGCGGGACCGAATCGCCCGCCGGGACCAGCTGCTCGCTCCGCACCAGCACCGTCTTCTCGCCGCTCTCCGGGTTCACCCGCACCAGGTCCGGCCCCCTGGTCCCGGGCCGGCGGTCGGAGGAGAAGTAGGCCTCGCCGTCGGGCGTCCACCGGGTGGGCGGCGCGAACTGCCCGGAGAAGAACGGCGACTCGAACACCCGCTCCAGGGTGATGGTGGAGGAATCCGGCGCCTGGGCCGCCAGCGGCAGCGGGGCGAGCACCAGGACGGCGGCGAGCAGGCGGCGCAGCATGGGCATGGGGGCGTCGGGATGCGGGAAACGGGGAACCGGCACGGACCCACAACGAAACCGCCCGACCGGACGCCTGTCCAGTCGGGCCGGTTTCATTCGGCCGAGCCGCCGAGCCGCCGAGCCGCCGAGCCGCCGAGCCGCCTAGTAGCGGTAGTGCTCGGGCTTGTACGGCCCCTCGACCGGGACCCCGATGTAGTCGGCCTGGTCCTTCGACAGCTCGGTCAGCCGCACCCCGAGCTTGCCGAGGTGCAGGCGCGCCACCTTCTCGTCCAGCTTCTTGGGCAGCGTGTAGACCTTCTTCTCGGTGTACCGGGTCCCCGACACCGTCGGCTTGCCCTGCGCCGAGAGGTGCAGGTCGATCTGCGCCACCACCTGGTTGGTGAAGGAGCAGCTCATCACGAAGCTCGGGTGGCCGGTGGCGCAGCCCAGGTTGAGCAGCCGCCCCTCCGCCAGGATCAGCACGCTGTGGCCGTCCGGGAAGACGTACTCGTCGTACTGCGGCTTGATGTTGATGCGCTCGACGCCCTTCACCTTCTTGAGGCCGGCCATGTCGATCTCGTTGTCGAAGTGGCCGATGTTCCCGACGATCGCCTTGTCCTTCATCCGCGCCATGTGGGCCGCGGTGATGATTTCCTTGTTGCCGGTGGCGGTCACGAAGATGTCCGCCGTCTCGATCACCGCGTCGAGGGTGGTCACCTGGTACCCCTCCATGGCGGCCTGCAGCGCGCAGATCGGGTCGATCTCGGTGATCACCACCCGGGCCCCCTGGCCCTTGAGCGCCTGCGCGCAGCCCTTGCCGACGTCGCCGTAGCCGCAGACCACCGCCACCTTGCCCGCCAGCATCACGTCGCTGGCCCGCAGGATGCCGTCGGTCAGCGAGTGCCGGCAGCCGTACAGGTTGTCGAACTTGGACTTGGTCACCGAGTCGTTGACGTTGATGGCCGGGAAGAGCAGCGTCCCCGCCTTCATCATCTCGTACAGCCGGTGCACGCCGGTGGTGGTCTCCTCGGAGACGCCCTTGAGCCCGGCCGCCACCGCGCTCCACCGCTTCGGGGTGGCCTTGATGGTGCTGCGCAGCAGGTCGAGGATCACGCCCCACTCCTCCGGCTCGCTCGCGGCGTTGAACGCCGGCACCTTCCCCGCCTTCTCGTACTCGGCGCCCCGGTGCACCAGCAGGGTGGCGTCGCCGCCGTCGTCCAGCAGCAGGTTGGGCCCGCCGCCGTCCGGCCACAGCAGGGCCTGGTCGGTGCACCACCAGTACTCCGGCAGGGTCTCGCCCTTCCAGGCGTACACCGGGATGCCCTGCGGATCGGCCACCGTGCCGTGCCTGCCCACGACCACCGCCGCCGCCGCATGGTCCTGGGTGGAGAAGATGTTGCAGCTCACCCAGCGCACGTCGGCGCCCAGCTCCGCCAGGGTCTCGATCAGCACCGCCGTCTGCACCGTCATGTGCAGGCTGCCCATGATCCGCGCCCCCGCCAGCGGCTGGGACCCGGCGTATTCCTTCCGCAGCGCCATCAGGCCCGGCATCTCGTACTCCGCCAGCCGGATCTCGTTGCGGCCGAACTCGGCCAGGGAGAGGTCCTTGACCTTGAACGGCTCGCGACCCGCCTCGCGGGTGGCCTGGAAGGGATGCAGCTGCGCGACACTCGTGGCCATGCTCGGTTCCTTTCGTTGCCTGCCTGATGAAGGGCGCGGTCCCGCCGCACCCCTACGCCTTGAGACCCACCGCCGTGAAGACCATCGGACCCCGCGCGTCCGCGTCCAGCGGCACGGGGCGATAACTCCTGAGGGCCAGACCCGCCTGCCCCAGCCACTCCGCCAGCTGCCCCTCGCCCACGCCCTGCCACAGGTGGCCGAGCGTCTGCCGGTACTCGGCCCGCTCGTGCGGCATGAGGTCCGTGAGCAGCAGCCGCCCCCCCGTCCGGAGCGCCCGGGCCGCCTCCCGCAGCGCCAGCGCGGGCTCGGCCAGGTAGGGGAGGACCATCACCATGCACGCCACGTCCGCGATGCCGTCCGCGATGGGCAGCGTCTCGAGGTCGCCCCGCCGGATCTCGACGTTGGGCAGCTCGCCCAGCCGGGCCCGCGCGGCCCGCAACATCGCGGCGGAGCCGTCCACCGCGATCACCTGCCGGACGAAGGGCGCCACCGCCTGGGTCAGGTGCCCCGTGCCGCAGCCCAGGTCGGCCACGACCGCCTCGGGATCGAGCAGGCCGAGCAGCGGCAGCAGCTCGGTCCGGCCGCCGAACAGCTCGCTGCGCAGCCGGTCCCATTGCCCCGCGGCGGTGGCGAAGAACTCCTCCGACCGCGCCCGCCGCTCCGCCAGCACCCCCCGGAGGCGCTCCGCGTCCCGGACCGCCGCGGGCGATGACTCCACCTGCTCCCGCACCAGCTGCCACAGCTTCCGCGCCGCCGGCTCGAGGTCGCTCACCGGCATCTGGTACAGCCGGCTCGCCCCATCGGCCCGGGAGCGCACCCACCCGTCATCGGCCAGCACCTTGAGGTGCCGGCTCACCGTGCTCTGGGGCAGCTGCAGCGCCTCGCAGAGTTCCGACACCGTCAGCTCGTGCCGCTCCAGGACCAGGAGCAGCCGGTTGCGTGTGGTATCGGCCAGGGCCTGCAGCCGGGTGACAATGGTGGCGCCCACGAGGCTCCTTGAAGCATCCTGTTATCCGGATAATCAAATGTTTCGGACGTCTCCTGTCAATTGGCGGCCTTCCTCCAGGCCCTCGGACCGGTCTGCAGGCATCTTGATTTAGTGTCTCACGGACACTAATATGGTGTTCCGTAAACACTAACTCGGAGGACAGCATGCTCGGGTACCTCAAGGCCTCACCCACCACCTTCGTCCTGCATTACAGCGGGGGCCGGCTCCGCCGGGAGGGACCCGGCCTGGCCTTCGCCTACCTGCTGCCCACCTCCACCATCGTCACGGTGCCGCTCGCCAGCGCTGACCTGCCCTTTGCCTTCGCCGAGGTGACCGCCGACTTCCAGCAGGTCACCGTCCAGGGCCGGCTCACCTACCGGGTGGCGCGCCCCAAGCAGCTCGCCGGCCTGCTCGACTATTCCATCCACCCCAACGGCGCCTACCGGAGCGACGACCCCGAAAAGCTCGGCGAACGCCTGGTGCAGGTGGCCCAGACCCTGGCCCGGGAGCAGCTGGAGGGGGCCACCCTGCGCGAGGCGCTGGCCGCCGCCGACCGCCTGGGCGCGCACGTCCTGGCCGGCCTCCGCGCCGCCACGATCGTGGCCAGCCTGGGCGTCGAGATCCTCGACCTGGCCGTCACCTCCATCCGGCCCACGCCGGAGATGGCGCGCGCCCTCGAGGCGGAGGCGCGGGAAGCGCTGCAGCGGGAGTCCGACCTGGCCATCTACACCCGGCGGAACGCCGCGGTGGAGCAGGAACGCCTGATCAAGGAGAACGAGCTCAATACCGAGAACGCGGTCGCGGAGAAGCAGCGGCAGATCCGGGAGACCCGGATGGCCGCGGACGTGGCCCTGGAGCAGCAGCGCGCCGAGCTGATCGAGCGCCGCTCCGCCAACGAGCGGAAGGACGCCGACACGAAGGCCTACGCGCTCACCGCCACCCTCGAGCCCCTGCGCCAGACCGACTGGCGCACCCTCATGGCCGTCAACGCCAGCAGCGGCGACCCGCGGGCCATGCTCGCGCTCGCGTTCCGGGAGCTCGCCGAGAACGCCGGCCGCATCGGACAGCTCAACGTCACCCCCGATCTCCTCGCCTCGCTGCTGGGCCCGGAGGGGAAGTGAAGGCGGTCGAACGGATCGTCGTCGTCACGCGGCGGACCCGGCTCGAGGAACTCCTGCTGCGCTTCAACACCAGGGGCCAGGCCCGGTTCTACCTGGAGCGGAACGGGGCGGAGTACGCCGATTACGAACGGGAGCATGACCACTACCAGCAGGGTCTGGACCGGATCCGGCGCGCGGTCGACCTGGGGCTGCCGCGCCAGTTCATCGAGCGCGGGCTGGCGCCGTCCTACCTGTTCCAGCCCACGGACCTGGTCGTCACGCTGGGGCAGGACGGGCTGGTGGCCAACGTGGCCAAGTACGCCACCGGGATCCCGATCGTGGCCGTCAATCCCGACCCGGCACGGTTCGACGGCGTGCTGCTGCCCTTCGGCATCGCGGAGGCGGACGCCGTGCTGGCGCTCGCCGTCGCCGGCGAGGCGCCGGTGCGCCGCGTGACCCTGGCCGAGGCCCTGCTCGCCGACGGCCAGCGCCTGCTCGCCTTCAATGACCTCTTCATCGGGGCGCGAAGCCATGTCTCGGCGCGGTACCGCCTCGATGTTGGTGGTCAGTCCGAACTCCAGTCCTCCAGCGGGATCCTCGTGTCCACCGGGGCCGGCAGCACCGGCTGGATGTCCTCGGTGTTCAACATGGCGGCGGGGGTCGCCGCATTCACCGGCGGGCGGGGCGGCCCGCCGGTGCGCCTGGACTGGGAGGAC
>JBGAPX010000045.1:0-25905 GCA_044221045.1 Gemmatimonadales bacterium
CGGTGCCGAGGAAGGTGAGCTTCAGCATGGGAGACAAAGTAAGGCGGGAAGCGGGAAACGGGAAACGGGAACAACGGGGAAGAGGGAAGTGGGAAACGGGAAGCGGAAAGCGGGAAACGGCCCCGGTGATGGCGCCGCTTCCCGCTTCCCGCTTCCCGTCGGCTCAGAGCCGCTGCACCCCTCGCTCCAGGGCGGCGACGATGCCACCGAGTTCGCGGACCAGTCGAGTGGGGCCGGCGGGGGCGGCGCGGAGGGCCTCGGTGACGGTCTTGTAGTACCAGAGGGTTTTCTCGCGGGGGACGGAGAAGCGGCTCCAGACGTCCTCGCCGACGATGCGCATGTCGTTGATGATGGACCGGGCGTTGTAGAGTTTGTCGGCGGTGGCCACCCGGAGCACCGAGGCGTCGGCGGCGCTGCGGAGGTGCTCGATGTAGCGCCGCTTGCGGTCCTCCCATGGACCCTTGAGGCCGTGCTCCAGGGCGTGGGGGTCGGGCTCGGTGCAGCCCATCACGATGCGGTGTACCCGGGGACCGAAGCGCTCCAGGATCTCGCGCTCGGTGGCGCCGCGGCGGGGATGATCCTCCACCGCGTCGTGCAGCAGGGCGCCGATGCCCTCCTCCTCGTCGCCGCCGTCCTCGAGCACGATCGCCGCGACGCCCAGCAGGTGGGCCAGGAAGGGGATGCCGCTGCCCTTCCGCCGCTGGCGGCCGTGCAGTTCACCGGCGTAGAGCAGCGCCTCGGTGAACTTGGGCGTGAGGGTGGGGGTGGTGCCGTGTTCGGGCAAGCGGCCTCGGGGGTCAACGGGAAGCGGGAAGCGGGAAGCGGGAAACGGGAACGGAGGAGCGCTCCGCCTCCCGCTTCCCCTTTCCCGTTTCCCGTCTAGAACAGCTTCACCTGCACCGTCAGCTTGCCGGGGTGCTTGTTGAGCTCGTCGATCAGGGTCTTGAGCGCCTGCAGGGCGGCCCGGCTGTCGCTGTAGAGCCCGGTGTCGGACACGAACTTGCCGATGGTGCCCTCGCCGCTGTTGGCCTTCTGCAGCAGGGTGTCGAGCCGGGCGCCGGTGGCGGTGAGCTGGATGGACATCGTCGAGAGGTTGCGGGCCAGGGTGTCGGCGCGCTCGATGGCGTTGGCCACCGGCAGGGTCGCGACGGTGCTGTCGAGCCGTTCCGAGAGCCGGCGGAGGGAGCGCAGGGTCGCGTCGGCCTCGTCGGTGGTGGCGGGGAGCCGCTGGCTCAGGGTGTTCAGGGTGCGCTGCATGGCCTTGAGGGTGGCCACCAGCTCATCGGCGGTGCGCTGGTTGGCGAGCGCCTGCACCCCGATGAGCACCGAGTCGGCCCGGTCGGCGAGCAGCGCGCCGCGGGCAAAGAGGTCGGAGGCGGTGGTGCCGCGGATGGGCTGGTCGGGGGGCAGCGGGCCGGCGCCGGGCGTGCCCGGGTTGAGCGCCAGCCGGGTGCCGCTCGCGAAGAGGCTGGTGAGCAGGCTGGCCGAGGCGTCGGCGTGCAGCTCGAGCTCGGGCGGCAGGGTGATCGTCACCAGGATGCGTCCGGGGCCCACGAAGTTCACCGCGGCCACCTTGCCGACGGCGTAGCCGGAGACCGCCACCTCGTTGTCCTTCTGCAGGGTGCCGATCTCGGTGAAGGCCACCTCGGCGGTGCGGGCCGTGGGCCGGAAGCTCGCGCCCTTGAGCCACATCGTGCCACCCACGAAGAGCCCGATGCCCACGAGCACCAGGGTGCCGACCGCGACTTCCTTCTGGTAGTGGAGGTCCATGGCTCAGGCGGCGAAGGGGTGGTTGCCGAAGTCGCGCTCGAGGAACTCGCGGACTTCCGGGACGGTGGACGCCATGAACTCCTGCGGCGTCCCCTGCTGCACGATCTTGCCCCGGGTGAGCAGGGCCAGGCGGTCCGCGACCTTGAACGCGCCGCGGACGTCGTGGGTCACCATGACGCTGGTGACGTGGAGCTCGGTGGCGAGGGTCTTCACCAGCTCGTCGATGATGTCCGAGTTCACCGGGTCGAGGCCGCTGGTGGGCTCGTCATAGAGCAGGTACTTGGGGCTCCCCGCGATGGCCCGCGAGATGCCCACCCGCTTGCGCATGCCGCCGGAGAGCTGGGCCGGGAACTTCTCGCCGGTCTCGAGCGACAGGTTCACCAGGGTGAGGCAGCGGCCCACCCGCTCGCGGCAGTAGTCCTCGTCCCGGTACTTTTCCTCGTCGGTGATGCCGAGGCGGATGTTCTCGAACACCGACATGGAGTCGAACAGGGCGCCGTTCTGGAAGACGTAGCCGATGGTGGAGCGCAGCGCGCGCAGGTCATCGCGCCGGAGCCGCGCCACGTCCTTGCCGTCCACGATGACGGTGCCGGCGTCCTGGTGGATCAGCCCCACGATGTGCTTGAGCAGCACGCTCTTGCCGGTGCCCGAGGGGCCGAGCAGGGCGAGGGTCTCGCCGTCGCGGACCGTGAAGTCCACGCCGTCGAGGACCACCTGCTGGCCGAAGCGCTTCTTGACGCCCTGGAGTTCGATCATCGGCGGCTCGGCGGCTCGGCGACCCGGCGGCTCGGCATCAGTGGAGGAGCAGCTTGGCCAGCAGGGTGTCGAGCAGCAGGATCATCACGCAGCTCGCGACGACGGCACTGGTGGTGGACTTCCCCACCCCCTCGGCCCCCTGCTCGGTGCTGAAGCCGAAGTAGCACGAGGTCACCGTGATGCACACGGCGAAGGAGAACCCCTTGATGACCGAGTAATAGGCGTCGAAGGGGCGCCAGAAGATCCGGGCGCCGTAGGTGAAGTCGTAGTCGGTCACCGGCAGCACCGCCTGCACCGCCACCCAGCCGCTGTAGATGCCGGTGACGTTGGCGATGATGGTCAGCACCGGGATCATCACGATGCCGGCCAGCACCCGGGGGATCACCAGGTGGCTGGCCGGCGAGCGCCCCAGCGTCTCCAGGGCGTCGATCTGCTCGGTGACACGCATGGTCCCGAGCTCGGCGGCGTAGCGAGCCCCGATCCGGCCGGCCAGGATGAGGCCGGTGAGCACCGGGCCCAGCTCCAGCACCACCGACTCCACGATCAGCGAGCCGGCCACATAGTAGGGGATGTTGCCGCTGAACTGGTAGCCGGTCTGGAGCGCGGTCACGGCGCCGGCGAAGCCGGCCACCAGCAGGATGATCGGGAGGCTGCCGACGCCGATGTTCCAGGCCTCGGTCACCGTCCGGGGGAGCCACACCCGCCACTCCGACAGGCCCCGCCCCATCTCGGCCACGAGCAGGCTCAGCCGGCCCACGTGGGCCAGGCCACCGAGGACGAAGCGCCCGAGCGGGCGGCGGAGGTCGAACGTGGTCGTAGTCATGGGGCCGTAGGCCCTAATATCTTGCCCCCCCATGCCCCCCAAGTCCACCCCCGAGATGCGGGCCTTCCGCCAGCGACTGATGCGCTGGTTCCGGCGGCAGGGCCGCGACCTGCCCTGGCGCCGCACCCGCGACCCGTACCAGGTGCTGGTCTCGGAGTTCATGCTGCAGCAGACCCAGGTGTCCCGGGTGACCGAGTACTTCGCCCGCTTCCTCGAGCGCTACCCCACCATCCACGCCCTGGCCGCCGCACCGCCCCACCAGGTGCATGAGGCGTGGGCGGGCCTCGGCTACTACCGCCGCGCCACGAACCTGCACCGGCTGGCCCAGGTGGTGGTGGCGGAGCGGGCGGGGATCGTGCCCGACGATCCCGCCGAGCTGGTGCGGCTCCCCGGGGTGGGACGCTACACCGCGGGGGCGGTGGCGACCTTCGCGTTCGAGCAGGCGCACCCGGCGGTGGACACGAACGTCGGACGGGTGATCGAGCGGGCGTTCATGCCCAGGGCCCGACCGGCGAAGACCGGGAAACGGGAAACGGGAAAAGGGAAACGGGATGTGGTGGCGGGCGGGGCGGCGCGGGAGCACCGGATCTGGGCGATCGGGGAGCGGCTGCAGCCCCGGGCCGGCGACGCGGCCTGGACCTTCAACCAGGCGATCATGGAGCTGGGCGCGCTGGTGTGCACGGCAAGGGTGGCGAGGTGCGGGCGCTGTCCCGTGGCGGCCTGCTGCAAGACCGGAAGAAGGGAAAAGGGAAGCGGGAAGCGGGAAGCGGGAAGCGGCGACCGAGCGCCCTTCAGGAGCCGCGGAGCGGCGACTCGGGCGCGAGGAAGTGCGGGAAGCGGGAAGCGGGAAGCGGGAAGCGGGAAGCGGGAAGCGGGAAGCGGGACCAAGGCTAAAGCGGGCGACGTGACCTGAGTAGTCCCTGGAGAAGCCGCCGCGAGAGCTGGTTCATCTCGGCGATGGGACCCAGCCGCTCCACGGGAATGAGGGCCAGCTCCCGGGCGAGGTCAAGCAACTCGGCGGTCTCCACCGCGGAGCCGTACGCGATACCAAGATGGCGGGTGTAGTTCGCGCCAGGACCGAAGGTCCTACCCTCGGCGATATTCAATTGCACGGAGAGCGCGGAGCGCTGCAGTTGCCCGAACAGCGCCGAGGCCCAAGGCACCCAGCAGTCGCGGGAGAGAAGGAAACACTCGCGGGATACGACCCGGGCATACCGCCAGGCCCTGAGCGAACGATGACCGTGCATGCCCCACGGTGCTGCATGTCGGCCGCCCCACGGACACCAGATCGACGCACGCCGTTCCGTTTCCCGCTTCCCGCTTCCCGCTTCCCCCGTTTCCCGCGGTGCTAGTACTTGTGCAACACCCCCGCCAGCAGCGAAATCAGCCCCAGGTTGCCGGCGATCATCCCGGCCACTGACTGGCGCTTGCGCAGGGCGTCGAAGAGGGGCGCGGTGTCGCCGGTGGGCGACATGCGGGTGAGGCGACCGAGGGTGGGGAGGGAGACGAAGAGCACCAGCAGGGCAGCGATGACGCCGAAGAGCTGCATGGCCATGAGCCAGGAGCTGGGCGAGGCCTGCCGCGCGGCGGGGACGCTCAGGTGGAAGCCCGAGAGCACGGTGAGGATGATGCCGGGGAGCATGAGGGTGCGGTGGATGCCGTGCAGCATCCGGACGATGACCGCCTGGGTGGCCCGTTCCTCCCGGCGGCCGCGTATGCCGACGAGCATGGCGGCGAGCCCGCCGCCGAGCCAGAGGGTGAAACCGAGGATATGGGCGAGGTAGGAGAGCGTCATCCGGCGACCGTTTCCATGAGCATGAGTTCGTCGAGGGGCTGCCGGCCGTCGAAGCCGCCGTCCACCTCGTGCCAGTGGCCGATGCGGTCCTCGCCGTGGTGCCAGCAGAGGAAGACCAGCCGGTCCTCGCGCAGGGCGTAGAAGTCCACCAGTCCCGCCTCGAAGCCCTTGAAGACGCAGCCGATGGACTCGAGCTCCACCAGGCAGTCGTTGATGCGGATGGCCTCGCGGCTGGCGGCCTCGCGCAGGGCCTGGATCTCCTCCGATTCCCCCTGCTCCGCCCGGCGCGGGGCGCAGAGCAGCTCGTAGCGGGCCACGAGTTCCTTCCACCGCGGGTGGGCGGTGAGCAGCTCGCCCACCACCCGCCGCACCAGCGGCAGGGTGGCGGTGGCCTCGCGGACGGTAAAGATCCGGGGTCCGGTCATGCTAGCGCCACACGATCCGGATCCCGGCCACCTGTTCCGGGTGGCTGATGAACCCGATGACGCGATGCTCGGAGTCGACCACCGTGATGGTGGGGCGGAGGTGGGACTCGCCGGGATCTTGGTTGAGGTAGATGGCGAAGCCGTCGAGCTCGGTGTCGGGGCCCACCACCGAGCTGTCGGTGCGCATGATCTCGTCGGCGCGGGTGGTCTGGGGGTCCTGCCCCATGGCCAGGCAGCGGGTGACGAGGTCGCGGTCGCTCAGGCAGCCCAGGAACCGGCGGGCGCGGTGGTCGTCGACCACGGGCACCACGGAGATGTTGCGGGTCCGGAACATGATCGCCACTTCGCTCGCGGAGGCGTTTGCCACCGCCACGAAGGGGTTGGGCACCATGGCGTCGGAGGCTTTCATTGCTCAGCCGGTTGAAGGAGTGAAGGGCGCGCGGCGGGTGAGTCCCTGCCCGCGGGGGGCCCCGGAGCCGGAAGGACGGCGTACGCGCTCCGGCCGCAATTTGCTCATCCGGGCCCCGAATTCAAGCCCGCGAGCGCCGCGCGCGTGGCCACGTAGCCCTCCTCCACGTAGCTGCGGACCTGGTCCACCTTGAACGTGGAGCCGCGGCGGGTGCGGGGCCGGACGTGCAGCAGCGGGGGCCGGTTGGGGCTGGCGCGCCACAGCGCGAACTGGGCGGCGGTCTGACCCGACATCAGGATGCCGAGCGCCTCGTTGTGCGCGTCGACGACCGGGGGGAGGCCGCTGGGCGGCCCGGGCTGGGCCAGCTCGTCGAAGCCGGGGCCCACGTCCATCGCCACCACCAGCCGGGCCGGAGGGATCGCCGCCGCCTCGAGCGGCACCACCGCGCGGAGCCCGCCGTCGGCGTAGCGCCGGCCGCCGATCTCGGCCGGGGGGAGGAAGAGCGGCAGGGCGCAGCTGGCGTAGAGCGCGTCGAGCAGCGGGGCCTCGCGGCCGCCGTCGCCGAAGAGCACCAGCTCGCCGGTGTCGAGCGCGACGGCGGTGACGGTGAGCGGGTGAGCCAGCTCCGCGAAGCGGCGGGCCGGCACCAGGCGGCCGAGCGCGGCGCGGAACGGATCCGGCTTGAGCAGGGCGCGGGCCCACAGCCCCTTGAAGATCGCGAAGGGATCGGTGCGGACGATCTCGCGCTCGCCGAGGGTGGCGATCTTCTCCAGCGCCTGGGGGGCCGTGACCCCGCAGGCGAACAGCGCCGCGAACACCGAGCCCATGGACGTGCCGAAGAAGCGGGTGGGGACCAGCTCCGCCTCCTCGAGCGCGCGCAGCGCGCCGATGTGCGCCGCCGCCTTGGCGCCGCCGCCGCCGCAGACCAGGGTGATGCCGGGCGCGGTCACCGCTTGCGCTCCTCCCGGTACCGGCGCGCCCGCTCGTGCCGGGCCTGCTCCTCCGGCGTCTCCGGCACCAGCCGGGGCACCCGCCGCGGCTGGCCCTGGTCGTCGATGGCCACGAAGACCACCCGCGCGGTGTGGGTGTGCCGCCGCTCCCCGCTCGCCACGTTCTCCGCGTAGACCTCGACCGAGACGTCCATCGAGCTGTTCCCGACGCAGTCCACCGAGGCGTGGCAGGTCACCAGCGCGCCCACCGGGATCCGCTCCTTGAAGTCCACCCGATCGAAGCTCGCCGTCACCGCCGGCCCGCCCGCGTGCCGGATAGCCGCCACCGCCGCCGCCTGGTCCACCATCGCGAGCAGGTGACCGCCGAAGAGGTCCCCCAGCACGTTCTGCATGTGCGGCATGACGAGCGTGGTGAGCTCGGCCTTGCTGAAGGACATCGGGCGGGAGTCGGGCATGGGCGTTGAGAGGGAAGAGGGAAACGGGAAGCGGGAAACGGGAAGCGGGAAACGGGAAGCGGGAAACGGGGGAAGGGGATCCTCCCTACCGCCACTCCCTCGGGCCCGGGTCGCCGCTGCGCGGCTCCCGAAGGGCCCTCGGTCGCCGCCTTTACCGCCTTTACCGCCTAGTAATCCACCGGCCTCAGATAATACTCGCCGATCGCCGTCTGCGAGAGCATGGCGACCGTGGGCAGCCGGCGCTTCCAGTGGGTGGTTTCGAGTCGCCGCTCGACCAGGGCCACTTCCGCCTCGGTGAAGCCCCGGGGCACGATCTGCTCGGCGCGGTAGCCCTGGAGCAGCCAGTGGAGGATGACGTCGGCGCGGGGATAGGAGATGCCGAAGTCGGCCTCGTCGGTCTGGCCGCGGATGAGGTCGGCGCTGGCCGGCTTGGTGACGATGACGTCGGGGACGCCCAGGTGCCGGGCGAGGGCCCAGACCTGACTCTTGAAGAGGTCGCCGATGGGATTGACCGGCGGGCTGTCGTCGGCGTGCCAGGTGAAGTAGCCGAAGAGCCGCTCGGTCTTGTTGCCGGTGCCGAGCGGCAGGGCGCCCAGTTCCACCGAGAGGTCGAACAGGGTGATCATGCGCATGCGGGCCATGACGTTGCCCTTGCGGGCGGGGGTCGAGTCGCCGCCGATCGCCTGCACGATGCCGTCGACGCCGGCGGAGATGTCCACGGTGCGGGCCTCGATGCCGAGCTGGTCGATGACCAGCTGCGCATGGGCCAGGCTCTCCGGGCTCGAGGTGCGGTAGGGCATGCGGACGGCGGTGACGTTGTCGCGGCCCAGCGCCTCGACGGCCAGGAACGTCACCAGCGCGCTGTCCACGCCGCCGGAGAGCCCGATCACCGCCTTGCCGAACTTGCGGCGGCGGGTGAGCTCGTCGCGCAGGAACGCCACCAGCCACTTCCGGGTGAGCTCGGGATCGATGGCGAGGGGGTCGGGGGGATGGCTGGCCGGCTCGGCGGCTCGGCGGCTCGGCGGCTCGGCGGTTCGGCGGCTCGGCGGCTCGGCGGCCCGGCGGCTCGACGACCCGGCCTCGGGACGAACCGCCGAACCGCCCAACCGCCCGTCACCAAGCAGGTGCGGCAGTCGCAGCTGCAGGTCGGAGAGGAGCGGCGCCTCGGCGCGGGCGCGGGTGATCTCCTCGAAGTCGAGCGCCGCCGGCACCGTGGCCGGCTCGAACAGCGGCCCCTGCAGCAGCACCGTGCCGCGGGGGCCCGCCACGATCGAGCCCCCCGCGAACCCCTTCCCCCCCTCGACCCCCACCAGGTGCGCCACCACCACGTAGACCCCATGCTCCTCGGCGATGCCCTGCGCCAGCCGGTCCCACCGGTCAAGGTTGGCGGGACGGGAGCCGGCGGCGCGGGGGGTGAGGCCGCGGGCCGGCGTGGCGCTCGGCACCAGGATCACCTGGGCGCCGTCGAGCGCCGCCAGGGTGGGTGCCAGGGAGTGCCAGGCGTCCTCGCAGACCAGCATCGCGGCCCGGCCGAAGCGGGTGTCGAACGCCTGCACCGAGCGGCCCGGCTCGACGAAGCGCTCCTCGTCGAAGACGCCGTAGGTGGGGAGGAACACCTTGCGATGGACGTGCCGGATGGCGGCGTCGTCGCCCCCCAGGCTGGCGTAGAGCGCGGAGTTGTGGAGGTGGCTGTTCCAGACCTCGTAGAAGCCCACGCAGACCTCGAGCGGCGGGGCGCCGCTCTCCCGGTGCACCCGCGCCAGGTCCTCGAACAGCCGCTCCGCCGGCAGCGCCAGCTCCTGCACCCCGCCCTCGAGGAAGTAGCCGGTGAGCGCGGCCTCGGGGAACACCACCAGCGCCGGCGGGGTGTCCCAGCCGGCCACCTCGCGGAACACCCCGCCCGCCCGCGCGAGGTTCGCGGCGTATTCGCCCTTGTCGGGCCGGAACTGGGCGATGGCGATGGGGAGCATGGGGGGGAAGATAGCAGGCGGTTGGGCGGTTGGGCGGCTCGGCGGCTCGGCGGCTCGGGAGGCGGGGGAAGCGCGGGCGGCCCCGAGCGGCACTCGTCGGCTAGCGGCTGGCCAGGGGCGTGCCGAGGGCGAAACCGGCGGCGGTCGCCGCGAGGGAGAGCGCCACGCTTGCCGCGACGTAGGTGAGCGCCTTGCCCCACTGCCCGTCCTGCAGGAGTGTCACCGACTCGGCGCTGTAGGTGGAGAACGTGGTGTAGCCGCCGCACAGCCCCACCGTCAGGAAGGCGCGCAGCTCGGCGCTCAGGGAGGGCGGGTGGCTGGCCCAGCGCAGCAGGAAGCCGAGCAGCAGCGAGCCGGAGACGTTGACCAGGAGCGTCCCGGCGGGAAAGGCGGGGCCGGCCAGGCGCTGCACCCAGCCGCCGACGAGGTAGCGGAGCGCGCCGCCGATGGCGCTGCCCAGGGCGATGTACCAGATCATGCCGGGAGTCCTTAGTTTACCGCCCCATGACGAGCTTCGACGCAATCCAGGGCGTGCTCAACGCCTGCCAGGCGCTGCCGACGGTGCTGACCGGTGGCCAGCCCGACCTCCACCACCTCGAGGCCCTCAAGGCGGCCGGCTGTGCCGTGGTGCTCGACCTGCGCGCCCCGCACGAGCCGCGCGGCTACGACGAGGCGCGGGAGGTGGCCGCGCGCGGCATGCAGTACGTGAACATCCCGGTCGGGACGACGCCGCTCAGCGACCAGCTGATGGCCGCCATCCTCGACGTGCTGCGCGCCCACGCGGGGAAGACCATCTTCTTTCACTGTGCCAGCGCCAACCGGGTGGGCGGGGCGCTGCTGCCGCACCTGATCCTCGACCACGACATGGAAGAGGACGACGCGCTGGTGATCGCCCGCCGGGTGGGGCTGCGGGCGCCGGAGCTCGAGCTGTGGGGGCTCGACTATGCCCGGCGCCACCGCCAGGCGCACGGGGCCTAGCGCCGGTCCCAGTAGAGCCGCATCTCGGTGACCTTGCCGCCCTCGGTCTCGCAGAACATCGCGCCGCGGGCGTCGACCCACTCGCCGGTGCGGCGGCGGCGGAAGGTGCACTTGAACTCGGTGGCGAACCACGGGCCGACGACGAAGATCTCACCCGCGGTGAAGGTGATCTCCGACTGGTGCAGCGGCACGTCGGCCCAGTAGCCGCGCACCGCGTCCATCCCCCGCAGCGGCTCGCTGAAGGGCGTCTCCTGGAACACCGGTTCCGCCGCGAAGACGCCCATCATCACGTCCACCTTTCCCCTGGCCCAGCCGCGGCCGAACTCGTCCACCAGGGTCCGGCCCAGCGCGCGGATGTCACCCGTGCTGTCAGTCATGCGTGGCGCTCACTCCATGGGTATGATTCGGCACCGTTCATGGCCCCGAATCTACATGCGCTGCTGGTCCTGTGCGCGACCCTCCAGGCCCCGCCCTGCCCCGACGACGCCGGCCGCCTCGTGGCGGCGGGCTGGGCCGCCTACCGGGCCGATTCGATGGCGGTCGCGGCGGAGCGGTTCCGCCGCGCCGACGGGCTCTGCGAGGGCCAGCTCGACGCCAAGGTCGGGCTCGGCTACGCGCTGCTGCGGCAGGACCGGCCCGACGCGGCGGATTCGCTCTTCACGCTGGTGACGCGGGGCGACTCGCTCAACGGCGACGCCTGGGACGGACTGGTGCTCACCCGGTGGCGCCGCGGGGACCGCGCCGGCGCCCTCGCGGCCGGCCGCCGCGCCCTCCGGCTCCACCCCGACAACGCCGCCACCCGCGACATCCTCTCCCGGATCGACCCCGACTGGGACCGCCCCGCCCCGCGCCCGCCCGGGCGGCGGCCCGCGACCCTCCGGGTCGACGCGCGGGTCCGGGGCGACTTCTTCGAGGTCCCGGCCGCCGGCGGCTGGCGCCGGTTCTACGTGAACGGCGTGAACATGGGCGTGGCGCTGCCGGGGAAGTTCCCCTCGGAGTTCCCGCCGGACTCCGCGACCTACGCCGGCTGGTTCGGGCTGATCGCCGGGATGCGCGCCAACACGCTCCGGCTCTACACCATCCTGCCGCCTTCCTTCTATCGTGCGCTGCGGGCGTGGAACCGGGCCCACCCCACCGCGCCGCTGTGGCTGGTGCACGGGGTGTGGACGGAGCTCCCGCCGGAGCACGACTTCACCGACGGTGCGTGGATGACGGAGTTCCAGCAGGAGATGCGGCGGGTGGTGGACCTGCTGCACGGCCGCGCGGACATCCCGGTCCGTCCGGGGCACGCCGGCGGCCGCTACGATGCCGACGTCTCCCGCTGGACGCTGGGTTACATCATCGGGCGGGAGTGGGAGCCGTACGCGGTGAAGGAATTCGAGGCGCGGTTCCGGGGCGTGGGCGACAGTTACCGCGGCCGCTACCTCGAGACCGCGGGCTATGCGCTCCACATCGACGCCTGGATGGCGGAGCAGTGCGACTACCTGCTCCGGTACGAGGTGGAGCGGTACAACACCCTCCGGCCGATCGCCTACACCAACTGGCCGACCCTCGACCCGCTCACCCACCCGACCGAGTCCACCGGCGACGAGGAGCAGGCCTGGCGGGCGCGGGTGGGGCGCCCGGTGCCGCGGGCGCCGGCGGAGTACGAGAACGACGCGATCGGCCTCGACGCGATGAAGGTCCGCGCCACCGCGCGGAACCCGGCCGGCTGGTTCGCGAGCTACCACGCCTATCCATACTACCCGGACTTCATGCTGTACGACCCGGGCTACGACACCACCCGCTCCCGGGAGGGCCGGTCCAACTACTTCGGCTACCTGCGCGCCCTCAAGCGGCATCATCGCGGGATCCCGCTGCTGCTCTCGGAGTATGGGGTTCCCTCGAGCCGCGGCATGGCGCACCGGCAGCCGCAGGGCTGGCACCACGGCGGCCACGATGAGCTCGCGATGGCGCACATCGACGCGCGGCTCACCCGCGAGATCCGGGAGAGCGGCGCGGCGGGCGGGATCGTCTTCGCGTGGCTGGACGAGTGGTTCAAGAAGAACTGGCTGGTGATCGAGTACGAGCGCCCGCTGGAGAACACGCGGCAGTGGCACAACGTGGAGGACGCGGAGCAGAACTATGGCATCCTCGGCATGTACGCCGGGAGCGACACGGCGGCGCGGCCGCTCGGCGGCCCGGCCGGCCGCTGGCGGGGCATGGCCGCCCTGCCCTACCCCGCGGTGCGGGTCGGGGCGGAGTCGCGGCCGCGGCCGGTACTGCGGGCGGGAAGCGACGAGTCGTACCTGTACCTCGCGGTGGAGTTCCCCGACCTCGCGGGGCTGGCCTTCCCCTGGGGCGCGGAGGATGTGGTCCTGGCGCTCGACACCTACCGCCGCGACCTGGGCCAGCGGTCGCTGCCGGGGGGCGCGCTCACCGGGGAGGTGGGGTTCGAGTTCGTGGCGGTCTTCCGCGACAGCGCCGACGCCGAACTGCGGATCGTGCCGGGGTACAGCCCGTACGTCGGCGGCGAGGCCATCGACTCCCTGGGCGACGACTACAGCCGCTTCGCCCGGCGGCCCGTCACCATCCCGGCCCTCGCCGACGGCCGGTTCGACTCGATGTTCGTGATCACCAACCGCGCCCGCTTCGGGCGGGACGGCCGGTTCTTCCCCGCCAGCGGCATCAACCGCGGCCGGCTGCGCTACGGGACCGCCGCGCATTCCACCCTGAGCGACTGGTACTGGGACCGTGACGCCGGCATGCTGCAGCTGCGGCTGCCGTGGAACCTGCTCAACGTGAGCGATCCCTCCACCGCCACCCTGCTGTTCGAGACGCAGGCCGACGGCGACCTCGGCACCGCGCGAAGCGACGGCTTCCGGTTCGGCGTGGCGCGGCTGGGCACGGCGCCGGGGGCGGCGGCGGCGCTGCTCGCCACGCTGCCGGCGGTGCGGCCGGATGGCACCTGGGGCGCCGCCGACTTCCCCACGTGGGAGTGGCCGACCTGGACCGTCCCGCGCTATCATGAGCGCCTCAAGCCGGTGTACGACTCCCTGAAGGCGGTGTGGTCCAGGCCATGACGATTGCCCCGCGTCACCTGCTGCCGGCGGCCCTGCTGCTGCTCGCGGCGCCCGCGCTCCGCGCGCAGTCGGCCACCGCGGACTCGCTGTGGGCCGCGGGGGAGTACGCCGCCGCGAAGGGCGCCTACGAGGAGGCGCTGCGCGCCAACCCCGGCTGGGTGCGCGGCCTCTACCGGCTTGGCATCCTCGCCGCGTGGGATGGCCGCCTCGACTCGGCGCTCGCCCTGCTGCGCGACGCGCGGGAGATGGAGCCGACGGAACCCGACGTGCGCGCGTGGGAGGCCAAGGTGCTGGCGTGGCAGGGGCGGTACCACGACGCCACGCTGCGCTACGACTCCCTGCTGGCGGCCGAGCCCGGCCACCGCGACGCCCGCTTCGGGCGGGCGCAGGCCTATGCCTGGTGGGGCCGCCACGCCGAGGCCGACCGGGAGTTTCGCGCGCTGGTGGAGGCCGACCCGGGCGACGTGGAGGCGCTGGTGGCGCTGGCGCAGCTGCGGCAGTGGCAGGGGCGGCCCGATGAGGCGAGCCACTACGCCGCGCTGGCCCTCGAGGCGGCGCCGGAGGACCGCGCCGCGCGCGACCTGCAGCGGCAGGCGCGGGCGCTCAGCCGGCCGCGAGTGGAGGTGGTGCTCGGCTTCGGGCACGACTCCGACGACAACAACACCGCGTGGCAGACGATCACCACCTCGCTGATCGTGGCGGACGGCCTGCGGGGATTCGCGGGGGTGGGCGCGTTCGAGGCCAGCGACCCGGTGCAGGACGGCACCCGGGTGCACGGCGAGGTCGGCGCCACCTGGTGGCGCGGCGACCTCTCCCTCACCGGCGCGGTGGGCGCCCGGCGGCTCCGCTCCGACTTCGGCATCGACCGCAGCGCCGCCACCGTCCGCGCGGCCCTCGGCCTGCGGGTGAGCCCCACCGCCGGCGTGGGCGTGGGCTACGCCCGCTACAGCTTCGACGAGACGGCGGCACTCATCGGCGGGGACATCGACATCAACGACCTCTCCGCCGACGGCGATGTCGAGCTGACGCGGTCGCTCTCCCTTGGCGTGGGTGGCGGGATCGGTTTCCTGTCCGACGACAACCGGCGGGTGTCGGCTGTGGTGGCGCTCACCCAGCGGGTGGCGCCACGACTGACGGTGGGGGTGTACGGCCGTTCGGTCAGCTACCGCGCGCGCGGCACCGGGTATTTCTCCCCCGACCGCTTCCTGGTGGCGGAGGGCCGCGCGGCGTGGACCTACGCCGTGGCCCGCTGGGAGACGCGCCTCTCGGGGGGCCTCGGGGTGCAGCAGGTGGGCCGTGGCGGCGCCGCGCAGGCGGAGGGCCACCTCGAAGCCCGGGTGGCCCGCCGCTGGGCCACGATCAACGAGGTCGGCCTCGGGCTGGGCTATTCCCACAGCGCCATCAGCAGCACCACGGGCGCCTTCGATTACTACACGCTGGTCCTGAACCTCCGGCTGGGACTCTGATGACGCTCGATTCCTGTTGCGACCAGATGCGCGCGGCCACGGCGGAATTCCTGGCCACCCTCGACGGCGTCTCGCGCTCCGAGTGGAGCTGGAAGCCCGCCCCCGACGCCTGGTCGGTCTACGAGATCGCCGAACACACCTGCACCGTGCAGCGGGGGATCGAGCGGCTGTTCAGCGCCAAGCTCCTGGGGCAGCCGCTCACCGACGACACCCCGCAGCCGCAGCATTCCGACGAGGACATCGCCCGACGCCTGGCCGCCGGTGGCCGGCCGGTCCGCGCCCCGGAAATGGTGAACCCGAAGGGGCGCTGGACCACGCGGGAGGAGATCGCCCAGGTGTTCACCGCCTCGACCGAGGCGCACATCGCCTGGGTCAAGGCCCACGCCGACACCGACCTGCGGCGCTACGGCTCGATTCACCCGATGCTCGGCATGCTGGACGGGGTGCAGTGGCTGATCATGGTGGCGGCACACACCCGGCGGCATGCGCAGCAGGTGCGGGAGGTCAGGGCCAAGTACGCGGCAACGGGGGGCTGAGGGACAGCGGGGAAGAGGGAAAGGGGAAGAGGGAACGGGCTGCGGCGATACGCTCCCCCCTTTCCCCCGTTCCCCCGTTCCCTCTTCCCGCTTCCCTCTTCCCGCAGTCACTCCACGTACGTCTCGAAGAACCCCATTCCGCTGTCGGCCACCGCCGTGCCGGCCACCGTTCCCTCCAGCGTGAAGCTCCCCCGCATCTGCAGGAAGCTGCGCCGCATGGCGCCCGCGCCCATGCGGGTGGCCTGGGCGTCGAGGATCGTGGCCCGGACCCGGAGGGTGTCGGCGTCGCGGGCGGCGAGGAACTCGAAGCCGGCCGGGGCGGCCACCCCGCGGCCGGCGAGCCGGCCTTCGTATCGCACCTTGTGGGAACGGAGGATCTGCCGCACGCCGAGGGAATCCACCAGCGCCACGAAGATGGGCGGCGCGCCGGTGCGGGTAAGGGTGTCCTCCGGCGCGTAGACCGCGCCGTAGAGCAGGTTGAAGCGGGCGCCGGTGGCGGCACCCCAGTCCCAGGTCACGTTGCGCCAGACGCCCCAGTTGTGGTCGTGGTAGGCGGGCGCGCCCGCGAGCGTGGTGCAGCGCTCGCCGAGGCAGATGCTCCCGCTCGCGGTGGCGGCGAGGGCGGGCACCACGTAGCCGGAAGGCGTGGCGCCCTCGCGCAGCTCCACCGGCGGGAAGAACCGGTTGGCCGCCGGCACCACCGTCAGGTCCACGCGGAGCGCGCCATCACCGCGGGGGATCGTGGCGTGCAGCGTGTAGCGGCCATCCCGCTGGCGCACGGTGTTGGGGCCGAGGGTCAGGTCGGCGCGCGTGGTGTCGAACTTCACCGCTTCTGCGGGCAGGTCGGTCGCATAGCGCGTGTGCCGGCCGCCGGGGGCGCGTTGCGTCACCAGCAGCTGCCCGCCCCAGCGGCCGGTCGGTACCGCGCCCCCGACCAGGTAGGTGATGTACCACCACTCGTCGGGGCCCGCGGCAATGTTGAAGTAGTGCCACTCCGCCCAGGTGGAGTCCCGGGTCAGGGGCAGGTGAAAGCGGTCGAGCTCGTCGTAGAGCTGGCCCGGCGTGGGTTCGAGCCAGGCGGTGTCGGCGGCGTGATCGGCCCAGGCGCCGGCGCTGAGCGCGAGCCCCGCGCCCACCGCCGCCGCGCGGCTCGGGATCTCGCCGCCGGCCCGCGCCACCACGGCGCGATCGCCGTGGCGGAGGTACACCAGCTTGTTCTCGAGCGCGGGCGCGACCGCCGCGACCCGGCCGGCGTGGCGCGGGCCGCCGAGCAGGTGACGGGTGAGGAACCGCGCCCGCGCGATGCCGAAGAACATGCCGCTCACCCCGCCGGTCCGCATCGCCTCGACGTCGATGCCCTGCGGCAGCACCGTCAGCTCCCCGCCGCCCACCAGCGACACGTCCTGCGACTGCTCCAGCATGGCCTGCCCCACCGAGAGCAGCACGATCATCACCCCGACCCCGAGCCCGTAGCCGAGCAGGAGGAAGAGCGAGCGGCCCTTCTTCACCAGCAGGTGGCGGAAGGCGAGGATGGTGATCATCGCGCGGTGTCGGCGGCAATCCGGCCGTCGAGCATGTGGATCACCCGGCCGGCCTCGGCGGCCAGGCGCTCGTCGTGGGTGACCACCACCAGGGTGGTGCCGTCGAGGGACAGGCGGCGGAAGAGGTCCAGGATGCCGCGGCCGGTGGTGGCGTCCAGCTCGCCGGTGGGCTCATCGGCCAGGATGAGCGCGGGCCGGTTGGCCAGCGCCCGGGCGATCGCGACCCGCTGCATCTCGCCGCCGGAGAGCTGGGTGGCACGGTGACCGGCGCGGGCGCCGAGGCCCACGTAGTCGAGCAGCTCGCGCGCGCGCGCGGCCCGTTCCGCCCGCCCCAGGCCCGCCTCGGCCATCGGCAGCTCGACGTTCTCCTGCGCGGTGAGCACCGGCAGCAGGTGGAAGCGCTGGAACACGAAGCCGAGCCGGGTGAGGCGGAGCCGGGTGAGGGCGCGATCGGGCAGCCCGTCCAGCCGGATGCCGCCGAGCTCCACCATGCCGCGGCTCGGGGTGTCGATGCCGCCCAGCAGCTGCAGCAGCGTGGACTTGCCGCAGCCGCTCGGGCCCACGATGGCGGCGTAGTCGCCGGGGCGGACGGTGAGCGACACGCCCCGGAGGGCGTGGACCACCTCGCCGTTCATCGGGTAGTCCTTGGCGAGGTCGGTGGCGACGAGCGTGCTCAGGTGGCCTCCGTGCGGAGCGTGGCCGCGATCGGTGCCCGCGCGGCGACCAGCGCGGGGTACGCGCCGGCGAGGATGCCGGTGGCCACCAGCACCAGGGCGGCCATGGCGAGGCTCCGCGGCTCGGGAACGAAGAACGAGATGGCGGCGGGGAGGCCGGGGATCACCCCGCGCACGATCGTGGCGCGCGCGATGCCGATGGCCCGCAGGGTGGCGATCTCGCCCAGGCGTTCATTCACGGTGATGGTCATGAGGGTGGACACAAGCAGCACCGTGACCCCGAGGCTGATCACGCCGAGGATGTAGGAGAGCTGGCGGAAGTAGACCAGCCGCTCGCGGAAGCGGACCACGAGGTCGGCCACGCTGTTCACCTCGAGGGCGGGGAGCGCGGCCCGGAGCCGCGCGGTGGTGGCGGCGGCGAGCGAGTCCTCCCGTACCCGCACCACGAACAGTGACACCCGGTCCTCGGCCCGGCTCCCGGCGAGGGACTGCAGCACCGGGATCAGCGTGCCGATCGACGGCTGGCCGCGGTAGTCGTAGAGCCACCGCACCGTGCCGCGGACCACCATCCGGCGTTCCGTCGCCGCCACCGCCACCTGCGGATCGAGGCGGCTCACCAGGGCGAGCGTGTCGCCGACGGCAGCGCCCAGCAGGGCGGCGGCGGGCGGACTCAGCAGCAGGCCCAGGCTGTCCCCGGGAGCCAGGTCCTGGCCCTCGAGCACCTCGTAGACCGCCTGGGCGGCGGGGTCGATGCCGTTGCCGAAGAGCGTCACCAGGGTGTCGCCGCGGCGGGCGTAGACCGCAGCGCCCAGCGCGGCGCCCACGGCGGTGACGGCCGGATCGGCGGCCACCACCCGCGCCACCGCCGCCGCCGCGGGAATCGTGGCCTCGGAGTCGAAGGGCAGCGTGCCCTTGGGAGAGATCCGGATCTGGTACCCCCGCCCCAGCAGCAGCTGCGCGAACGACCGTTCGATGCCGCCGGCCAGGAGCACCATGTCGAGCAGCATGGCGGTGGTGACCATGATCCCGGCGATGGCGAGCAGGGTACGGGCGGGGTGGCGCAGGAGGTTGCGGATCATCCCCGCCCCCAGAGGACCTGCGGACTGGTCCGCACCAGCCGCCACGCCGCGAGCGCGCCGGCCAGGAGCCCGAGTCCCAGCGACAGCGCCACGCTGAAGCGGAGGATGGCCGGGGTCACCACCGAGAACACCAGCGTGGTGTCGAAGAAGCGCTGGTAATAGAGGTTGGTCACGGCGCTCGCGGCGGCGGCGAGCAGCACGCCCAGCACCGAGCCCACCGCGGCGACCAGGACGGCCTCGAGCAGCAGGGCGAGGAAGATCGTGAGCCGGCTGATGCCGGTGAAGCGCATGACCGCCGCGTCGCGGCGCCGTTCCTCGACCTTGAGCAGCATGATGCAGAGCAGGAAGATGGCGCTCGCCACCACCGAGATCACGGCGATGGCGTCGTGGAAGCGGCTCACCACCCGGAAGGTCTGGGAGGATTCGCTGGCGATCTCGGCGGAAGGGTAGGCGCGGAAGCCGAAGGCCACCTCGTTGAGGGCCGCCGCCGCGGCATCGGGTGGCACTCCCGGCTGCAGCCGCACCCCGAAGCGATCCACCCGGTCGGGGGCGTGGAGCAGCGCGGCCAGGTCGGGAAGGTGGAAGCGGAGGTGGTAGTCGCGGCGGGTGATGGTCGAGGGATCGGCGCTGGGCTCGTAGATGGCCGCGACCACCAGCCGCTGGTCGAGCATCCCGGCCTCGACGCCGAGCTGCACCGTGTCGCCCACCTGCGCGCCGAGGGCGGCGGCCAGGCGGCGTTCGAGGGCGACGGGGAACGGCTCGGCGGCTCGGCGGCTCGGCGGCTGGGGGAGCGCCGTAGTGTCTGGGCCGGTTGCCAGTGCCAGGGCGATGAACGCGCAGATTCTCAGGTCCCACCTCCACACACGTGTCGCCGAGCCGCCGAGCCGTCGAGCCGTCGAGCGAGCAATCTACCCACTCTTGGCGGGGGACCGGTTCAACGTTAGTGTAGAGTCATCCCATGACACGCTTCGAGACGCCGCGGGTATCCGTGGTTGGGGCCGGAGAGATCGGCCGGGGCTGGGCCGCGCTCTGCATCGCGGCGGGGTGGCCCATCACCATCTACGACGCCGACGCCGACGCGCTGACGCGGGCGGCGGACGCGATCGCGGACCGGGTGGTGGCGCTGCTCCGGCTCAAGCGCGCCGACCCGAACGTGGCGGAGGCGGCGCTCAACCAGATGCAGGTGGGGCGGAGCCTGCTGCAGGCGGTCGCCGAGGCCGACTGGATCATCGAGGCGGTGCCGGACGAGCTGCAGGTCAAGGCCAAGGCGCTGCAGCTGACCGAGCAGGTGGCGCGGCGCGCGGCCATCATCACGAGCAGCGCCAGCGCCCATGGTCCCACCGCCCTCTCCAGCCGGCTGGAGCGGCCCGACCGGTTCCTGGTGGCGCACCCGCAGACGCCGGTGGAGTTCATCCCGCTGGTCGAGGTGGTGCCCAGCCCGATGACCGACCCGGCCTGCGTCGAGGACATCCGCTTCTGGCTCAGCATGCTGGGCCGGGCGCCGATCGTGCTCAAGAAGGAAGTGCCGGGCAACCTGGCGGGACGGCTGTCCGCGGCCGTCTGGCGGGAGTGCATCCAGCTGGTGGTGGATGGGGTGCTGGACGTCGAGGACGTGGATCGCGCGGTGTCGATCGGCCCGGGCCTCGAGTGGGTGGCCACCGGTCCCCACCTCGATCACCACCTCGACTCCGGCCGCTGGGGGGTGGAGCTCTACCTGTCCCGCCTCTTCGCCGAGCACGAGCCGATCTGGCAGTCCCTCGCCGACTGGAAGCACCTGCCGCCGGAAGAACAGAAGCGGGTCATCAAGCTGATCGACCGGGCCTACACCCCGCACACCGACGAGCTCCGCGAGGCCCGCCTGCAGCGGCTGGTCCGGATGCTCGGCGCCATCCGGGAATAGCCCGCCCTACCGCCACTCCCTCGGGCCCGGGTCGCCGCCCCTCTACTGCCTCATGAAGGCGTGCTCCACGCTCAGGTAGAGGAACAGCGCCTCCTCGCCCGCGCTCGGCCCCACCCCCACGGTGTATGCCACGCCCGGCACCACCTGCCAGCCGCCCGCCCCGTTGAAGGCCCAGCGCACCCCGGGATTGAGCCACGCCTCCGAGCGTCCGCGGGTGCGGCCATCGCCCACCACCTCGCCGGCGCGGGTCCAGAGTCCTTCCACGAGCAGGTTGATCCTCGAGCTCGCCGACCAGATGGCGCTCCCGCCCAGGAAGCCCGCCAGGCTCGCCGCGACGTGATCGCGGGTGTCGTGCGCCCGGGGGACCCAGGTGCCGCCGGCGTTGAGCACGGCGGTGAACCGGGACGAGAACTGGAGATTGACCGGCAGCGCCGCCTGGACCCCGACGCCACCGGTGCCCCGTCCCGCGCGGGCCGAGCCGGTGGGCAGCAGGAGCGAGAGCCGCGGGGCCATGGCCAGCATGGTCTCACCGCTGCCGATGACCTGGCGGCGGTAGTTGAGCAGGATGTCGCCCAGGCCGGTGCTGCCGTCGTGCGCGAGGGGGATGGTGTAGCTGAGCTGGTCGGCCAGGCCGCGCCAGGGCCATTCCTGGGTGAAGCTAGCGGCCCAGCTCCCTCCCGGCGCGCGGCTGAAGGTGCTGATGTGCTGCACCACGCCGGCGTCCTGGTTGTAGGCCTCCTCGATGAGGAAGCTGTTGTCGCGGATCGGCTCCTCCTGGGCCGCGGCCAGGGCCCGCGGCAGGAGCAGGAGCAGCAGGACCGCGGCGGCGCGCCTCACGCCGGCTCCCCCGGCGCGCAGAGCAGCATCCCCGCCAGGTCGTGGGCCACCACCTGCTCCTTGCGGCCGACGCGCAGCCGGATCGGCCCCGCGAACGGCTCCCGCGCCACCACCCGCACCCGGGCGCCGGGCACCAGCCCCGTGGCGCTCAGGTAGCGCAAGCGGTCGGGCTGGCTGGTCTGCACCCGGCGGATCTCCACCTCGGCTCCCACCGCCACCTCCGCCAGCGCCACGTAGACGATCTCGGCCAGCGAGCCGTCGGGGCCGGGGATCGGGTCGCCGTGGGGATCCTCGAGCGGGTGCCCGAGGACCTTGGCCATCCGCTCGACGAGCGTGTCGGAGACGGCGTGCTCCAGCCGCTCGGCCTCCTCGTGCACCGTGTCCCAGGTGTAGCCCAGGTGCGCCACCAGGTAGGACTCGATCAGCCGGTGGCGGCGCAGCATGCGGAGCGCGATGCGGCGGCCGTCGGCGGTGAGGGTGGCGCCACGATACGGCTCGTGCGCGAGCAGCCCCTGCTCCGCCAGCCGCCGCACCATGCCGCTCACCGACGCGGGGGCGAGGTCGAGCGCCTGCGCCAGCTCGGTGGTCCCCGCCACGCCGCCGCCGGTGGTGAGGTGATACACCGCCTTCAGGTAGTCCTCGGCGGAGCGGGTGAGGACCTCGCGGGGCGCCTCTCCGGTCATGGGGCGACGAGCCTCCACAGCTGGGCCACCAGGAAGCAGGTGACGAACCCGAGCCCCAGGGGCAGGAGGACGGAGAGCACCGTCCAGCGGGTGCTGCCCGTTTCCTTGTAGATGGTATAGATCGTGGTGCTGCACGGGTTATGCAGCAGCGAGAAGAGCATCAGGTTGATGCCGGTGAGCGCGGTCCAGCCGGCGCCGCGGAGCAGGTCGGAGACCGCGGCCGGCGAATCGAGCTCGAACATCACCCCGGCCCCCGGGCCCACCCCGGCGATCCGCGCGGTGAGGACCGTGAGCATGAGCACGGTGGGGATGACGATCTCGTTGGCGGGAATGGCCACCACGTAGGCGAGCAGGATCACCCCGTTGAGGCCAAGCAGGATGCCCACGGGGTCGAGGGCGTGCACGGCGTGGTCGGCGAGGCTCGCGCCCCCGATGGTGATGTTGCAGACCAGCCAGATCAGCGCCCCCGCCGGCGCGGCGAACACGACGGCCCGCCACAGCACGATCAGGGTGCGGTCGATGAGCGAGGTGTAGAGCGTGCGCAGGACGCTGGGCGGCCGGTACGGGGGCAGCTCGAGGCTGAAGGTCGTCGCCTCGCCGCGCAGCACGGTGCGGGTGAGCAGCCAGGACGAGGCGAACATGATCCCGATGCCGAGCACCGCCACCCCCACCACCGCGCTCGCGGCGGCCAGGCCCGCCAGCGGCGCCGGCACCACCGCGCCCACGAAGATGGTGGCCATGAGGATCTGGGTGGGCCAGCGGCCATTGCACAGGGAGAAGTTGTTGGTGAGGATGGCGACCAGCCGCTCCCGCGGGCTGTCGATCACCCGCGTGGCCACCACGCCGGCCGCGTTGCAGCCGAAGCCCATGCACATGGTGAGCGCCTGCTTGCCGTGCGCGCCGGCGCGGCGGAACAGCGCGTCGAGGTTGAAGGCCACCCGCGGCAGGTAGCCGAAGTCCTCGAGCAGGGTGAAGACGGGGAAGAAGATCGCCATCGGCGGCAGCATGACGCTGATCACCCAGGCGGTGGCGAGGTAGATGCCGTCGAAGAGCAGGCCGTTGAGCCAGGCCGGCAGCCCGAGGCTGGCCCCGCCCTGCTTGAGCCACGGCTGCAGCTGATCGATCAGCCCGTCGGCCAGCATCGCGGAGGGGACGTTGGCGCCCGCGATGGTGAGCCAGAAGACCACCGTGAGGATCAGCAGCATCACCGGGAAGCCGAAGCTGCGGCTGGTCAGCAGCTGGTCCAGCCGGCGGTCGAAGTCGAACCGGGCCCGCTTGAGCCCCCGCAGCTCGACCCGCGCCGCGATCCCCTGGGCCGCGCGGTACACCCCCTCCGCCAGGCTGTCCTCGAAGCTGGGCTGCAGCTGCCACCGCAGCCGGTTCACGGTCTCGAGCAGGGCGCCCGCGGCCTCCGGGCCCGCCGCCCGGATCCCCGGGGTTCCCTCCTCGCCGATCACGCCCTCGCGCACCGCCTCCTCGATCCGCTGGTCGCCCTGCAGTAACCGCAGCGCCACCCAGCGCGCGTTGGGGAGCGCGGGGAAGGCCCGCTCCACCGCGGGGAGCATCTCGCGCAGCGCCCGGTCCACCTCGGGAGGGTAGGCCGACAGCCGGTAGGGCGAGGTGACGCGCGCGCCCGAGGCCACCGCCTGGATGGCGTCGAGCAGCGGGGGGATACCCTCGCCCCGCCGCGCCGCGGTGGCCACCACCGGCACCCCGAGCTCCCGCTCCAGCTTGTCCGGGTCGACCGCGATGCCGTGGCGCCGCGCCTCGTCCATCAGGTTGAGGCAGATCACCACCCGATCGGTGATCTCGAGGATCTGCAGCGCGAGGTGGAGGTTCCGCTCCAGCCGGGTGGCGTCGAGCACCACCACCGTCACGTCGGGGCGGCCGAACAGCAGGAAGTCGCGCGCCACCTCCTCGTCCGTGCTTCCCGCCTGCAGCGAATAGGTGCCGGGGAGGTCCACCAGCCGGATGCGCTTGCCGCCGTGGGAGAAGACCCCTTCGGCGCGGCTCACGGTCTTGCCCGGCCAGTTGCCGGTGTGCTGCCGCAGCCCGGTAAGCGCGTTGAAGACGGTGCTCTTGCCGGTGTTGGGATTGCCGGCCAGGGCCACGAGATAATCGTGGCGACCGGTGCGGATGCCGAGCTGCACCAGCTCGGGCGCCTTGGCGGCGGAGCGCGGGGCGAGGGTGCTCGTCATGGCTACGACGCCGCCTCGGTGGGGGCGGACTCCACCTGGATCTGGTCCGCCTGCGTCCGCCGGAGCGCGATGAGCGCCCCGCGGATGCGGTACGCCACCGGATCGCCGCCGGGGCTCGCGAACTCGGCCGTGATCAGCGTGCCCGGCACCACGCCGAGGTCGAGCAGCCGGCGGCGCTCGGGACCCTGGCAGGCGGCGGAGAGCCGCACCACCCGCGCCGATGCACCAGGCGCGAGGCCCGAGAGGCGCGCGTGGGCGCGCTCGTCCAGCACGTCCCCGTCCGGCAGCGGCTCCACGGCGATCTGGTCCGCCACCACCGGCGGCAGCGCATGCTCCCGCCCGTCCAGCCGGAACCGCACCTCCGTGGGCGAGACCTCGAGCAGGCGGAGCCGCGTGCCCGGCGTCAGGCCGCGCTCCAGCAGTTGCTCGAACGCCTCCCGCGGCTCGTCCTCGAGGTGCACGATGGTCACCGCACTCCCCGCCGGCAGCGCCGAGAGGGGGCGATGGGTGGGCACGGGGAGTTCACCGGTCATGGTGGGGATGGGGTCGCCGTGCGGGTCATAGCGCGGGTGGCCCATGGTGGCGGAGAGCGCGTCCACCTCCGCCTCACTCAGGGAGTGCTCCAGTCGCTCCGCCTGCTCGTGCCACTCGGCGGGGTCCACACCGGTGCTGTCGGCCAGGTACCGCTCCCAGAGCCGGTGCACGCGCACCATGCGGAGGGCGTAGGCGCGGCCCGCGGGGGTCAGCGCCAGACGTCCCTGCTCCGCCAGTGCAAGCCCACCCTCGGCCAGCCGCTCGATGATGCGGTGTGCCGCGTGGCGCGTCACCTCGAGCCCGCCGGCCAGGCTCTCCACCGTGGGCACCCGTCCCGCCGCTTCCTCGTGATAGAGCGCCTTGAGCGCATCCTCCACCAGCACCCGGTCCGACGAGCGCCGCAAGCGCGCGACTCGCGCCAGGACACCCACCCGCGGCCAGCACACCAGCGCCACGGCGCCCGCCACGACGGCGAAGACCGTCAGGGCGAACCCGGGGGCCACGGGGGAGGCCTGCAGCAGGATCACGCGGATTTCCTTGAGCGAGAGCGGGTTGTCGTACAGCGGAGATGATAATTTCGTATGCACGAAAAATCAATTGACCCCAGATCCATTCGGCCTCGGCCGTGCCCCGGAGACTCTGGCCCGTCGTCCCGAGGGGGTCCACCGGCCCGGGGGCATCCGCCATGGCGGCATCCGGGCACCAACCCACGGCAAGGAGGCGGGGATGGCAGTGAAATTGGCAGTGATCTGCTACAGCGCTACGGGGTCCACCTGGGCGTTGGCGGAGGCGATCGCGGAGGGCGCGGAGTCGGCGGGGGCGGAGGTGCGGCTGCGGCGGGTGCGGGAACTGGCGCCCGAGGAGGCCATCAACAGCAACCCCCGCTGGCGCGCTCACCGTGACCGCGTCGCGGGCATCCCTGAAGCGGAGCTCGCCGACCTCGAGTGGGCCGAGGCCATCCTCTTCGGGACGCCCACCCGCTACGGGCTCCCCACCGCCCAGCTCAAGCAGTTCCTCGACCAGACGGGCGGACTCTGGGCCCAGGACAAGCTGGTGGACAAGGT
>JBGAPX010000001.1:0-7890 GCA_044221045.1 Gemmatimonadales bacterium
GGCTGTCTGGAGGATCGCCAGGGGGCGTGATCCGCGCGTGATCTGGAAATGTGGCCGGGGGCGGGACAGTTCCCGACGGGCGGCCTTGCGGGACGAAGGGGCAGGCGCAATTATGTAACGAAATGGTTACGCAACATTCCGCCGTCTTCGGTGCCATCGCCGATCCCACCCGGCGGGCCATCCTCGACGCCCTGCACGGCGGGGAGCGCTCGGCAGGCGAGATCGCGGCACTCTTCCCCGTGAGCCGCCCCGCCATCTCCCGGCACCTGCGGGTCCTGCGGGGCGCCGGGCTGGTGCGGGAGCGCCGGCAGGCCCGTTCCCGCCTGTACCGGCTGGACCCGGGGCCGCTCCGCGAGGTGGAGCGGTGGATGACACACTATCGCACCTTCTGGGCGGCCCGGCTCCACGGCCTCCGCCAGATCGTCGAATCTCCCGATCCCCCCGCCACGGAGCAGCCATGAGCTGGACCTTCGAGCGCACCTTCCCCCTGCCAGCCCCGCCCGAGCGCGTGTTCCGCGCGCTGACAGAGATGTCCGAGCTCAGGCAATGGTTCGCGGAATCGGTGGAGACCGGGCGGGTGGCGGGGGAGCCCTACCGGTTCTGGGGGCGGCACACGCTGGGAGTGCCCACGGCCCGGGAGGCCACGCAGGTCCTGACCCGCTTCGTGCCGGGCAGCGGGCTGGGATTCACCTGGCGGCTGTTGGGGGTGGAGACCGAAGTGGACATGGCGCTGGCGCCCGGCAAGGACGGCACCGGCACCGCCCTCGCGCTGACGCACCGGATCGACGGCGACCTCGGCGTGCACCGCGCGCGCGAGCTGATCGGCGATCACTGGCGGCTGGCGCTCGGGAATCTCCAGGCCCACCTGGCGGGCGGGGACGGGCTGATGCTGCCGGACTATCGCGACCCGGCGCCCGAGGTGCGCCTGACGATCAGCATCGCCGCGCCGCCGGCGACCGTCTTCCGGGCGCTGCTCGAGCCGGCGTCGGTCAACCGCTGGTTCGGCAGCGCGACGGCGGTGGTGGAGCCGCGGGTGGGCGGGGCCTACGTGCTGGGCTGGAAATACCAGGTGGACGGGCGGGACGTGGCGGGCGGCCCCACCCGGATCCTCGAGCTGGTCCCGGACCGGAAGCTCACCCTCGACTGGCCGGACTGGCGCGGGGACGCGACGGTCACCGGGCAGCAGATCACCTTCCTGCTGGAGCCGGCGGGGGACGGCACGCGGCTCACCTTCCTCCACACCGGGTTCGGGCGCACCGCCGACATCAGCGACTATCCATTCGGCTGGCGTCAGCTCCTGGCGGGCCTGCAGGCGGAGGCCGAGCGGTAGCGGCGCGCGCTCAGCGGTAGCCGGCGGCCTGCAGCTGGAACAGCTCGGCGTACAGTCCCCCGAGCCGCAGCAGCTGCTCGTGGCTTCCCTCCTCGAGCAGCTCGCCCTGGCGGAGCACCAGGATCCGGTCGGCCATGCGCACGGTGCTGAAGCGGTGGCTGATCAGCACCGCCATGCGGCCAACGGTCAGTTCCGAGAAGCGCTGGAACACCTCGTACTCGGCGCGGGCGTCGAGGGCGGCGGTGGGCTCGTCGAGGATCAGCAGCTGCGCCGCCCGGAGGTAGGCGCGGGCCAGCGCCACCTTCTGCCACTCCCCGCCCGAGAGGTCCACGCCGCCCTCGAAGCGCCGCCCCAGCAGCTGCGCGTAGCCGGCGGGGAAGCGGGCGGCCACGCTGTCGGCGAGGCTCCGCTCCGCGGCGGCGGTGATGGCGCCGGCATCCTCGATCCGCGCCACGTCGCCGACGGCGATGTTCTCGCCCAGGGGCAGGTCGTAGCGGAAGAAGTCCTGGAAGATCACGCCCACGTTGGCCCGCAGGCTCTCCACGCTGTACTCCCGCAGGTCGCGCCCGTCGAGCAGGATCCGGCCCTCGGTCGGGTCGTACAGGCGCGCGAGCAGCTTGGCCAGGGTGGTCTTCCCCGCCCCGTTCTCGCCCACCAGGGCCAGCCGCTCGCCGGGGCGCACCCGGAACGACAGGTGTCGCACGGCCCACCGCTCGGAACCGGGATACCGGAAGCCCACGTCCTCGAAGACGAACCCGTCGCGGAACGGCGCCGGCACCGGGGGCGCGCCGGGGCGGCTGCGGATGCGCGGCTCGATGCCGAGGAAGGTGAAGAGGTCGTCGAGGTAGAGGCTCTGCTCCACCAGCTGGGAGATGGAGAGCAGCGTGCGCTGGATCAGGTCGCGGCTCTGCCGGAAGCTCGCCGCCAGGAAGGTGAGCACCCCGATGGTGAACGGCCCCGCGGGCGACCGGTGCCCGGTGACGGTCAGGTAGATGATCGCGGCGTAGGCGCCGTAGTAGCCCAGGGTGCCGAGCAGCGCGAGGGCGCTCGAGACGACCGCGCGGCGGACGGCCAGGGCGCGGTTGGCCTCGAAGAACTCCGCCGACAGCTCGGCGTAGCGATCCACCAGGAAGCGCGCCAGCCCGAACAGCTTCACCTCCTTGGCGCTGACGTCGGAGGCGCCGACGTAGCGGAGGTAGTCGAGCTGGCGGCGTTCCTCCGTCCACGAGTACAGCAGCGAGTACGACAGCGCCGCGAAGCGGCTCTCGCCGAGGAACGAGGGCAGCACCGCGAGCACCAGCAGCAGCAGCAGCCATGGCACGTGCACGGTGATCGCGGCGGCCAGCGTGGCCAGGGTGATCGCGTCCTGCACCGTGGCGAGGAGGCCGGTCACCAGTCCGATCCGCCCCACGGTCTGCCGCCGCGCCCGCTCCAGCTTGTCGTAGATCTCGCTGTTCTCGAGCTGCTCCAGGTCGAGGCTCGCGGCGTGCTCCATCAGCTCGATGCTGGTGCGGTTGGCCACCAGGTCGCCCAGCAGCGACTCGACCAGCGCCGATGCGCGCGCGAGCACCTCGCCCAGCACGGCGAACCCGAACTCGATGGCCAGGAGCGTGGCCAGCGGCCGGTACGGCTCGGCCAGCAGGCCCGGCGCCACCGGCGGGCCTCCCGCCAGCGTCACCACCGCGTCGATGATGAGCTTGCCGACCCACAGCACGCCGACCGGGATCAGGGCCCGGAGGCCCCGCAGCGCCACCATCGCCCCCGCGTAGCCGTGGTGGGTGTCCCAGACCAGGCGGAGCAGGCGCGGCAGGTGCCGGGTGGCCCGCAGCCGTTCCCGCCAGGACGGGGGTGGCTCGATGGGCTTGCGGCCGGAGCGCGGCGGGCGCGGCGTCGGATGCGGGAGGGTCACGAGGGCAACCTAATCACGGGAGAGGAGAGGCGGGGGAAGCGGGGCACCCGGCGCGCCGCTTCCCGGCGATTTGTGCTCCCCCCTATCTTCCCGCCATGCCTACCGCACTCGTCACCGGCGCCACCGAGGGGATCGGGCGGGCCGTCGCCTTCGCCCTCGGCCGCGCCGGGTACCAGGTCGGGGTGTGTGCCCGCACCCCCTCGAAGCTGCGCGTCCTGCTCGAGGAGCTGCGCTCCGCCGGCCTCACCGCGCACGGCGTGCCCGCCGACGTGGGCGTCGAGGCCGACGTCACCGGCATGGTGGAGGCGGTGACCGCCGCGCTCGGGCCGGTGGACGTGCTGGTGAACAATGCGGGCGTGGCGGTGCTCAAGCCGTTCGACCAGCTCACGCTGGATGAATGGGACACCACCATGGCCACCAACCTGCGGAGCCTCTTCCTGGTGACGCGCGCGGTGCTGCCGGGCATGCGCGCCCGCCGGCACGGCGCCATCGTCAACATCGCAAGCCTGGCCGGTCGCAACGGCTTCGCGGGCGGGACCGCGTACACCGCCAGCAAGCACGCGGTGCTGGGGTTCGCGCGGTCGCTGATGCTCGAGGTGCGCAAGGACCAGGTCCGGGTGATCACGATCTGCCCCGGGTCGGTGGACACGCCGCTCATCCGCAACCAGGGGATGCTGACCCCCGACGTGCAGAAGATCCTGCAGCCGGAGGACGTGGCCGATACCGTGCTCGCCGCGCTGGCGCTGCCGGAGCGGGCCCTGGTCAGCGAGCTCGACGTCCGGCCCACCAACCCGTGATGGAACCCCGTCCGGCGCGGCCCGCCGCTTGGCCCCGGCGCCTGACATGCCGATAGTCTCGGTCACGATGTGCGTGTGCCGCCGGATGCCCTTCGTCCGGCTGCTGCCGCTGGCGCGGGAACGAGGCTGGGCGCTGGAAGACGTCATGCGGGAGACCGGCTGCGGCGACAACTGCGGCCTCTGTCGCCCCTACCTGCGCCGGATGCTGGCCACCGGCGAGACCACCTTCACCGAACTCCTCTCGGAGTAGCCGGCCCGCGCGCGTCCGGGCCGTCACCAGCAGGAGAGACCGCCACGTCCGCCTCATCCATCACTCCCGGGGTCATCGCCCAGGCCGTGCTCGCCGTCGGGGTGGCGGGCGCGGGCGTCGTGGCGTGGCGGCTGGCGGTGCGGCTGCGGGCGGAGGCCGCCGCCCGCGCCGCGGCGGAGTCCCGGGCGGCGCTGCGTGACCGGGAGCTCACCCGCCTGCAGGAGGTGGCCAAGGCCATGGTCTCCGGCGACGAGGTGGACGCGGTCCTGCAGGTGATCACCGACGCCACCGCCGACCTGCTGGCGTGCGAGAGCGCGGCCATCGGGTTCGTGGTGGAGGAGGGCCGCTTCGTCCGGGTGGTGGCCGGCACCGGCCCGATCCAGGCCACCCGGGACCGGCTGCTCCCGGTGGATCACTCGCTGCTTGGCTGGGTGGTGACGGAGGAATCCCCGCTCACCGTGCCCGACATGTCCGCCGACCCGCGCAACTTCCCCATCCCCGACCTGCCGCTCCAGGCGCTGGCCTGCGTCCCGCTGCGCTCGGCGGGCCTGGTGATCGGGGTCCTGGCCGCCTTCAACCGCAGCGACCGCCGCCCCTTCACCGAGGCCGACCTGCACCTGCTCGAGACCCTCGGCAACCAGATCGTGGTCGGGGTGGACCGGGCGCACGTGCTGGCGGAGAGCCGCCGGAAGGAAGAGGTGCTCGCCGCCAAGAACCGCGAGCTGCAGCGGGCCACCGAACTCAAGAGCCAGTTCCTGGCCAACATGTCGCACGAGCTGCGCACCCCCCTCAACGCCATCAACGGCTTCTCCGACCTGCTCCTCACCGAGGAGCTGGGCCCGGTGAACGAGGCCCAGCGCGAGTTCCTCGACTCCATCCTGCGGAACGGCAACCACCTCCTGGGCCTCATCAACGCCGTGCTCGACCTCTCCAAGATCGAGGCGGGCCGGATGACCCTCACCCTGGCCCCCACCGACCTGCGCGAGGTGATCCTGGGCGCCGTGACCGACACCGCGTCGCTGCGCACCGCCAAGCAGCAGGACATGAAGCTCGCCATCGGCGAGGTGCCGCTGCTGGTCCTCGCCGACGGCGTCCGGATCCGGCAGATCCTCTACAACCTCCTCTCCAACGCCTCGAAGTTCACCCCGGCGGGGGGCACCGTGACCGTCTCGGCCATCGTGACCCGCGCCCCGCTGCCCACCCCATCGGACCGCGCCACCGACACGGCGCGCTTCGCGGCCCGCGAGGCGGTCTGGGTCTCGGTGCGCGACACGGGGATCGGCATCCAGCCGGACGACATGCCGAAGCTGTTCCACGAGTTCAGCCAGGTGGACAGCTCCGCCAGCCGCCAGCAGCAGGGCACCGGCCTCGGCCTGGCCCTCTCGAAGCGCTTCGTCGAGATGCACGGCGGCACCATCGGGTGCGAGTCGGTGGCCGGGACCGGCGCCACCTTCTGGTTCGTCCTGCCCACCGAGGGGCCGCTGCGGAAACCCACGGGCGGCGCGGACCTGGCCCGACCCTCGACGGCGGTGGAGGCAGGCCGCTGATGCGCCGGCGGGGGTGGGCCCTGCCCCTCGCGGGACTGCTGGCCGCGGCCCCGCTGGCCGGCCAGTCGCGGTTCTCCCTCGGCGTGGAGCTGGGGTACACCATCGCCGACTTCTCGGGGCCCGGGGCCACCGGCGTGCGGCAGCGCACCGGCGCCACCGCGGGCGCGTACCTGCGGGTCCCGCTGGCGCGCTGGATCGGGGTCCAATCGGGACTGTTCCTCGCGAGCAAGGGCGGCGCCACCCTGGTCACGCCCACGGGAGGCGGCACCCCGGTCCGGTTCGAGATCGACCTGGCCTACGTGGACCTGCCCGTCCTGCTGCGGGCCAGGGTGCCGACCCCCGGAGGCCTCCGGCTGATCCTTACCGGCGGCGCCGTTCCCGGCGTCCGGATCGGGTGCAACGTCGAGTTCTTCCAGGGCGGGGTCTCATTCCTCCGCGAATCGTGCGGCAACATCAGCACCGCGCAGTTCGAGGACTGGGACATTGCCTGGCTGGTCGGGGCCGGCCTCGGGATCCCGATCGAGCGCAGCGAGCTGGCCCTCGAGGTCCGCCTCAGCCAGGGCCTCCGCCGGGTCACGGACCAGGGCGACTTCCAGAACCGGGGCCTGACCTTCTTCGTGTCCGTGCCGTTCTAGCCCGGCACCCCACCGACTCCGGCCCGGTCCCGGGGCTTCAAGCTCGCCGCCCCCTCCCCTTCAGGTTCCTATCCCCAGATCCGATAGTTGCAGATGACTCTGCAGCCTTATTTTGCGCCCCCCCAAGGTGTGTGGCATGCCCATAAGGTGAATATTGACAAGTACTTAGTTTCAGGCATCGCAGTTGCATCAACATGGGACAGTCACCCAAAGGGCGTGTCAGGCGTGTACCGGATCCATAAAACCACGGGATTCACCATCATCGAGCTATTGGCGGTGATGGTCATCCTTGGCATCCTGGCCGGTTTCGCGATCCCCAAGCTGCAGCAGACCTCGGAACAGGCCCGGATGGCACGGGCCATCGGGGACATCCGGGGCATCCAGGCCGACATCATGGCCTTCGAAACCCAGGCCGATACCGTGCCGGCCACGCTGGCCGCGATCGGCCGCGCCGGCATGCTGGACCCCTGGGGCCGACCCTACGTCTACAACCCGTTTCCGAGCGGCGCCAAGGGGCCACCCGCCGGGGCGCGCCGGGACCGGTTCCTGGTTCCCATCAACTCCACCTTCGATCTGTACAGCAAGGGCAAGGACGGCGCCTCGGTGCCGCCGCTCTCCGGTCCCGGCGGCGATGACATCGTGCGCGGCAACGACGGCGGCTTCATCGGCCTCGGCTCGCGGTTCTAGGCCGTGACCCGCGTCCCAGGGTACCTCACCACCCGCGTCGGTCGCCGGATGCTGGTGCTGTTCCTCACCTGCGCGCTGCTGCCCCTCTCCGTCCTGGCGCTGCTCGGCTATCGTCACGTCGCCGACGACATCCTGGAGCGCACCCGGGAACAGCTGCGCGCCGACAGCAAGTCCGCCGGGATGCTGCTCATTGACCGGCTCGCCGTCCTGGGCGAGATGCTGGGGCATCCAGCCGCGCTCGCGGCGCCCGCAGCGCGTGACACCACGATGCCCTCTGCCGGGAACACCGGCGCACGCTTCACGGCCGTCACCGTGCGCCATGCCGACGGCACCCTCGCTCCGCTGCGTGGCGCCTGGACCGACCTGCCCGCCCTCGGGCGGCGGAGCGAGCAGCACCTGGCCACCGGGCAGACCGCCCTGCAGCTCAACCATGTGGATGGCGAAGCGCGGGTGGTGCTGGTCCGCGACCTCGCGGGCGGCAACCGGATCTACGGATGGGTGGACGGCGCCTCGATCTGGAGCGCGGAGCCGGACCGGAGCCTCGTGGCGGGGGACCGGGTGCTCTGCCTCGCGGACGACCAGGCCCAGCCCATCGCCTGCACCCTGGCGGGTGCCCTGGGGACCCTGGGCCGGACCGGCAGCGAGGAACTGCTCCGGTGGCGCGAGGGGAATACCGCCTTTGTCGCCGGCCAGTGGACCGTCTTCCTGGGCCACCAGTACGCTGCGCCCTCGTGG
>JBGAPX010000001.1:7895-122617 GCA_044221045.1 Gemmatimonadales bacterium
GGTGGTGAGCGTCCCCGAGGCGGTCGTACTCGCGCCCCTCGCCACGCTGCGCCGCACCTTCCTGCTCGGGCTGCTGCTGGCGCTGGCCACCGTGTTTGCGCTGAGCCACGTGCAGCTGCGCCGCCAGACCGCGCCGCTGGTGGCGCTGGAGGCCGCGACGCATCGCGTGGCCGAGGGGCGGTTCGAGGAGCCGGTGGCGGTCACCAGCGACGACGAATTCGGCGCCCTGGCCACCTCCTTCAACCAGATGTCCACGGAGCTGGGACGCCAGTTCCGGCTGCAGGGCGCCCTGCAGGGCGTCCACCGCGCCGCGCTGTCGGGTGAGGGTGCGGAGACGCTGCTGCAGGCGATCTTCGACCAGGCCGAGACCCTCATTCCCGGCGCTGGACTCGCGATCGCGCTGGCGCGGCCGGACGATCCCTTCTGGTGGCGGGTGAGTGTGGTGTGCCGGAGCGAGGGCCCGTGCGGCCGCCGGGATGCCCGTCCCAGCCCCGAGGAACTCGAGGAGGTGAAGCGGCACCCCGGCGGCTTCGTGGTGCGGCGCGGCGAGCGTGGCCGCAGCTACTTCGGGCGGCCCCACGAGGTGCTGCTGGTGGAGACCCTGGTGCTGCCGCTGCTGCGCTCCGGCGCGCTCGATGGCGTGCTCGTGGTGCCCTGCCGCCCCGACCAGGAGGGTCGGCCCGAGGCGCTGGCCGAGGTGCGGCACGCCGCGGGGCAGCTGGCCGTGGCGATCGCCAATACGCAGTTGATCGAGCAGCTCGACGCCATGAACTGGGGCTCGCTCACGGCGCTGGCGCGGACCATCGACGCGGTGTCACCCTGGACCGCCGGTCACTCCGAGCGGGTGACCCTCGGCGCGCTCGAGATCGGGCGCCGGATCGGGCTGGGCAGCGACGACCTCGACCTGCTGCACCGGGGCGGGTTGCTCCACGACATCGGCAAGGTGGGCATCCCGGCGGGGATCCTCGACAAGCCGGGCAAGCTCACCGACGAGGAGTACGACCAGATCAAGCAGCATCCCGCCATCGGGGCCCGGATCCTGGCGCCGATCGGCGCGGTGCGCCGGGCGCTGCCGCTGGTGCTGCACCACCATGAGCTGCTGGACGGGTCCGGCTATCCCCACGGGCTCCGCGGGGAGCAGATCCCCCTCCTGGTCCGGATCCTCACCGTGGCCGACGTCTTCGACGCTTTGGTGTCGGACCGGCCCTACCGGCCGGCCTGGCCCGTCGAGCGGGCCATCGCCTACCTTCGCGAGGCGGCGGGGACCAAGTTCGACGAACGCCTCGTCGAGGCCCTCGCCGCCGCCACCGCGACCGGATGGCGCCCCACGCTCGACGCGGCCAGCGGCGCGTCGGTGCTGCGGGGCACCGGGCGATTCACCCTCTGGCCCGAGCCCGCCGACTCCCCGCGGGCGACCCCCGTCCCCGGCGCGCTCCCGGCGCCCGTCTGACGCGCGCGGGGCCCTAGCGCTCCGCGTGGAAGCTCTTGGCCACGATCTGCCACCGGCCGTCGATCTTGAGCAGCTCCATGTAGTCGGTGAGCGTGACCCCTGGATACTCGAGCACGATCTTGGCCACCGCCGCGGTGCCGGTGATGTCCACCATCGCGATCCGCCGCCGCCGGCTCGCCTCGTCCTCCGCCGGCTTGCCCGGCGCGCCGGCGATGTAGTCGGGGAAGCTGCGGGTGACCAGCGCGCCGTCGCGGACGAAGTACATCGTCCCCTGCGGGTGCATCCCCTGTTCGAATTCGGCGCCCAGGCCGGTGGCGTGTCCCTTGAGGTAGTGCTCCAGCGCGGCGCGCACGGCCGCTTCCTCGGGATCGGGGCGGACGAGCACCCGGTGCGTGACGGGGGCGGCGGACGCGAGCAGGACGCCGGCAAGCAGGAGTCGGGGAACCATGGACGGGCTCCAGGGCAGTGGAGGAGGGGGACGGCACCGGCCGTACGGGGCCGGGGCAGGGCCGGGTTTCGGTCGCTGCCCGCGGGTCGGTGGTTGGCCCCGCGCGGTCCGGCGCGTTAGGTTGCGCACCATGCTTGCCCGGCTCCGCGGTCTCGGCGCGCTGACGCTCTTCCTGGCCCTGGTGGTCGGGGGGCTCGGATTGCCGCTGTTCGACGCGCTGGTGTTCCACGGACAGCCGGTCCCCATCGCCGAGGACGCCCTCACGACCCAGGGCGCGCCGCAGGGCCATACCCAGCTCTGCATCCTCGACCAGGCAGGTCTCCTCACCCCGTCCATCGGTTCGGCGGGGCACCAGGCGCCGCGGTTTGCCGCCATCCGGACCGCGGCGCCCGTTGCCCGGGACCGTGCCGCCCAGGGCCACGACCCCCACCTCCTCCCCCGCCCACGCGCTCCCCCAGTCGCCTGACGCCGTAGGCCAGCTTCGCGTTGGATGACCTGGAACACGCGCCCCCTCGCCCGGGGGCCGTGCCGACATCGGGAGCAGCATGAGACTTCTGTCACGACTCGCCCTCTTGGGGGCAGGCATTGCGCTGGCGGGTGCGCGGCCGGCAGCCGCCCAGCAGCCCGCGGCGCAGGACTCCGTGCGCAGCGCGCTGGGCCGGCTCGCGGCGCGCCTCGACTCGCTCGAGCGGGGCCGCTGCCCCGGCGGCCCGCCGATCGTGGTGCCGGCGGGGGCCGACTCGGTCCGCGTGGCGCTGGCGCGGCTCTCGGAACGACTGGAGCGGCTGGTGGCGGCCCGGTGCGCCGCCGCGGTCCCCGACACGGCCGCGGTGGATGAACTCGCCGCGCTGCGGGCGGAGGCCGCCGCCGCCGCGACCCCCGAGGGCGACGCCCCCGCCGACAGCATGCCCAGCAGCGGGCCCACCCAGTTCGTGAGCCGGCAGCGCAACGGATCGGCCCTCAATCCCGAAATCAGCGCCACCGGCGACATCCGCCTGGTCGGGTCGCGTCACGGCGACGCGCTCAGCGGCGACGCGCACGAGTTCGAGGTGGCGCTGCAGTCCACGCTCGACCCGTATTCCAGCGCCAAGATCTTCCTGACCTTCTCCCGCGACGAGATCGGCGTGGAGGAGGGCTACCTCTATTACACCGGCCTGCCCGGCCGGCTGCGGGCGGACGTCGGGCTGCTGCGCGCCCCGGTCGGTGACCTCAACCGCTGGCACCTGCATGCCCTGCCGGAGTCGGAATACCCGCTGGTCTACCGCCGCCTGCTGGCGGAGGACGGGCTCGCCGGCGCCGGCCTTTCCTTGTACACCGCGCTTCCCGTCTCGCTGGCCGGCGGCACCCACGAGGTCTGGGTGCAGGGCACCACGGCCGAGGCCGCGCCGCTGTACGGCGAAGGGCGGCACGGCACTCTGCTCGGCCGGGTGCAGAACTTCTGGCAGCTGTCCCGGAGCACCTACGGGCAGGTGGGCTTCACCGCGCTCGGCGGCAACAGCGGCGACACGCTGCGAAGCCGGGTGCTCGGGGTGGACCTGCGCCTCACCTGGCGCCCGCCCAGCGCCGGCACGCGCCGCGAGGTGACGGTCCGCGCCGAGGGGTACCGGCTGCGCGCCACCGACCGGGGCGTGGCCGACGACCGGTACGGCATGTTCGCCGGCCTCACCTGGCGCGCCAGCCGGCGCTGGATCCTCGGCGCCCGCTACGACCGCGTGGAGCTGGCGGGCAGCGGCACCGGCGCGGAATGGCAGCTCTCCCCGACCCTCACCTGGTGGCAGAGCGAGTTCGTCTACCTCCGGCTCGAGGGGCAGCACGCCCGCCACCCCGTGACCGGCACCGAGGACCGGCTGCTGCTGCAGGCCGTCTTCGCCATGGGCCCCCACAAGCACGAGACCTACTGACATGCTCCTCACCAGCCTTGCCCTGCTCTCGGGCCTCGCCGCCGGCCCGGCGCCCGCGCCGGCCGCGCCGGTCCGGATCGTGACCAGCCTGACCACCTACGCCGCCATCGCCCGGGAGGTGGCGGGCGACCGCGCCACGGTCACCGCCATCGCGCAGGGCGACGAGGACCCGCACTTCGTGCAGCCCAAGCCGAGCTTCGTGGCCATCCTGCGCGACGCCGACCTGTTCGTCACCACGGGGCTCGACCTCGAGCTGTGGGTCCCGGCGCTCCTCGACCGGGCCAACAACCGGAAGGTCGCCGAAGGGGGACCGGGCTACGTCTCGGCCTACACCGGCATCACGCTGCTCGAGGTGCCCACCTCGCTCAACCGCGCCGAGGGCGACATCCACGCCGACGGCAATCCGCACATCCACACCGACCCGCTCAACGCGATCCTCATCGCCCGCAACATCCTCACGGGACTCTCCCGGGTGGCGCCGGGGGACGCGGCCTACTTCGGGGAGCGGGAGCGGAGCTTCGAGCAGCGGGTGCTCGAGGCGACGATGGGCGCGGAGCTGGTGCGGATCCTGACCCCGGCCACGGCCTTCACGCTGCTCAAGACCGACAAGCTGCTCGACTTCCTGGGCACCACGAAGTACCAGGGCGCCCCGCTGCTCACCCGGCTGGGGGGCTGGCTCAAGGCGGGCGAGGGGTTCCGGGGCCGGGAGATGGCGTGCTACCACCGCGAGTGGGCGTACTTCAGCCATCGCTTCCAGGTCAGTTGCGCCGACTACATCGAGGCCAAGCCCGGCATCCCGCCGACGCCCCGTCACGTCGAGGACGTGATCGCGCTGATCCGCGAACGCCACATCCCCGTGCTCTTCGCCTCCAACTACTTCAACCGGAACCAGATCCAGCAGGTGGCGGCCAAGACCGGGGCCACCGCGGTGGTGGTGCCCGAGAACACCGACGGCGCGCCGGGGGTGACCACGTACTTCGACCTCATGAACGCCTGGGTCGACGGCCTCGCCGCCGGCTTCCGGAAGGGAGCTCCCTGAGATGCTGGACCAGCTGCTGCACAGCCTCTGGTTCGCGCCGCTGGTGGCCTGCATGGCCATCGTCGCGATCCACTCGTACCTCGGACTGCACGTGCTGGCGCGCGAGGTCATCTTCGTCGACCTCTCCCTGGCGCAGGTGGCGGCCCTCGGTTCCACCGTGGCCATCTTTCTCGGCGCCGAGCCGGATTCCGCCCGCAGCTTCCTCTACGCCCTTGGCTTCACCACCGCGGGCGCCGCGGTGTTCGCGCTCACGCGCTCCGGACATGGCAAGGGGCAGGTGCCGCAGGAAGCCATCATCGGCATCGTCTACGTGGTGGCGTCGGCCGCGGCGCTGCTGGTGGCCGACCGCTCGCCCCGGGGTGGCGAGGCGATCAAGGACATCCTGGTCGGGAGCCTGCTCTGGGTAGGCTGGCCGGCCATCGGGCGCCTGGCCGCCATCTACGCCGTCGTGGGCCTCTTCCACTGGGTGCTGCGGCGCCGGTTCCTCGCCATTTCCTTCGACCCGGCACAGGCCGCGGCCGACGGGCTCCGGCTGCGCTGGTGGGACTTCTGGTTCTACCTCTCGTTCGGCATCGTCATCACGTTTTCGGTGCCGATCATCGGCGTGCTGCTGGTCTTCTCCTTCCTGGTCGTGCCCGCGGCGATCGCGTTCCAGTTCACCCGGCGGATGGACCGGCTGGCGGTGATCTCCTGGGTGGCGGGGGTCCTCGCCTCGGCGCTGGGCCTCGCGATCTCCTTCCGGTTCGACCTGCCCACCGGCCCGGTGGTGGTCTGCGTCTTCGGACTGCTGCTGCTCCTGGCCTGGCTCACCCGTCGGCTGGTATTGCGCCCCGCGGTCGGGTGAGCCGATGACGATCGCGGCGCGCCTCCGTGCCCTGCTCCTGGCCCTGCTGTTCGTGGCCGGGAACGTCGGACTGCCGGCCGCCGACGCGCTGCTGGATCACGCCGGCGCCGCCCCGCATGGCGGCGCCCGCGTGCACTTCGAGTCGGCGGGCGGTTGCCGGAGCCACGCCGATCACTGCCCCCTGGGGCGGCTCCTCTCGGCGCCCTGGGCCCAGGCCCGCGCCGGCCACACGCTGCCGCTGCCGAGCGCCGGCGAGCTCGCGTCCGGCCGCCTTTCCGCCACCGCCGGTGCGCCGCGCACCACCCGCGTTCCCCCGCCCTCCCGAGGCCCTCCCGGCCCGACCCGGTAGTCCACACCACCCGAGTCGATCCCGTGCCAGTCGTCGGCGCGTCCCCCGGACGCGCCGCGGCGGCGTCTCTCCAGGAGGGGTTCATGCTGTCGTCCCTGTTGCACACCGCGCTCGCGCTGGGCGCGCTGCTCGTCCCGTCGCCCCCGATCGAGCCCGATCCGGCGGTTCCACAGTCGATCACCGGCCAGGTCATGGCCGGCGGCGGCACCCCGGTCCCGGAGGCCCGCGTGGTCCTCGTGGAAGCCGGCCGCGTGGTCCAGACCGGACCCGATGGCCGCTACACGCTCACCGGCATCCCGACCGGCCGGTACACCCTCTCCGTGTCCGCCATCGGGTACGCCCCGCAGGTCCGTCGCGTCCTCGTGGCCGCGACACCGCTCACCGCCGACTTCACCCTGAAGGAGTCGCTGGTGGAACTGCCTCCGTTGCAGGTCACCAGCACGCCCACCGCCACCGACCCGCTCGTCTCGCCGCAGCCCACCGCGGTGGTCGACGGCGAGAACCTGCACGCCGCGCAGGCGCCGAGCCTCGGCGAGACCCTCAACCAGGTGGCGGGGGTCCACAGCCTGAGCACCGGCGCGGGCGTGGGCAAGCCGGTGATCCGCGGACTCACTTCCAATCGCGTGCTCGTGCTCGATGACGGCCAGCGCACCGAGACGCAGCAGTGGGGCGATGAACACGGCCCCAACATCGAGACCGCCCTGGCCGACCGGATCGAGGTGATCCGCGGCCCCGCCAGCGTGCTGTACGGCTCGGACGCGCTGGGTGGCGTGGTGAACGTGATCCCGCGCCCGCTGCTCGCCGCGGAACCGGGGCGGAGCGTCCTCCACGGTGAGGCAAGCGCCTCCTACTCCACCAATACCCGCTCCCCGGATGGCGCACTGCTGCTCGAGGGTGCCAGCGGCACCGTGGGCTACCGCGCCACTCTGAGCGGCCGGAGTGCCAGGGACGTGCGCACCCCCGACTACCGGCTCTGGAACAGCGGCAACCGGGCCGGCGGCGGCAGCCTGGCGCTCGGCGTGCGGCGCGGGTGGGGGAGCCTGACGGGGAGCTACAGCGGGCGCTGGGAGCGGATCGAGCTGACGGACGAAGACCCGGCGGCCACGCCGCTGCAGCGGATCGCCACCGGCCGCGCCCGCCTCGACGGCGTGTTCGGCCTCGGCGCCTCCCGGCTCGAGGTGGCGGCCGGCTACGAGCGCAACCGGCGCCGCGAATTCGAGGACCGGGCCGCCACCGACGTGGCACTCGGCCTCCTGTCCCAGAACTACACCCTCGATGCCCGGCTCTTCCACGCCCCGGTCGGCCGGATGAGCGGCACCCTCGGCGTGAGTGGCCTCCGCACCACGTTCGACAAGTTCGGCGAGGAGACGCTCATCCCCAACACCGACGTGAAGGCCGTGGGTCTCTACGGCTTCGAGCAGGTGCACGGCGGTCCGTGGGACCTCTCCTTCGGCGCCCGCTACGACTACCGGACCCTCGCCCTCCGTGACACCACCATCCCGGGCGTGGACACCGACCGGAGCTGGCACTCCTTCACCGGCAACCTGGGCCTGCTCTACAAGCTGGCGGAGCCGGCCGCCGTGGTGCTCAACGTGGGCCGCGGGTTCCGAGCGCCGTCGAGCTTCGACCTCTTCGCCAACGGCGTGCACGAGGGCACGGTGGCCTTCGAGCGTGGCAACGCCGACCTCAACACCGAGAAATCGCTCAACACCGACCTGTCGCTGCGGCTGCAGACCACCAGCGCCGCGGTGGAGCTGGGCGGCTTCGTCAACTGGGTCGAGGACTTCATCTATACGGTGCCCTCCGGCGCCACCGACCCGGGCTCCGGCTTCCAGATCTACGACGTGACCCAGGGCAACGCCCGGCTCGAAGGCCTCGAGTTCGCGGGCCAGGTGCACCCCACCCGCTGGCTCCACCTGCAGGGCACCGCAGACTACGTCCGCGGCACCAACACCTCCACCGGGAATCCGCTGCCCGCGATCCCGCCCTTCCGGGCCACGTGGAATGCCCGGATCGAATTCCAGCGGGGCGGCCCGCTGGGCGAGCCGTACCTGGCGCTGGGCGGCGAGCACAACGGGCGTCAGATCCGCCTCGACCCGGCGGAGGCCTCATTCTTTGCCGGCGCCTTCGGCGGCGCGGGCTACCAGTCGGAGGCGTATACCCTGGTGAATGCCGGCGGGGGGTTCAGTGTCGGGACCGGCGCGGGGGAGCTGCACGTGGACCTGCTGGTCCGCAACCTGTTCGATACCGCGTACGCCAACTTCCTGAGCCGCCTCAAGACCAACGCCGAGAACCCGGGCATGGGGCGGAGCGTGATGCTCCGCCTGACGACCGAGTTCTGAGCGCAGGCCGTCACCGCAGCGCAACGGGGGAGTCCTCGCGGACTCCCCCGTTCGCCTGCCCGTTCGGGAGGGGACTACTCGTCGTCCCCGCCATCGGGCAGCCATCCCCCCAGTCCGTCACGCAGCAGCCGAATGGCCTTGCCCATCTGCGCCTCGACAGTCTTGACCGAGATGTCCATGGCCGACGCGATTTCCGTGTATCGCAGCCGGTGCACCCGACTCAGCTCGAAGACCTCGCGGCACCGGGCCGGCAGCCGCGCCACCGTGGCGCGGACGGTGGCCTCGAGCTCGCCGGCGAGCACCGCGCGATCGGCCGACGGGGCCGTGGTCCTGGTGGCGAGGAGCGGCTCCGCCTCGCGGACGACCCGGTCGTGGCGTACCCGGTTGAGCGCCCGGTTGCGGACCGCACGGTGCAGGTAGCCATCCACGCTCATCCCGGGATCCAGCCGCTCCCGACCGCGCCACAACTCCAGCAGGACCTCCTGGGCGACATCCTCGGCCTCACCCCGCGCGCCGAGGACGTGTTCCGCCGCGGCCACCAGTCGGGAGTAGCTGGCGCGGAAGAGCGCCTCGAAGGCGGCCTCATCGCCGGCACGGAGACGCTCGAGCAGGGGGCGGTCGGGAGTCGGGTCGGCCACGGAACGGGGAGTCAGGGATCAGTTGAGGGGTGCGAGGGCTGAAAGGTACCACCGGAGTCCAGCGGCGGCGGGTGCCGGCCCTGGATAGGGGTTCCCGCGGCCTGGCGTGTCTTGGGAGCATGAGCTACCCCCCCGACGACGAACGCTTCGCGGCGCTGGCCCGCTACCTCGCGGGGGAATGCACCCCGAGCGAAACCGCCCGCATCCAGCGCCTGCTGGCGGAGGAGCCCGACCGCGCCAAGGCCATGGCCGCCCTGGCCGGCATGATGAACCGACTGGAGCCCCCACCGATGGCCCCGGTGGACGTGGACGGCGCGTGGGACCGCATCCGCCACCGGATGCGCGTGATCGAGGCGCCTGCCACGGAGCCCGAACCCGCGATCGATGCGCCGCAGCGAGAGACCGAGGTTGTTCCCGCACCGGTGGCGGCGTCACTGATCGAGGCGATGATCGACGTGGTGGAGCCGGCGCCGGAACCCGAATCACCGGTGGCCGAAGCGGTGATCGACGTGGTGGAGCCGGTGCAGGAACCCGAGGCGCCACTGCTCGAGGCAGCCACCGAAGTGATGGACACCGCGCCGGAACCCGAGGCGCCCGCGGGCCGCGCCCCGTGGTGGAACGCGGCCGTCCGAGCGGCCGCGGCACTCTGGAAGTGGGTGCGCGGCGGCCGGTGAGCGGTCCGCCCGGACGCCACCGTTCCACCGAAATGCACGAGACCCCGGCACAGGCCGGGGCCTCGTGTCGCTGCTCCTGACTTCAGCTCCAGCGCTGCCAGAGGTTCCGGAAGCCCCGGATGGCCCGCTCCACCACCGCGCGGTCCGCCCGCTCCAGGCGGTGCAGTTCCCGCTCGGCATCCTCCACCAGCGCGTGGGCGCGGGCACGCAGCTCCGGCAACGAGTTCCACACGGTGGAGGAGCGATGCAGCACGGCCGCCAGCAGGTCGCCAGGATGGAAGTCACCACTCAGGAACGGATCCTGTTCCAGGCGATCGAGCGCCACGCCGAGCACGGTGGAGACTCCCTCACCCTCCTCGAGCAGGAAGCGCAGCGCCTCCGGCCCCAGCTGCTCGATGGGCGTGCGCCGATGGCGGCGCAGGGTCGCGCTCAGCACCGAGAGTGACTCCGGCTCCGGCTGCTCGACCACCTCGAGGTCGTCGAGGGTGGCCCGGGGTGCAGGCTTCATGGGTGATGGGTGTCCGGTTCCTGGCAACTGCACGCGGTCGCGATCCATCGCGTCCGGCGGCGGGAGGGGCGGAACCTCCCACGTCGCATGAAGTAGCGAGGGCAGGGATCGGGCCACCGGGTTCCGGGGCTGGAACCGGGCAATCCGTCAATTCTCGATACAGCAAGCGTGGCCGCCGGCCCGCAAGTTGTGGCGGCCCGGCCACGCAATCGGACCTCGGGGGGCCAGGCGGACGGGCGGCGGCCCCGGCCCTCGGTGCCGTGGCAGGGGAGGATCGCGCCTTCCGGCGCTAGGGCGCGGGTGCGTCCCACGCGATCCGGGCATGGACGGCGCCGCCCTGCATCCAGGTCACCGCCAGCGTGCGCCCGGCCGCGGCGATCCCGGGAAACTCGCCGGTGGCGATCGTCTCGGGCCTGCCGCCACCGAGTCGGCCCAGCACCACCTTGCCGGGCGTGCGCCGTCGATCCTCCCAGATGGCCCAGGCGGTCCCGGCGGCCGTGGCCAGCTTCACCTGCGAGGGCGGGACGTGGCCGTCCGGCAGCAGCCGTGTCGGCGCGGCAAAGGAGCGACCGCCGTCGCGCGAGGCCGCGTACCACAGCCCCACCCGGCCCGGCGCCCCCGTGTACCAGGCGGCGTGCACCGTGCCCGCGTCGTCCACCGCGACATCGGGCCCGATGTCCGGGCAGCCGTGCAGCACCCAGCCGTCCTCGTGCACGCGCGCCGGCGGCGTGAAGCTGGCGGCCCCGTCGCTGGAGCGCGCGATGAGGAAGTCCCGCACGTCGCCGGGGAAGACGTGCCGCCACAGGGCCTGCACCCCGCCATCCGGCGCCACCGCGATGGCGGTCCGGCAGCAGATGCAGGAGCTGGTGTCGAGCACCGCGGCGGCGGCAACGCCCGCGCCATCGTCCGTGGCCCGGGCCACTACGAAGTCCACGCGGTTCTCCGGCACCGGAATGTTGTCCGGAACGTTCCCCGCCGCGCGTGCCGCCAGCGTGTCGGTGTAATGGTGCAGGTCGAGCCAGCTGGCGAAGACGGCGCCGTCGGGGCCCGCCGCGAGGTCGAAGTACATGTTCGCCAGGGAGGGCACCGCGGGGTCGGCGTCGAGGGAGGCGGCCGGTGCGAAGGTGGCGCCCCCGTCGGTGGAGCGGGCCAGCCGCAGGCTCACGTCGGCGTGGGGCGCGTCGTCCGCGGTCCTCGCGCTGACCCAGCCCACGTACACCACGCCATCCGTGCCGACGAGCACCTGCGGCGGGTTCTCCCGGGCGACCATCGCCTCGCCCGGCCGGTCGTTGACCCGGACCGGGGCGCCGAACGCGCCGCCCGGATCGGCGGCAGCGAGCAGGACATCCCAGCCGCTGTCCGCCGCCATCTGCACCCAGGACACGTAGACCCGCCCGGTGCGACCATCCACCGCGACGGTGGGATTGGCCGCGTGCTGCGCGGCGACGGTCACCGGCGGGCCGAGGGAGGGGCCCTCGCCGCAGGCGGAGAGGGCGGCCAGCACGAGACTCAGGGCATGCGGTCGCATGATTCCTCGGATCGGGGGCCGGGCGGCGGCGTGCGGCCGGACGCCCGTGGGTCACCGGAACATCGCTCGTGGTGCCGGGATCGGCGAGGGGCCTGTCGCGCACGCGGCAGCGTGAGGGGCAGGTACATCCCGGTGGCACCAGCCTGGATGCGCGCCACACGTGGCACTCCGCGGCGGCTCGTGCCCCTCGCCGGTGCGCTACGCCTGGCGCAGTTCCTCCTGCAGCCGCTGTTCCAGCCGCGCGCGATCCTCCGCGGCCAGCGGCTCGAGCGGTGGCACATAGTCCGGGCGCCCTCGCTGCTCTGCCGAAGCCGGCCGGCCGGCATAGCGCCGCAGGACCAGGGCCAGCGTCACCCCACCCAGCAGCAGCAGCGCCCCCGGCCCCAGCCACCCGATCACGTCGAAGCCCTGCCAGGTCGGTTCACCCAGCACGTACTGCCCGTAGCGTGCCGCCATTTCGCGCCGCAGCCGTCCGGGATCCTCGCCTCCGAGGATCCGGCGCCGCAGCGCCCGGCGCAGCGTGTCGGCGTGCCAGCTGGGGCAGGCCGGGAGGGTGAGCCCGGGGCAGAACGGGCTCTGCAGGCTGCCGATCAACTCGGTGGCCGTGCGCTGTCGCGCGGCCGCCTGCGCCGGATCCGGCGCGGCGGTGGGTGCCTGCGCCAGCAGCGCCAGCACGGCGGAAAGCGTCAACACCAGCATGCCGAAGCGTGTCATGGTTCCTCGGTCTGAGCCGTGGAAGGAGAGGGCAGGTACCGGCCGCCGATGCCAGCATGGATGCGCGCCACACGTGACATCATTGACCGGCCCTTACCCCCTCCCCGACACGGACGCGGTGCAGCGGGCCTGCCGTGGTCCTCCCCGCCTCCGCCAGGCCGATGAGGCGCAACGGTCCGGCCGCATCGCATGCAGCGGCGGGACGGGCAAGAAACACGGCTCGGCACGGGATGAGTCCCGGGACCGATCAGGCGGAGGTCAGTTGTTCAGGAGCGTGGAAACGAGGTCCCGGAACGGGATCGTCAGGCGGGCAGGGCAGGCGGAGCCTGGGCGAGCGGCAGCAGGCGGTCCGGGCGAACCACCAGGAGCGTGGGGCCGCCCAGCGGCGGGGCCACGGGTAGGGTCGCCGGGGGAAGCAGCGCCAGCCGCCCCGCCGTGGGAAGCGCCACGGGCGCGAAGCAGCAGGCATGGCCGACGCAGTCGCAACGATGCGGCGCGGAACGCTCCGGCATGCCATGCTGGTGGCCTGCCGGCATCTCCGCCATGCCGTGACTCCAAGCCATCGTCGCGGCCGCGGGCTCCCGGCGCTCGCACCCATGCAGGCTGGGCGCGAGCACATTGGTGGCGAACACCACCACGAGGAGGAACCCGGACACCGGGCGCAGGAAGCGGCGCATGCGGCGGGGATCATGCATGTGCGCGCTCGATCGGCGCAAGAGGTGCCATCACCCCCCTGCCCGTGTCGGCCCTCCGCCGGCTCCGGCCGGGCGTGTTAGACTTCCAGCCCTGTCCCCCGCCGGTATGCGCGACCGTCGGTACCCCTCACCCGTTCGTGGAGGAATCCCCGCATGCGGTTTCCCACCCTGATCCTGGGCGCGGCTGCCGCCCTCGCGGTCGCGCTGCCCGCCACCCTGGTGCACACCAGGCTGGTCAAGGCCGAGCCCGGCATCGACGCCACCGTCACCACGGCCCCGAAGCAGATCCGCCTCTGGTGGAGTGACCGGACCGACGCCGCGCTCACCAGTGCCACGCTGCTCAAGGCCGATCGCTCACCCGTGGGCGTGATCAAGTTCGCCGAGACCGACGACAGCCTCTCGACGGCCGGCGCCGTGCCCGTCGACCTGGCCCCCGGCAAGTATCTGGTGATGTACAAGACCGCCTCACACGACGGCCACGTGGTGCGCGGCACCTACGGCTTCACCTTCGACCCCGCGGCCAAGCCCTGACCATGCGGGGCAGGATCGGGCGGATGCTCCTGCTGGGCGCCGGCCTCGTGGCCGGCGCCCAGCAGAACAGGACAGCCTCGTCATCGACAGTGCCGTTGCCATCCCCATGCGCGATGGCGTGGTCCTCATGGCCGACGTCTGGCGCCCCGCCGCCGGCGGCCCGTTCCCGGTCCTCGTCTACCGCACGCCCTACGATCGCCGCGACGCCGCCGACGCGTCCGGACTGACCCGCGCCGCCGTCGCCCGCGGCTACGCGGTGTTGCTGCAGGACGTCCGCGGGCGGTACGGCTCCGGCGGAGACTTCGAGCCCTACCGAAACGAGGGCACCGACGGGTACGACACCATCGAGTGGGCCGCGCGGCAGCCCTGGTCCACCGGGGCGGTCGGTACCGTGGGGCTCTCCTACCCCGCCGCCGTGCAGTGGCTCGCCGCCCTGCAGCGTCCCCCGGCCCTGAAGGCCATGGCGCCAGCCATGACCTACGCCACGCCCGAGTCCTTCTGGTATTCCGGCGGCGTCTGGGACGGCTCGTGGCTCGACTGGACCTGGTTCAACATCGCGCCGGACCTGCGCCGCCGGTTGGGCCGCCCCGGGCCGCGCACCGATGCCGAGGCCGCGGCCGCCTGGGAGCGCGAGGGCACCCGGGCGCGCCGCCACCGGCCGCTCGCGACGCTGCCCGACTTCCAGGGCATCGCCCCCTGGTACTACGAATGGATGCGGCACCCCCCCGGCGACCCCTGGTGGAGCTGGGCCGCGCTCGAGGGACGCTACGGCCAGGTGGGCGCCGCGGTCCTCAACCTCAGCGGCTGGTTCGACGAGCCCTACGGCGCGCGTGGCGCCGCCGACAACTTCTCGGCCCTGCTGCAGGCCCGCCGTCCCGGCGCGCCCCGCACCGCGCTGATCCTCGGCCCCTGGACGCACGGCGTGGGCGCGGTGCAGCGCACCACCGCCGGCGACCGCGACTTCGGCCCCGAGGCGGCGCTGGCATACGCCGCGACCGTGCTGCGCTGGATGGACCGGTACGTGAAGGGTGAACGGAACGGCGTGGACGAGGAACCGCCGGTCCGGGTCTTCGTGATGGGCGAGAACCGCTGGCGCAGCGCCGCATCGTGGCCACTCCCCGGGACCCGCACCGATACCCTCTACCTCAAGCCCCCGGAGCGCGAGGGACGGCCCGGCCGGCTGGAGGCCGCCCCGCCAGCCGGCGGCCCCACCGAGACGAGCCTGCACGCCGATCCCGCCGCGCCGCTCGCCGACCCCTACGACGGCCGCGCCGGCGCCCACGATTACCGCGCGCTGGTGGGACGCCCGGAGGTGGCCGTGTTCGAGACCGCGCCCTTCGCCGAACCCCGCGACGTCATCGGCGCCGTGGTAGGCGAGCTCACCGTGGCCGCGTCGGTGCCCGACTACGACCTCTGGCTGCAGTTCTACGACGTGGCGCCGGACGGGACGGCCTGGAATCTCTCGGCCCCCGGCACCGCGCTGCTCCGCGCGAGTTACCGGCAGGGCGGGCCGCTGCGCGCGCTCCCCCGCGAGGGCGAGATCTCCCGGCTTCGCTTCGATCGCCTGGTCACCGCCACCCGGATCCTCCCGGGGCACCGGCTCCGCATTGTGCTGTCCGCCGCCTTCTTCCCGCTCTTCTCGGTCAACCCGCAGACCGGGCTGCAGGAGTTCGACACCGACAAGGTCCGGGCCGGCGACCTCCGGGTGCAGCACTCGCGCGCCTTTCCATCGCGGGTGCTGCTGCCCGTGGTGCCCATCGCGCGGGACTGACAGCCCGCCCGCGTCCGGGGTACCTTCCTTCCGACCCTCGTCGTCCGGCCCGCCGTGGAATACGAACCCGCCACTCTCCCCCTCGATCTCTTCGCCGCCAGCCGCGCCCTCGCCTACCTGGCGACCCTGACGCTGGTCGGCGCCTGCGCGTTCGTGGCGCTCATCCCGCGCTGGCGCGGTCCGGAGGACGATGAGCGCTCCCTCGCCGCGCGATCCCTGGCCCGGGCGTGGCACCTCGCCGTCGGCGCCGCCGTCCTGCTGCTCCTTGCCGACCTCGCACGTGGCCTCGGCCAGGTCCGGAGCTTCCTCGACCCCGGGGAGCCGATGACCTGGGCCGCCGCACGGCTCATGCTGGTCGACAGCGCGTGGGGCCACGGCTGGCTCGCCCAGCTGGGCACGGCGTCCCTCGCGCTCCTGCTCCTTCTGGCCACCGCACGGCGGCCCGCGGCCCGGCTCGCGCTGGCCGGGACCGCCGTCATGGCCGTGGTCGGCAGCACGCCGCTCACCGGTCACGCGAGCGAGCATCCGTGGGGCCCCAGCTTCGGCGTCGGCCTGCACGCGGTGCATCTGCTTGGGGGGGGTCTCTGGCTCGGCACCCTGGCCGCCCTCGCCATCGCGGCCCTGCCGCTGCTGGGTGACGGGCGCGTCGCGGCGAACCGGGATCATGCGACCCTGGCCCGCCTGGTCTCGACGTTCTCGCCCCTGGCCCTGGTCGGCGCCGGCCTCGCAGTCGGTGCCGGGCTGCTCCTCGGCTGGTCCTACGTCGGCAGCCTCGCCGCCCTCACTGCCACCGCGTACGGCCGCGCGCTGCTGCTGAAGTCGGGCCTGCTGCTCCTCACGATGGCGCTCGGCGCCTGGAACTGGCGCCGTGTCTCGCCCGCGCTCGGACGCCCCGAGGGCAGCGCCCGTCTGCGCCGTTCCGTCACCGCGGAGCTGGCCGTCGGCCTGCTGCTCGTGGCCACCACTGCCGTGCTGGTGGCGCTTCCTGCCCCGGGGCTGTGATGCGGCGCGCGATGCTCCTGGGCGCCATCCTCGCTGTCCTCGCCTGCCGGGAGCGCGGCCCGCGGCCGTTCGCCGGCGACGGCCTCGCCGGCCCGGCCGTGGTGCCGCCACTTCCCAAGCCGGAGCTGGTGCTTACCGCCACCGACGGCACCCGGTTCGACCTGCAGCGCGAGACCGAGGGTGTGGTCACCCTGCTCTTCTTTGGGTATACCTCCTGCCCCGACCGCTGCCCGCTGCAGCTGGCCAACATCGCGGCCGCCCTCAAGCGGATGGACCCCACCCGGGCGGAGCGGATCCGGACCGTCTTCGTCACCGTGGACCCCCGCCGCGACACACCCGACCGCATTCGCGCCTATCTTGATCACTTCGACCGGCGGTTCGTCGGGCTCACGGGGGACAGCGCGTCGATCGCGTACGCGTTCACCCAGCTCCGCCTGGGCCACCCGATGCCGCCGGACGCCGTCACCGGGGAGCCGGGGACGTACACGATCAACCACAACGTGGCCGTCTTCGCCTTCACCACTGACAACCTTGCCCACGTGGCGTACCTCTCGGGCTTCACGCCCGACCAGTGGCTTCACGACCTGACCCTGCTCGCGGACGGAACCTGACCGTGCACCGACGCCAACTCCACGCTCGCGCCACCCTGCTGGCCCTCGTCGCGCTGCTCGCGGCGGCCGGCGGCTGCAAGCCCGCGGCGCCCAAGCCCTTCAACCCGGACGGGCTGGCCGCCCCCAAGCTCGAGCCGCCGCTCCGGAAGCCGGACTTCACGCTGACCACCACGGACGGACGGCCCTTCGACTTCCGCAAGGAGACGGAGGGCAAGGTCGCACTGCTCTTCTTCGGCTACACCCACTGCCCCGATGTCTGCCCGGTGCACCTCGCCAACATCGCGGCGGTGCTCAAGAAGCTCTCGCCCGAGGTGAACAAGGCGGTGCAGGTGGTGTTCGTCACCACCGACCCGGTGCGCGACACCCCGGAGGCGATGCGCGCGTGGCTCGACAAGTTCGATCCCCGCTTCATCGGGCTCACCGGGGACTCGCTTGCCCTCATCAACGCCATCGGCCAGCTCCCCTTTGGCAAGCCCGTCATCGAGCGCCTCCCTGGCGACACGGCCTATTACGTCGGACACCCCGCCACGGTGATCGCCTTCACCCGCGACAACCTGGCCCACGTCGTCTACCCCTTCGGGATCCGGCAGCAGGACTGGGCCCGCGACCTCCCACTCCTCGCGGAGCAGTGATGCGACAGGGACTACGGCGCGGCACCCGGCTGGCCGCTTTCCTCTTGCTCGCCGGTTGCGCCGGCGGTCCGCCCGCCGCGTCGGCCACCGTCGGCGACCTGGTGCTCTCCAAGGGCTTTGCCTACGAGCCGATCATCGCCGCGAGCGGGGCGGCGTACGTCGAGATCCACAACCGGGGCAGCGCCCCGGACACGCTGACAGGCGCGTCGAGCCCGGTCGCCGCCGGCGCCATGCTGCACGGGGGCGGCATGGCGCACATGATGAGCCTCCCCATCCCGCCTGGTGGAACCCTCTCGCTGGCGCCGGGAGGCACCCACGTGATGCTGCAGGACTTCTCGGCCATGCCGCAGGCGGGAGATTCGCTGACGCTCACGCTGACCTTCGCCCGCGCCGGCAGCGTGACGCTGCAGCTGCCGGTGCGGAAGTACGGCGACGAATGAACTGGTGGTGCGCGGCCACCGGCCAGAGCTGGTCGTGGGAGTGGCGGGCCTATCCCGGGGTCTGGCTCTTCGTGCTGGCGCTGGCGCTCGGATATCACCGGATGCGGTGGCGGGGGGATGCCGGATGGGGGGGCCGTGGCGTCGCGTGGTTCGCCACGGGGCTCCTCCTGCTGTGGGTCGCGCTCGACTGGCCCCTCGGCGCCCTCGGCGCCGGCTACCTCCTGAGCGCACACACCGTGAGCTACATCCTGCTCTCGATGGTGGTCCCGCCCTGTCTGATCCAGGGCTTCGGGCGGGAGGACGTCGTGCGGGCGCTGGCCCGCCCGGGATGGGCAGCCCTGCTCCGCTTCGCGGCGCGCCCCGGGCCGGCGCTTGCCGGGTTCAGCGTCGTGCTGTTCGCCACCCACGTGCCCGCGGTCGTGGACGCGCTGATGGCGAGCCAGGTCGGCGCCCTGCTGGTGGACCTCGCGTGGATCGGCGGGGGACTGTGGCTCTGGTGGCCGGTGATGGCGCCGGACCCCGAGGTGGCGTCGTTCCGGCGGCCGCTCAAGATGGCGTACCTCTTCGCCGCCACCCTCCCGGCGATCATCCCCTCCGCCTTCCTGACCTTCGCGGAGTACCCGCTCTACGCCACCTATGAGCTCGCGCCGCGGGTGGCGCGCCTGCTCACGGCACAGGAGGACCAGAAGATCGCCGGCCTCCTCATGAAGCTGGTGGGGGACCTGCCGGTCTGGTTCGCGTTCGGTGTGATCTTCTTCCGGTGGTCGCGCGAGGCGGAGGCGGCGGCGCCGCCCCCGGTCCATCCCAGCGCGGTGACACGCTGAGCGGCGGTCACGCCCGCCGCGTCATTCCTCTTCGATTCGCTCCCGCACGTCGGTACGGCGCCAGCCCGGCATGACCGGGCCCCCGACCGCCCCGCTGCGGCGCGCCAGCTCCAGGTGCGGCGCGGCCAGGTCGGCCAGCTGCTGGGCCAGCGCCATGTCCGTCCTGGAGAAGGGCTCGCTCCCGCGCGCGGTCATGGCCATGGCCCCGAAGACCCGCCCGCCGGTGCGGAGCGGCACGACCAGCACCGAGACGGCACCCTGTCCCTCGTCCTGCGAGGTGAGCAGGTAGGGCAGCTCGCCCCGCACCACCTGCGCCACCCCCGTGCCCTCGATGGGCTCCTGCGGCAGGTCGGCGAGCGGCGTCGCCGCGCCGGGCCGCACCACCGCCACCCGCCGGTCATCCGCCAGGCGCACCGCGAACTCGAGCGCGGTCACCGGCAGGAGTGCGCCCGCCAGCTGCACGAACTGCCGGCTGCCCTCCCCGAGGAAGGGCGTGGCCGCGAGCAGCTCCGCCACCCGCGCCAGGTGCATCGGTACGTGCCGCAACAGGTCGAACTGGGACTTGAGCACGCTGTACTGCCAGCCCAGCACCAGGGCATCCACCCGTGGCGCCAGCAGGGCGCCCATCCGGTCCAAGACCGCCAGGTCGGCCGCCTGGTAGAACTCCGGGCCCGCGCTGCCCAGCAGCAGGTATCCCACCGAACGCTCCACCACCCGCAGGCGCACCCCGATCAGCGAGCGCGGCGGCGCCTCGGGGCCGCGGACCGTCACCAGCTCCGGCACCCGGGGCACGTACGCCGCCGTCGTGTCGCCCACCAGCACCGTGTTCCGGTCGCCGAAGAGCAGCGGCGGGTTGAGGTCGGCCGCGGGCCGCGCCAGCGCCGGGTCCCCCCACAGGACGCCATGCCCATGCAGCGCCAGGCGGTAGTAGTGCGCCCCCTCGGAATCCGGGATCAACAGCTCGTAGGCGTCGTGCGGCAGCACCGACTGCAGAGCAAACGACAGCGCCAGCATGAGGTCGCGCGGGGTGCCCGCCCCGCCCAGCGCGTCGGCAAGCGACTCGAACAGTTCGCCCTCCCGGGCCTGCTCCCGGACCCGCTCTTCCACGGCGGGCACATGGTCGTGCGAGGGCTGGGGAATCGCCGGGGGGACCTGCTCGTCCACGGCCGAGCCGCCACGGGTGACCCGGGCGAGCATCGGCGCCATCACGTCCGCCGCCGCCTCGAACATCTCGCCCGCGCGGAGCCCGTAGATGTGCGGCGTGAAGGAGGCGAAGAGAATCAGCGCCACGTCCTGACCACCGAAGCGCACCGGCCGGAGCAGCACCGAGCCGTATCCGGCCCGGCGGATCCGGTCCTCCACATCGTCCAGCAGGTGCTGGTTGGCAATCGGGTTCGCCGCGGGCACTTCAAGGGCGTCGGCGCTCAGCGCTTCCGGCTCGATCAGGATCGGGATCCCGTCCGCGCCGTAGATCCATAGACCGAACAGCTCGGAGGGCAGCTCCGGGCGCATGGCATCGGCCACGGCCTCGTACCACGCCTTGAGCACATCCAGGTCCTGGATGCGTGTCCGCGGATGCAGCAACGGAATCCGCTGCCGGAAGTGCGCCTCGCCGCTCGTCATGGCATGGATGATGGCAGGGTCCATGCCCCCGACAACACCAGTTTCATCTTTATACCCCACCCCCCTACTTGCATACCCCTTCCCCCTATACTAGATTTGTCTCGCGACCCAGCACCAGTCACACCCAGAACCGGAGGCATAAGGCAATGCAGGACATAACATTTCACATCTCAGGCATGTCGTGTGGCCACTGCCTGAATGCGGTGAATCGGGCGGTTGCTGGCGTACCAGGCGTCGGGGTCCGGTCAGTCCAGATCGGTCGCGCCGACCTCTCCGTCCCCGACGGGGCCACCATCGCGCTGGTGAAGGCCGCCATTGAGGAGGCGGGATACAAGGTCGAGGGTACGGCCTCATGAGCGACACCGCCACCCCCGTCGCCGTTGCCGCCGCCGCTGAGCCGACGGTCGAGTTCGCGGTCTCCGGCATGACCTGCGCCGCCTGCAGCACGCGGGTCCAGCGCCAGCTCGAGAAGACGCCGGGTGTGGCGCGGGCCTCGGTCAACCTCATGACCAATGCGGCCACTGTCGCGTACGATCCTGCCCGCACGTCGCCGCATGACCTCGCGGAGGTCATCCGGCAGACCGGGTATGGCGCCGAATTGCCACCGCCCGACCAGACCGTCGAGGAAGAACTGGCGGCCGAGGAGGCGCGCTACGACCAGGAGCTCCGCCGGCTGCGGCTCAAGGTCTCCCTCACCATCGGTGCGGCGCTGCTCGCCATGCTGCTCAGCGCCCCCATCATGCTGCAGGGCGCCGGCGCGCACCCGGGCGATCCGCTTTCCCGCGCCATGATGGCCCTGAGCCTTGCCCTGGTCCGGCTGCTGCCCCCGCTGGGGCGGCTCGACGCCGACCTGGTGCGCTACGGCATGCTGGCGCTGGTGCCGCCCCTCGTGGTCTGGACCGGCTGGCGGTTCTTCGCCGGCGCCTGGGCCGCCCTGCGGCACCGCGCCGCCGACATGAACACCCTGATCGCCCTCGGCAGTATCGCCGCCCTGGGGCTGAGCGCGGCGAACACCCTCGGCAGCGACGCGATGCGCCGTCACGGGCTCGAACCCGACGTGTACTACGAAGCGGTCCTCTGGATCGTCGGCTTCGTGCTGCTCGGGAACTACTTCGAGGCCCGCGCCCGGCATCGCACCGGCGCCGCCATCCGCCGGCTGGCCGGGCTGCGCCCCGATCAGGCCACCGTTCTGCGCGACGGGGCCGAGATCGAAGTGCCCATCGCCGCTGTGCTCCCCGGCGACCAGCTGCTGGTGCGCCCCGGACAGCGGATCCCCGTGGACGGCGTCGTGGTCGAGGGGCAGAGCGCGGTGGATGAGTCGATGCTGACGGGTGAGCCGATCCCCGTGAGCCGCGGCCCGGGCAGTGAGGTTGTCGGCGGCACCCTGAATGGTGGCGGAGCACTGCGCATGCGTGCCCTGCGGGTCGGCCGGGACACGGTCCTGTCGCGGATCCTCAGGCTGGTCCGCGATGCCCAGGGCCAGAAGCCGCCCATCCAGCGGGTGGCCGATCGGATTGCCGCCGTCTTCGTGCCGGTGGTGATCGGGATTGCCGTGCTGACCTTCGCGATCTGGATGTGGCTTGGTCCTGAACCCCGCGTCGTCAACGCGATCGTGGCCGCCGTGTCGGTCCTGGTCATCGCCTGCCCCTGCGCCATGGGGCTCGCCGTGCCCACGGCGGTCATGGTGGCCACCGGGCGCGGCGCCGAACTCGGGCTGCTCATCAAGGGTGGAGACGCCCTGGAGCGTGCCGCGCAGGTCGACACCGTCGTGCTCGACAAGACCGGCACCGTCACCGAGGGCCGCCCCACGGTCACCCAGGTCCTGCCGGCCGCAGCGGTCGCGGCGGACGACCTGCTGCGCCTCGCCGCGTCGCTTGAGCGGCTGAGCGAGCACCCCCTGGGCGGCGCCATCGTCCGGGCGGCCGAGGAGCGCGGGCTGGCCCTGGCCGATCCATCGTTCTTCTTCAGCGATGCCGGCTTCGGTGTCCAGGGCCGCGTCGACGAGCGCGAGGTGGCCGTCGGCAACGCCCGCCTGCTCAATCGGCTGGGCCTCGAGGCGCCGGCCGCCGGCACCTCGGGGGCCACGGAGGTCTATGTGGTGATCGATGGCGCCCTGGCGGGGACCCTCGAGATCGCCGATCCGATCAAGCCGACCAGCGCCGCGGGGATCGCCCGGCTCGCCGCGCGCGGCATCGAGGTCGTGATGCTCACCGGCGACCAGCCGGCGGCCGCGTCCCGCGTGGCCGCCGCCGTCGGGGTCACTCGGGTGGTGGCCGGCGTCCTCCCCGACGGCAAGCTGGCTGAGATCCGCCGGCTGCAGGCCGAGGGGCACGTGGTGGCCATGGTAGGGGACGGCATCAATGATGCCCCGGCCCTGGCGGCCGCCGACGTCGGCGTCGCGATGGGTACCGGCACCGACACCGCCATGGAGGCGGGCCAGGTCACCCTGGTCAAGGGCGATCTGGGCGGCGTGGCCTCGGCCTTCGGGCTCAGCCGCGCCACGCTGCGCACCATCCGGCAGAACCTGTTCTGGGCCTTCGCCTACAACGTGGTGAGCATTCCCATCGCGGCCGGGCTGCTGTACCCGTTGCTCGGCTGGCGGCTCAACCCGGCGATCGCCGCCGCCGCCATGGCCCTGAGCAGCGTCAGCGTCGTCACCAACAGCCTGCGGTTGCGCCTGGCGCGCGACTGACCTGGCCCCATCCGCGAGGAGCACCGCATGACGGACGAGACCATTCCCTGCGCCTGCGCCGGTGGCGATGACCGGCACGCCGTGGCCGTGGACCCGGAGATCAAGGCCACCGTGCTCACCCGCCTCCGGCGCATCGAGGGCCAGGTGCGCGGCCTGCAGAAGATGGTGGAGGAGGAGCGCTACTGCACCGACATCATCACCCAGGTGACCTCGGTGCAGGAGGCGCTGCGCGGGGTGAGCCGCTCGCTGCTGCGGAACCACCTGAAGCACTGCGCCGCCGCCGCCATCCGGGCGGAGGACCCGGCGGCCGCGGAGGCGGTGTACGACGAACTGGCCGACCTGATCTTCCGCGGCGCGCGGTAACCTCCGGCGCCTTGCGCGCCGGGCCGGCCGGCGGGAAGATTGCCCCGAGTGGCGACGGTGCGCCCGCCAGCGAGGGCGGCGCGGCCGAACCTCCGGGGGACGCATGCTGCTCGCCGGGCTCGTGCTTCTCCCGCTCCTCGGCGCGCCGCAGGTCGAGGTCGGCGCGATCGCCGGCACCGTGCGCGAGTCCGGGACCCGCGCGCCGCTCCGCGACGCCGTGGTGTCGCTCCCCAGCGCCCGGCTGATGACCCGGACCGATACCGCGGGCCGCTACCTCCTGGCCCCGGTTCCCGCCGGCACCTCCCAGGTCTTCGTACGCCGGATCGGGTACGCCCCCGGGCAATTCCTCGCCATTGTGGCGGTGGGCGACACGGTCGAGATCTCGATCGAGCTCACGCCGCAGCCGGTCCTGCTCCCGCCGATCGAGACCCACGCCACGCTGCCGGGCCTGATTTCCCGTGCGGAGGATTCCGCCGCCCCGGCGGGACGCGCCCTCACCGGTGCCGAGATCCGGGGGCACCCCCTCCTCGCGGAACCCGATGCGCTCATGGCGCTCGGGGGCGGCGAGGTGGTCCTGCGCACCGAAGCCCCCACCGGCCTCAATGTGCGCGGCGGCACGTCCGACCAAGTGACCCACGCCGTGGACGGCATTCCGATCCTCAACCCGTTTCACCAGGGCGGTGTATTCAGCGCCCTCAACCCCGACGCGCTGGACCGACTCGAACTGCGCGGGGTGGTGCTGCCGTCCGAGGCCGCCGAGGGCCTGTCCGGCGCGGTGCTGGCATCGACCCGGCGGCCCGGTGACGCGCTGGCAGTGCAGACCGGCCTCAGCACCTCCCACCTGCGCGGCACGGTGGATGGACCGCTTCCGGGGAGCCGTGGATTTCTCCTGAGCCTCCGGTCTGCATTTCCCGGACTGCTGACTCATCCCCGGGATCCCACCTACCTTCGCGGCGACAGTCACGACTGGCTCGCGAGCCTCCGGACACCCGCGCTCGGCGGCCAGCTGCAGCTGCTCGGCTTCGGCGCCGGCAACAGCGTGGACGCCTCCGCGCTGGCCTCGACGCAGCTGAGCCCCGGCGAGGATCCCCCGCGGAACCGGTTCGACTGGAGCAGTCGCTCGTTCGGGCTCGGCTGGAATGGTGCGCTCGGGACCACGGCGCTGCAGCTGCGGGCCTGGCGCGCACTCGGCACCGCTGGCGCGGAGTGGCGCGCCGCCGACTCCCTGCCGGAACGCATGCGATCCTCCCTGCGGCAGTCCGGTGCGAGCCTGGCGCTCGAGCATCACCGGCCCGACCAGCGCACCATGGGCGGGCTCCGGATGGAGTGGACCACTGCCACCTATCGCGCGGTCCGCGCCAGCGGGAGTGCGAGCCTGTTCGCGCTCGCCGGGCGCCGGATGCTCTGGCAGCCGTTCCTCAGCCACCGTCGGGAGCTCGGCCATGGGCTCTCGGCCGAGGCGACAGCCACCGCGACGCTCACGACGCAGGAGGGCGGATTCAGTCCCGCGCTCGCCGTGCGCCAGGAGCTCGGGCGGGCGGCGCGGGTGAGCCTGAGCCTCAGCCGTCGGCATCAGTTCCTGCAGTCGCTCCGCAACCCGGAGTCGGTGGTGGGGCACATCTTTCCGGCGGAGCTTCCGGCGCTCGCGGGGGGTTCCGGCGTGGACGTCGGCCGCAGCGACGAGGCCGGGGTGCAGTTCGAATTGCGTCCGGCCTCCGCGTTGCGGCTGGAACTCCGTGGCTTTGTCCGGCGCTTCGAGGGACTCACGCTGGTCGCCCCGCGCCAGGCCGATCCGTTCGTCACCGCGGGCCTCTCCCCGGGCTCGAGCCGCGCGCGCGGCGCCTCGCTTGCCCTGCGCTGGAGCGGGCCACGACACGACGTGGTGGCCCGGTACGCCCTGCAGCGGGTCCGGGTCAACTACGGCGACACGACCTACATCCCTGCCTGGGGCGGCCGGCAGTTGCTCGACGCGGGCCTGGTGCTCCGGCCGATGTCGGGGACGGCGCTGCGCCTGTCGGTCAGCGGGGAGGCCGGCGCGCGGGCCACCACGATCGAGGACCCATTCGAGTGGGAGGCATGCAACCTTCTCGATCGCGGCTGCGAATTCGCCGGTACCCCCGCCCACCGGCTCGAGCCACTCGGAGGCGCCTCGCTGCCGGGGTACGTCCGGACGGACCTCGGCCTGCGCCAGACCTTCGGCCTGCGGCTGGGCGGACGCCCGCATTCCCTCGCCGCCTACGGCACGCTGACCAACCTGTTTTCCCGCCGGAATCTCATGACCTTTGTCCGGGATCCGGGTACCGGCGGCCGGACGGCCGTCACCACCCGACCCCGGGCGCTGCTGGTGCTGGGAGCGGAGTGGAGCTTCTAGCGGGCGGCAGCCCGCGTGTCACGAATTCACCCCTGGCCGGCTCCTTGGACAATGCCGATGCGCTTCGAGGATGAGTTCGCGGTGCTGTACCACGAGCACTTCCCGCGCCTCGCGCGGTACCTGGGCCGGCTTTCGGGCGATGCCGACCTGGCTGCCGACCTGGTCCAGGAGGCCTTCGTGCGCCTCTACCGGCGGGGAGAGGCCCCGGACGCACCCGGTGCCTGGCTGGCGACCGTGGCCACCAACCTGTTCCGGAATGCCCGGTCCACCCGTGCCCGACGAGCCCGCCTCCTGTCGCCCGCGCGGGGGGCGGATGCCCAGGCAGATCCGCCGCCGTCCCCCGCCGCCGCGACCGAGGCGGACAGCGAGCGCCGCCGGGTCCGGGCAACGCTGGATCTGCTGCCGGAACGGGAGCAGCAGCTCCTCCTGCTCCGCGCCGAGGGGTACAGCTATCACGACCTGGCCGACATCCTCGGCCTCAACGAAGCCAGTGTGGGAACCCTGCTGGCCCGGGCCAAGAGCGCGTTCCGCGAGCGCTGGGAAGGGACCAGGAATGCACCCTGATACGGAAGCAATCCAGCGGTTGCTGCACGGCGAGTTGGCCGTCGCGGAGGCGGCGGCAGTGCGAGACCACATCGGCCGGTGCGCCGACTGCCGCCGCCGCTGGGAGCAGGCACAGGAGGATGAGGCGCAGGTCTTCGGCCTCCTCGGGCGCCTGGATGAGGTGGCACCAGCGACCGACATCAGCGCGGTCGTGCGGCGAGCCCGCCGGCCCGGGCGGCCACTGGGTCGCCTGGCAGCCACGCTGGTGCTGTCCGCGGGCCTGGCCACCGCCGCCTACGCCATGCCCGGCTCGCCGTTGCCGCGCTGGCTGGTGCAGGTCCGGCAGTGGATCGCCGGCCCCGTGCCGGTGGTCCCCCCGACCCCGGTTCCACCCCCGGTGCAGGGCTCGAGCGGGATCGCTGTCGCGCCGGGCGAGCATTTCACCATCGAATTCACCGTGCCGCAGGACACCGGCACCGTCACCGTCCGCCTGGGCGACGGCCCGGCGCTGGTGGCAACGGCCCTGGGCCCCGGCGCGGCGTTCGAGACCGGCCCCAGCCGGCTCGTCATCCGGAACGAGGGCGCGCGGATCGGCTACGAAGTGCTGCTGCCGCGGACCGCCGCGTCGGTGGACCTGCGCGTCGCCGGCCGGTGGCTGCTCCACAAGCGCGGCCAGCGCATCGAGGCGCCGGTCGAAGCGGCGCCGGACGGGAGTTACCCGATTCCGTTATCGGCGGTGCTGGCCCCGTGAGTCACACGCCGGCGCCTCGGTTGTTCCTTGGGAGAGTTACCTGACCACTCCCATGGAGGCCCTGCACCATGACCAGCACCCGCAGCATCATCGCACCAGCCCTGGCCGCGCTCGCGCTTGCCTGCGGCGCCTGCAGCACCGCCGGCCCGGAGACGCCGGCCTTCGTCGAGACGGAGGATATTTCGGTCTGCGCCCCTGGCGCGGGGACCTTCAGCCACACGCTGACCAATCCCTACTTCCCGATGTCGGTCGGGCGCCAGCTCATCCTGGAGGGAACCGAAGGCGGGGCCGCGGTCGTGCTGCAGGTGACGGTCCTGCCGGACACCGAGCTGGTGGGCGGCGCCTGGACCCGGGTGATCGAGGAACGCGAGACCGTGGACGGCGCGCTGCTCGAGGTTTCCCGGAACTTCTTCGTCCAGACCACGGGTGGGGCGGTGTGCTACTTCGGGGAGGACGTCGACATCTACGAGAACGGGGCGATCGTGCGCCACGACGGTGCCTGGCGGGCAGGCGCGGGCGGCGCCGTGTCGGGGTTGTTCATGCCGGCCGCGCCGGCCGCGGGCATGGGCTTCCGCCAGGAGGTGGCGCCGGGCGTCGCGGAGGACCGGGTGATGATCACCGCCGTGGGCACGTCCGTCACCGTTCCGGCCGGGCAGTATGACACCACCGTCCGCTTCCACGAAACGACCCCGCTGGAGCCGGGATCGGTGTCGAAGAAGGTCTATGTCTCCGGGATCGGACCGGTGGTGGACGACGCCGTCCGCCTCACCAGCCTCACGCCGTAGGAGAGCCGGAGGCCGCTACCGCCGCGCCTCGTCCGCGCGGCGGTCGCGGAACGCCAGCGCCGCGCGGTATTCCGTCAGCAGCCGGCCCATCATCGCGGCCCGGCGGGCGTACAGCCGCTTGAGCGGCCGCGGGGCGTGGCGTTCCAGCGCGTAGGCGGTGAGCAGCGGCAGGGCCACCGTGTTGTCGAGGTATACCACCACGGTCCCGGGCAGCTGGTCGGGGTCGATCTTGCCCCAGCTCACCGCCTCATTGGGCGTCGCGCCGGAGAGGCCCCCGGTGTCGGGCCGGGCGTCGGTCATCTGCAGGAAGTAGTCGTGCCCCCGTTCATCGATCCCGAGCACCTCCTGGATCTGCGGCTCGGTCTGCAGCAGGAAGTTCTTGGGGCTGCCGCCACCCACGATGAATGCCGCGCTCTTCCCCCCCGTCCGCTTGGCCTCGAGCACGATCGCCGCGGTCTCGTTCACGTCGGCGCTCACGTCGAAACGGAGCAGGCTCCCCGCCAGCGCCTGCTCCGCCACGTTCATGCCGATGGAGCTGTCGCCGGGAGAGCTGGTGTAGATCGGCACCTCGAGCTCGTGCGCCATCGACAGCACCGAGCGCCGGGAGAGCCCCAGCGCCTTCTCCCGCTCCCGCAGGTAGCCGCCCAGCAGGTAGTGGTACTCGGCGCTGCTCATCGGCCGCTGGAACTCCGGCCGCGCCGAGACCTCGCGCACGAACGCGTCGGTGGACAGCAGCACCGTGTAGTCGAAGAAGATGTCGTAGATCCGCACCACGCCCTGCTCCCGCAGCTCCACGTCGTTGGCGGTGTGGCTCCCCTGGTGCAGCGAGAGGCCCAGGGCGAAGTGGGCGTCGTGGTACAGGTTGGCCCCGGTGGAGATGATCCAGTCCACGAAGCCCGCCTCCATCAGCGGGATCAGGCTGCTCATCCCGAGCCCGGCCGGCGTCATCGCGCCCGTCAGGCTCATGGCCACCGTGCTCTCCGGCGCCAGCATGCGCTCGGTGAACAGCCGGCAGCCCTCCCGCAGGCGGCCGGCGTTGTAGGCCAGGAAGGCGTTGTCGAGCAGCTCGGCCACGGTCTCCCGGCCGGTGATCGCGGTCGGGTTGATCCGCTTGCCCCGGAGGTAGTTGGCGCTCGGTGTCGTCATCGGTCGTAGCTCTCGCCGTCGTTGCTGGTGCCGTTGTTGCGCGCGTCCTGGATGATCCGGAGCACCTCGGCCGGGTCATCGGTGACGTGGAACAGCTTCAGGTCCTCGCGACCGATCTTCTGTTCCTCCACGAGCGTGCTCGAGATCCAGTCCACCAGCCCCTGCCAGTAGGCCTTCCCCACCAGCACCACCGGGAAGCTGCTCACCTTGCCGGTCTGGATCAGGGTGAGCGCCTCGAACAGCTCGTCCAGCGTGCCGAAGCCGCCCGGGAAGACCACGAACGCCATCGAGTACTTGGCGAACATCGTCTTGCGCACGAAGAAGAAGCGGAAGTACATGCTCCGGCGCACGAAGGGGTTCGTGCCCTGCTCGTGGGGCAGCTCGATGTTGCAGCCGATGGACAGTCCGTCGCCCTCGACGGCGCCCTTGTTCGCCGCCTCCATGATCCCGGGCCCGCCGCCCGTGATGATCGGGAACCCCGCCTGCGCGAGCAGCCGGGCCGTGTCCACGGCCAGCCGGTACTGCGGATCCGCGGCCGGCGTCCGCGCGGAGCCGAAGATGGCCACGGCGTCCTGGATGTCGCCGAGCTTCTCGAAGCCCTCGACGAACTCCCCCATGATGCGGAGCACCCGCCACGGATCGGTCTTGCGAAGCGCGTCGGGCCGCTCCGGCAGGGCCACGCTCTCGAGCAGCTGCTCATCCGCGGTCGGGCCGCTCTGGCGCGAGCTGTGACGCAGTTCCCGGTTGTTAGCCAAGGGCCAGTGACTCCAGGCAGGCCCGATGGTCCTCGGGCAGGTTGTAGAAGTAGGGCGAGACCCGGACATGCCCCGGGCGGGCATCCACGATGAATCCCTGCGCCGAGAGCCGGCGGACGTCGGCCGGCGGATCCGGCCGGGGCAGCATCACGATGCCGCTGCGGGCCTCCGGCGTGGCGGCCACCTTGGGCCGCAGGCCGTGGGCCGTGGCGGCGGCGATCAGGTCCTCGGTCAGCGCCTGGGTGGCCGCCCGCACCGCGGGGAGCCCCACCTCCTCCAGGATCGCGAGGCCCTCGAGCTGGGCATAGACGCTCGCCACCGACGGCGTCCCCATGTCGAGGCGGTGCGCGTCGGCCGCGCGCTCGAGCCGGCGCACGTCGAACCGGAACGGCGCCGCGTGGCTGAACCAGCCCGTCACCGCCGGCTCCAGCTGCGCGGCCAGCCCCGGCCGCACCGCCAGGAAGGCGATGCCCGATCCGCCGAGGAGCCACTTGAGACCGCCCGAGCAGTAGAAGTCCGCGCCGAGGGCCGGCAGGTCCACCGGCAGCTGCCCGGCAGCCTGGTAGCCGTCCACCAGGAGCAACGCTCCGTTCGCTCGGCACAGTGCCCCGATGCCCGCCAGGTCCTGAATGGCTCCGCTGGTGAAGAACACGTGGCTCGTGGCCACCAGCGCCGTGCGATGGTCGATGGCCGCCGCGAACAGCTCCAGCGGCACGCTGACGCCGTCCGGGCTCTCCAGCACCACGACCTCCACCCCGCGCCGCGCCTTCGCCAGCCACTGGTACGCCACCGTCGGGAAGTCGAGGCTGGTCGTGACGACCCGGGGCCGGGCCGAATAGTCCAGGCTCTCCGCGACCACCGACAGGGCGGAGGAGATCGAGGGATGGAGCGAAACGCACTCCGCGTCTGCCCCGATCACCCGCCCATACGCGGCTCGCAGCCGCTCGCAGGCTGGGAGCCAGCGGTCATACCATGCGGCCGCGCCCCAGCGCTCCCACTCATCCAGGTACCCCGTCAACGCCACCCGGGTACGGCGCGAGAGCGCCCCGAGCGAACAGCTGTTCAGGTAGACGGAATGCCGGAAGATGGGGAATTCGTCCCGGTAGCGCCCGTGGACGGGGGCGGGGGGCGCGACGGTCATGGAGGGGAGAATATACTCTGGTTATCTTGGTCCGCATGGCGGACCCTTCGACGATGACCGGGCTCACCCTCGCACTCGCCGGGCGCGCGTGCCTCGACCCGCGGGTCGCGCTGGACCTCCTCACCCTCGCCTGGGCCTTCCGCCGCCGCCAGTGGTGGCGCCTGGCCCCCTTTCTGCCGCTGCCCGATCGCGACTACCTCGAATGGCGCCTGCACACCGCCTACGGGGAGGAGCGCGCCCTTCCGCCGGTCGAGGACGTGCTGCGTTTCGCGCGGTGGCGCCGGAGGATCCTGAGTGCCTGAGCCCCATGTCGTGATCGTCGGGGGCGGCTTTGCCGGGCTCTACACCGCCCGCGGCCTGGCCGATGCCCCGGTCCGGATCACCGTGGTGGACCGCGAGAACCACCACCTGTTCCAGCCCATGCTCTATCAGGTGGCCACGGCCGCGCTCGCCTCCTCGAACATCGCCTCACCCATCCGGTCGATCCTCAGCCGACAGGCGAACGCCGAGGTCCTGATGGGCGAGGTCACCTCGGTCCAGCCCGCCGCCCGGTCGATCACGCTGGCTGATGGTAGTCTTCTGAACTACGACTATCTGATTCTCGCCCCGGGCGCCCGCCACAGCTACTTCGGCCGGGATGACTGGGAGTTGCTGGCGCCCGGCCTCAAGAGCCTGGAGGATGCCGAGGAGATCCGGCGCCGCATCCTGCTCTCGTTTGAGCGCGCCGAACGCGAATCCGACCCGGTCAAGCGCCACGCCCACCTCACCTTCGTGGTGATTGGCGGTGGACCCACGGGCGTCGAGGTCGCGGGCGCCCTGGCCGAGATACGACGGCATGCCCTCCGGCGGGACTTCCGGCATATCGATCCGCGCGAAGCCACGGTGATGCTGATCGAGGGCGGGCCCCGGATCCTCTCCAGCTATCCGGCCGAACTCGCCGAGCGGGCCAAGTACGAACTGCGGCGCCTGGGCGTCGAGGTGCGCGAACAGACCATGGTCACCGAGCTCCGGCCCGGGCTCATCCAGGCCAGCGGGTGGACCATTCCGACGCAGACCGTGGTCTGGGCCGCGGGCAACGTCGCGAGCCCGATCATGCAGACGCTGGGCACCCCACTGGACCGCGCGGGACGCGCCATCGTGGAGCCCGACTGCAGCGTGCCCGGGCACCCCGAGCTCTTCGTCCTCGGCGACGCCGCGGCCGTCTCCGATGGCCGGGGCGGGACGCTGCCCGGCATCTGCCCCGTCGCCATCCAGATGGGGCAGTATACCGCTCGCACCATCTCCGGCGATCTCGCGGGCCGGCCCCGCCGGCCGTTCAGCTACTGGGACAAGGGCCAGCTCGCCGTCATCGGCCGGGGCCACGCCGTGGCCGACATCTGGAAGCTGCACTTCGGCGGCTTCCTCGCGTGGCTGATCTGGGCCTTCGTCCACATCTTCTTCCTGATCGGCTTCCGCAACCGCGTCCTGGTCATGCTGCAGTGGGGGTGGAGCTACTTCACCTACGAGCGGGGCGCGCGGCTGATCACCTGGCCGTGGAGCGGGCGTCCCGGAGAGCCCGCCGGTCGCAGGTCGGGTCCATTCGGCGGCATCACCGGACGCACCGGCGAGCATCGCGTCCCCGACCCGCCGCGCGTCCCGGTCGCCTGACCTGCCCGGACGCCGGCGCCCCGCCGGCCCCAGTGCTCATGACCACTCCGACGCCCCCGCTGCTGAGCGCCGACCTCAAGGCCCTCGCGGAGCAGCTCGGGTTCATCGCCTGCGGCATCACCACCCTTGATCCGCTTCCGCACGCCGATTTCCTGGACCGCTGGCTGCGGAACGGCATGGGCGGGAACATGCGGTATCTGAACCGCCAGGCCAAGAAGCGGAAGCACCCCCAGCTCGCCGACCTGGACGCTCGCAGAGCAATAGTTGTTCTTGATAACTACTACTATCCGGACGAGCCACCGGCCACGACCCCAGAGACCGGATCCCAGCCAAAGGTGGCCCGGTATGCCCGCGGCCGCGATTACCACCAGACCACGCTCACCCGACTCGACCGGATCGCGGCGAGGCTCCGGGCCCACGGCGCCAGGACGGCCCGGCCGTACACCGATACCGGACCCGTGGCCGAACGGGAGCTCGCCCAGCGGGCGGGCCTGGGCTGGATCGGCAAGAACACCATGCTCCTGCGCCCGGGCGTGGGCTCCTGGTTCTTCATCGGTTGCGTGCTGACCGACCTCGACCTCGAGGTGGATCAGCCCTTCGCCACCGACCACTGCGGTTCCTGCACCCGCTGCCTCGAAGCCTGCCCCACCGGGGCCTTCGTCGAGCCGCACCTGCTCGACGCGCGCCGCTGCATCTCCTACCTGACCATCGAGCAGAAGGGCCCGATCCCCGAGCCGCTCGCGGGCCAGCTGTCCGGCTGGGCCTTCGGCTGCGACATCTGCAACGAGGTGTGCCCCTGGAACGAACGTTTCGCCACGCCGTCGCTGATCGAAGCCTTCGCGCCCCGCGACGACCTCGCCGGGGCGGGTGAGCGGTTCTTCGAGGAGATGGACCAGGCCGAGTTCGACCGCCGCTTCGGGGACACCCCGCTGGCGCGCCCCGGGCTCGAACGCATGCGCCGCAACTGGCGCGCGGCCTGGCGGGGCCTCCCGCCGGACTGACCGTGCGGCCGCTCCCGTCCCCGCGCCGCAGCATTACTTTCCCGCCCATGCCGACGCTGCACTCGATCGCCATCTTCGTCACCGACATCGAGCGGGCGAAGCGGTTCTACCGGGATGACCTGGAGCTCCCCCTGCTCCGGGAAGGCTCGTTCGGCGCCGAGTTTCTCGAGGGGCCCGCCCACCTCGGCGTCCATCCGGCGGTGCACCCGGATGCCCGCGCGCTCGTGGGCCGGCACACCGGGCTCACGCTCCACGTCCCGGGGCTGCTGCCCTACTGCGAGCGCCTGCACGAGCGCGGCGTCCGGTTCATCACCGAGCCGACGCGGCAGTCCTTCGGCGTGATGGCCATGATCGCCGATCCCGATGGCAACATCTTCGCCCTCTGGGACGACCAGCTCCCCGACAGCCATTGATGCCGCGCCTCTATGTCACGGTGGTCTCGATCTGGGTCTGGTTCGTGCTCGGGGCCTGCCTGCTGTTCTGGCTGCCGCTCCTGGCGCTGGTCCGGCTGGTCACCATGCCCTTTGACCGGGGGCGCTACTGGACCGGCTACCTCTTCCGCCAGATCGGACCGATCACGGCCACGCTGAATCCGCTGTGGCGGTTCCGGGTGACCGGCACGATGCCGGCCAATCCACGCCATCCCTACGTGGCCGTCTCCAATCACGAGTCCTTCGTCGATATCCTGCTCATCAGCCACCTTCCCTGGGAGATGAAGTGGCTGTCGAAGGTGGAGATCCTCCGGATTCCGGTGCTTGGCTGGAACATGCGTCTGGCGGGCGATGTGCCCGTGGAGCGCGGCACCGCCAAGTCGGCCGTCAAGGCGATGCGCCGCTGCCGGGAGATCATGGAGGAGGACCACATCTCGGTGATCATCTTCCCCGAAGGCACCCGTTCCACCACCTCCGACCTGCTGCCGTTCAAGGACGGTGCCTTCCGGCTGGCGATCGATGCCCAGGTCCCCATCCTGCCGATGGTGGTCCGCGGCACCGGCACTGCGCTGCCCAAGCATGGCTGGCGGTTCGGCCGTTCGGAGGCAGAAGTCCGCGTGCTCGACCCCATCCCTACGGCAGGACTGACCACCGCCGACGTTCCGGCCCTGCGCGACCGGGTGCGGGACCTGATCATCCGGACCCGGGCAGAAATGATCGCCGCCACTCGCTCGCAGCCCGGGTCGGTTACCGACTGACCGCCTGCCTGATCAATACGTTGTAAATACTACTACCTTCGATCTTGCACCTGATGGCGCCGCCGGACGGAAGTCGGGCAGCGCCAGCCGGTCTGGTCGCGTGGACACTGCCGGGCGGACAGGCATCTATATTGTCGGGAGGGTGGTCCCGGTGGGCCGCCCGCGTCGCCAGCGGGCGACGGACCATCGCGGAGCGCCGAACGAAGGAGCGGATGATGTCGAAGCGGGAAGAACAGAAGCTGGCGGCCCTGCTCAAGAAGCACGCGGGAAAGCCCCAGCCGACCAAGAAGAACCTGTCCACCCAGTACGACAGCACGCTGCGGGTCCGGCCGGAGGATCAGGACGAGGCCACGAAGGACTTGTTCAAGGAAATGAAGCGGCGCGAGTTCTAGCCTCGACCGAGGTCGGCCGGCGCCTTCACCGTCCCCCAGGCGCCGGCCAGCACCAGCAGCGTGAGCAGGTATGGCAGCATCAGGAACAGCTGGTAGGGCACCCCGAGCAGGAACGTCTGGAAGACGAACTGCAGCGCCATCGCCGCTCCGAAGAACAGCGCGGCCCCCGCCACCCGACCCGGGTGCCACCCCCCCAGCACCACGATGGCGATCGCGATAAACCCGCGGCCCGCCGTCATCTTCTCCGCGAATGTCCCCACCTGCGCCAGCACCAGGCTGGCCCCGGCCAGTCCGGCGGTGGCCCCGCCGAACAGCACGGCCAGCACCCGGATGCGGGTAACGCGCACACCGGCCGCGCGCGCGTGTGCCGCCGCCTCCCCCGCGGCCCGCAGCTCGAGCCCCCATCGGGTGCGGAAGAGCAGCACGCCGCTTAGTGCGGTCAGCGCATACGCGGCGTAGGTCAGCACGCTCTGCGCAAAGAACGCCTCGCCGATCTCCGGAATGTCGGACAGCACCGGCACGATGCTCGGCGCAAAGGTCGGGAGGGTGAGGCCGACCCCTCCCGGGCCGTACGCGCCCCGATAGATCGCGCCGGTCAGGCCCACGGTGGCCAGGGTCACTGCCGTCCCTGTGATGATCTGGTCGCCCCGCATACGGACGGCCACCATGGCGAAGACCGCCGCCACGAGGACGCCGCCGCCCATGGCCGCGGCCACGCCGGCCCAGGGTCCGCCCGCCGTGGCGCCGAGGGTGGCCGCGAGCGCCCCCGCCAGCATGGCGCCTTCGATGCTCAGGTTGATGACGCCGGATCGTTCGGCCAGCGTTTCGCCGAGGGCCGCGAGCAGCAACGGCGTGGCCACGCGGACCGCGGATGCCAGGAAGGCCTCAAACAGTTCCACTGCCACCCTCCCGTCTCGCGGCCGCATCGCTCAGGACCACGGTGAGGATGACCACTGCCTCGACCACGTAGACCGCGACCGCCGGCACCCCCGCGTCCCGCTGCATGGCCCCGGCGCCTGCCTCGAGCGCGGCGAACAGCAGCCCCGTCAGCACGATGCCGAGCGGGTGCAGCCGCGCCAGCAGCGCCACCGCGATCCCCGTGAAGCCGTACCCCGGCGAGAGGTTCTGGAAGAGCGCGTAGGTCGTGCCCGAGACCTCGCTGCCACCGGCCAGTCCGGCGCACGCACCTGAGGCCAGCAGCGCGGCGGCCAGCGTGCGGAACGGCCGGACGCCACCGATGGTCTCGGCGGCCTGCGGGTTGAGCCCGACCGCCCGGAGGCGGAGCCCGGTCAGGGTCCAGCGTCCCATCACCCAGAGGCCCACCGCGAGCAGCAGCGCGAGTCCCAGGCCCAGATGCAGACGGGTACCGGGGAGTTGGGGCAGTCGCGCCGCGAGGGGGAGCGGATCGCTCTGGGGATAGACGTGACGCGCCTCCTGCAGCGGGCCCGCGACCATCCAGCTCACCAGCGACTCGGCGACGAAGTTGAGCAGCAGGGTGGTGATCACCTCCAGTACCCCGAAGCGGACCCGCAGCAGCGCCGGGACCGCGGCCCACGCGATCCCGGCGAGGGTGGCGGCCGCGAGCACCGTCGGGACCGCCACGGCGCGGGGCCACGCCGACAGCGCGAGCCCGACCCAGGTGGCCACGATGGCGCCGGCGTAGAACTGTCCTTCGGCGCCGATGTTGAACGCGCCGCCCCGGAAGGCGATCCCGATGCCGAGACCGATGAGAATGAGGGGGACGGCCCGTGGCAGCAGCGCGGAGAGGATGGCGTCCGGTGAACCGAACGCCCCGCGCCAGAGCGCTGCCAGCGCGGGCACAGCCGGGTACCCCGCACTCTCGAGTCCGACGGCCAGGATCAGCAGGCCGATGGCCATGGCCATCGCGGCCGGTTGCAGGTGCGCCCCGAGCCGACGGATCGCCTTCACGCCGGTTCCCCGGTGGGCGCGCGGCGCTGGCGGGAGAGCATCATTGAGCCGATCTGCTCCCGGCTTGCTCCCGGCGGAACCTCCACCACCAGGCCATCGGCCACGACGACCAGCCGGTCGGCGACCTGGAGCAGTTCATCGAGGTCGGGCACGTGCAGCACCACGGCCGCTCCGCCACGGGCCAGGGCCTTCAGGCGTTCGTAGACCTCCGCCGTGGCACGGAAGTCCAGCCCGCGCGCGGGGTGTTCCGCCACCAGGATCCGGGGAGAGCGTTCCGCCGCGCCGGCGATGACCATGCGTTGCTGGTTGCCGCCACTGAGGCTCCCCGCCGCCGCGTCGGGCCCCCCGGCTCGGATGCCGTAGGCCGCGATCAGCTCGGCGGTCCGTGTGCGCGCCGCCGGCCAGTCGATCCACCCTCGCCGCACCCACGGCGCCGCACCGCCCCGCACCAGCACCAGGTGTTCCGTGAGGCTGAAGTCCGCGATGAGGCCCTCATGGGTGCGGTCCTCCGGGATGAACGCGGTTGGCCCCGCGGCCCGGAGCATTCCTTCCCGGACCGGCGCCAGACCCGCGATGGCGCGCAGCAGTTCGCGCTGCCCGTTGCCCTCGACCGCGGCCACGCCAAGCACCTCGCCGGCGCGCAGCTCCAGGGTCGCGCCCCTGAGGCCGCTTCCCGTTCCCTCCAGCTGCGCCACGGCGACACCAGTCAACGTCGCCAGCACCGGTCCGGGCGCGGGCGGTGCCGGTCGCGACGGGCGGTCCATCGCTTCGCCGAGCATGGCGGCCGCGAGCATTGCCTCTGACGCACCGGCCACCGGGCCGCTGTGGACCACGCTTCCCCGCCGCAGGACCGTCACCCGGTCACCGGTCTCGAGTGCCTCGGTGATCTTGTGGGTGATGAGGACCGACGACACCCCGCGCGCGCGGAGCCCGGTGATCAGGTCCAGGAAGCCCGCGGTCTCGGGCGGCGGCAGCACCGACGTCGGTTCGTCGAGCAGCAGGATGCGCGCTTCCGAGGCCAGGGCCTTGAGTACCTCCAGCCGCTGCTTGAGCCCGGCCGAGAGACGCTCGGCGGCAACGTCGGGTGGCAGGTCGATGCCCGTGGCTTCCATCAACCGGGCGAGCCGCGCGCGGTTGTCGCGCGGATGGGCCGGCCAGCCGGCCCAGAGCACGACATTCTCCAGGACGCTGAAGGTCGGGATTGCGGTGAAATGCTGGTGAACCATGCCGATGCCGAGCCGCCGGGCCTCGAGCGGCGACGTGATGCGTCGCGCGACACCATCCACCTGGACGGTCCCGGCATCGGACGTGACGAGCCCGAAGGCGATGCGCATGAGCGTGGACTTGCCCGCGCCGTTCTCGCCGAGGAGGGCGTGGATCTCACCGGCTTCCACCCGCAGGGTCGCGCCCGCGAGTGCCTGCGTCTGGCCGAATCGCTTGTGGATGCCGTCGAGCAGCAGGAGGGGGGGAGCACCCGGTGCCGTAGCGGCGGGCGCGGCGGAGTCCGGGCTCACGTGCGCCGCCGGAAGGTCACATCCCGGTGGGGTGGTCGTGGAATTCCCACGGCAGGCCGAACCGCTGGGCCAGGTGCTCCGCCAGCAGGCGCACACCGATGGTCTCGGTGGCATAGTGCCCGGCGTAGAGCACGTTGACCCCGTATTCCATCGCGTCGAAGTAGGTGTGGGCCGCGCCTTCACCGGTGATGAAGGTGTCGCATCCGGCCTCGCGGGCCTGGCCGATGGCGCTGCCGGCGCCACCGGTGATGACGCCAATGGTGCCGATGGGATCCGGGCCACCCGGGAGCACACGCACGGCGGTGGCGGGAATGCCGAGATAGTCGGCCAGGCGGCGTGCCAGCACCTCGCGCCGCGCCAGCCCCGCAGGCGGTCTTCCGGCCACGCCGAGTGGCGTTCCCTTGTACTGGCCGAAGGCGCGGGTCTCCGTCAGGCCGAGCATCCGCGCCAGGCCCGCGTTGTTGCCGACCTCCGGATGGAGGTCGAGCGGAATGTGCGCCGCGTAGAGCGCCGCGTTGCGCTGGAGCAATGCCCGGACCCGGCGGTAGCGGCGACCGGTGAGCGGCTGGGCGCCATCCCAGAACAGCCCGTGATGCACCAGCAGCAGGGGCGCGTCGGCCGGACCCAGCCCCTCGATCGTGGCCAGCGAGGCATCCACCGCGGCGACGATGCGGGTAACCCGGCCCTCGTTCTCCACCTGCAGGCCGTTGTGCGCGTTGGGGTCGTCCGGAACCTCACGGATGCGCAGGTATCCGTCGAGGTACGTGACCAGGTCGGCCAGTGGCAGGCCGGGTCCGGTCACGGCGAGGCGGCCCCATCGGCCGCGATGATGGAATCACGCGCCACGGTCACGGCGGCGCGCAGCGCCTCCGGGACGGTCGGTTCGAGCGCGGGGTTGGGGTCATAGCGGATGACGCCGCTCCGGAGCCCGAATGACTCGACGTGCGGCGTGAACGTCCCGCCGCGGACTTCACGCGCCACGGTCAGGAAGGCGCGTGGGAGGTCGATGATGGCCGAGCCCAGGACCCGCTCCGGAGCCAGGGCGGACTGATCGAGGTTCGCCCCGAAGATGAACGCACCCTTCGATTCCTTCACCGCCTGGAACGCGCCGAGCGCCGCCTGGTCGGCGTTGTGGTGGAACATGTCGGCCCCGGCCTGGATCAGGGCCAGCGCGGCCTCTCGGCCCGCCGCCACGTCATCGAACGTGTTGAGGTAGGTGGACCGAGCGACGACCGCCGGGTTCACCCGCTTGGCGCCCGCCACCCAGGCCGACTCGGCCTCCTTGATGGGCGGCAACTCGATCCCGCCGATGAAGCCGAGCGTGTTGCTGCGGGTCATGCCGCCCGCCACCATGCCCGCCAGGTAGCTCGCCTCCGACAACCGGAAGATCAGGGGGGAGACGTTGCCGGACACCCGCTCCCCGGAGGTCACGATGAACACCGTTCCGGGGTACTTGGCGCTGACCCGCTCGGCAGCGCCCTGGAACTCGAATCCATGGCCGAACACCAGGCGATAGCCCTGGGCGGCATAGTTCCGCAGTGCTTCTTCCTGTTCGGCGGGGGTCCGGGCCTCGACATGACTTACCGGCACTGCCAGCGAGTCATGAATCTGCTGCAGGCCGGCGTAGGCACCGGAGTTCCACGCCGCATCGGCGATCGAGCCTGGGGTCACCAGGCCCACGCGGAACTCGGTTGATTGGGGGTTCTTCGTGCAACTACTGATGGCGGTGCAAAGCACCGCCAGTATCGATAGAAAGCGCATCATGGAGTCACTCTCGTGACATAATTGAGTCACCCACCTGACTGTAACGGTCGATGACGCGGCGCTTTCCACAACTTGCAGCTACTTATCAACGATTGTGGGAACCCGCAGGTCGTTGATTCACTCAACTTTGGACAGTTCGCCGCGCAGCTCCTGTCCGCTGTGATGACCCCGCTCGCTACCGCCAGGTTCCATGGTGATCTGGCCATTCACCTTTCCGCCGTCCGCAATCTGGAGCCGTTGGGTCCGGATGTCACCCTCGATCAGCGCCCCGGCCTGGATCTCGACCCGTTCGGCGCCATAGATGGTTCCATGGACCTCACCCCCCGCCACGACCTCGGCGGCGAAGACGTCGCCCCGGATCATGGCGCCGGGCGCGATGAGCAGCTGGGGGCCGGCGCGGACCGTCCCCTCCACGGTGCCCTCGACCTTGACCACCCCTTCGCTCGACACGTCTCCCGCCACCGCGGTCCCGATCGCGATGATCGTCAGCCCTGCGGGTTCCCGCCGTCCGGCGGCATCGGCGCGCCCCGACCCGGAGGCGCGAGAAGAGAAGATCGCCATCAGCCTGGCTCCTTGATGATCGTTCGAGGGTCGATCGGCTGGCCGTCCAGCCGGACCTCGAAGTGGAGATGGGGTCCGCTGGAGCGGCCCGTGTTGCCCGTGAGCCCGACGACCTCCCCCGCCGGCACCACCTGCTGCGCCGCGACCGTGATGCGGCTCAGGTGACCGTAGAGGGTCTGGTATCCGGCGGGGTGTTCCACCAGGACGAAGCGTCCGTATTCCGGGTCCTCTCCGGCCTGCAGGACCGTGCCGCCACCGGACGCTCGTACCGGGCTGCCGATGGGAACAGCAATGTCCAGGCCGGGATGCGACTCCTCCCGAGTATCGCCGCCGGAGCCGGTTCCCGCCTGGCCCCGCGTCACATATCCCGCATCTTCGAGGGGCCAGTGGCTGGGAGCGGTCGCTCCGGCCTCGTACTGGGGCGGGACCCCGGGGGCGCGGGCGCGCACCGGCGGTGCAACCAGCAGTTGGCTGGCAAATCGCACGGGGTCGGGGACCACGTCGGCGCCCAGCAGCTCCCGGATCCGGTCGTACCGCCGCTCGGCGCTGTCCAGCGCCGCGACCAGGTCACCGACCTTGGCGTTCTCCCGCCCCAGCCGCTCCACTTCGCGCTCGAGGCCTGGGACCCGCGCCGCGGCGGCCAGGACCGGCAGGTAGGTGATGAGGGCCAGCGCGAGGGCCAGGACGAGGAGGCCGGCGCCCGCGACCGCGGTGCGCGCGAGCCAGCGGGGCAGGCGCAGGGTCCGGGACGCAAGCTCGCCATCGGATTGGATGACGATCGTGACGTTCCGGCGTGAGGGCGTCATCCGCCGTAGGGCTCGCCGAGGATGAGCTCGAGGACCCGGGCCAGGTCGTCCTCGGAGTAGTAACTGACGGTGATCATGCCGCGGCCCTTCCGCCGCGCGACGACCCGCACGTCGGTGCCGAGCCGCTCCCGCAGCGCGTCTTCCACCCGGCGATGGGCCGGGGCCACTTCGCGCACCGGTGCCTTCCGCGCCCCGGCGGGGCGGTTGCCGCGGACCTTGGCCTCGAGGTCGCGGACCGACCAGCCCTGGTCTACCGCGGTCTGCGCCAGCCGGGTGAGCTGCGCCCGGTCGGTGAGCCCGAGCAGGGCGCGGGCGTGGCCCTCGCTGAGGCGGCCCTCGTCCACCATGGCCGCCACATCGGGCGGGAGCTTGAGCAGGCGGAGCGCATTGGCCACGGTGGACCGATCGCGGCCCACCAGCCGCGCGACCTCGGCCTGGCCCAGATGGAACTCGTCGATCAGCCGCTGGTAGCTCGTGGCCTCCTCGATCGCCGAGAGGTTGTCACGCTGCAGGTTCTCGATCAGCGCCAGGGTGAGCAGGGTGCGGTCGTCGGCTTCCTTGATGACCGCCGGGATCCGGGCCCAGCCCAGCTTCTGGGCCGCGCGCCAGCGCCGCTCCCCCGCGATCAACTGGTAGCCGTCGAGGTGCTTCCGGACCACGATGGGCTGGAGCAGGCCGGCGGTCTCGAGCGACGCCACCAGTTCGGAGAACTGCGGTTCGTCGAGGCGGGCCCGTGGCTGGTAGGGATTGGGCCGGATGCTCTGCACCGGCAGCTCGAGCAATGCCCCGCTGGCTTCGGCCGCCTGCCGGGACACCGGGCCCAGCAGCGCCTCGAGGCCCCGCCCCAGTCGCTTGGTCTCGCTCATGACTCCGACTCCTCGAGCTGGGCCGAAGTGCGGGCGGCCGGCAGGGTGGGCACCGGCGTCGGGGTGCCGTTGCCGGCGGACTCGGCCCGCCGGATCAGCTCCTGCGCCACGGCGAGGTAGCTCTTGGCCCCGATGGACTGGATGTCATAGAGCAGGATCGGCTTGCCGAAGCTCGGCGCCTCGGCCAGGCGGACGTTGCGCGGGATCACCGTCGGGAACATGCGGGCGCCGAAGTACTCCTTGGCGTCCGTCGCCACCTGGCGGCAGAGGTTGACCCGGCTGTCGTACATCGTGAGCAGCACGCCGTCGATCGCGAGCGTCGCGTTGAAATTCTGCTGGACCAGCTTGATGGTGTTGAGCAGCTGCGAGATCCCCTCGAGCGCGTAGTACTCGCACTGGATGGGGATGATCACGCCATCGGCGGCGGCGAGGACGTTGAGGGTGATCAGCCCGAGCGACGGGGGGCAGTCGATCAGGATGAACTCGTAGGAGTCGCGCGCGGCCTCCAGCGCGCGACGCATCACGCTCTCGCGCCCGGCACGCTCCACCAGCTCGAGCTCCGCGCCCACCAGGTCCTGCGTCGCCGGGAGGATGTCGAGGTAGGGCAGGGCGCTGTCGTTGAGGACCACGTCGGAGAGCGGGCGCCCTTCGATCAGCACGTCGTAGAGCGCGAAGCGCAGCTGATCCCGCCGCACCCCCACCCCACTCGTGGCATTGCCCTGCGGGTCGGCGTCGACCAGCAGCGTCTTCCGCTCGGCGATGGCGAGGGAAGCGGCCAGATTGACGGCCGTCGTGGTCTTGCCGACGCCGCCCTTCTGATTGGCAATGGCGATGATTCGTGCCATTATAACTCTTTGTTTTACATGAGATTACAATCGAATAACAGAATACGCCGCCCCGGCCGATCGCGGGTGCTGATGCGCACGGCGAATATACTGCTTCACCTTCGTGCGCGAAATGCCGCGGTGGGTTTGTAGAAATGTTTCACGTGAAACACGGCGGGGAACAACGGGAGCATCGGGCTCGGCGCGAGCCTGTTGCACGTGAAACGCCAGGTTCAGGCGGGAGGTGAGCAGGCCTCACGGTTGCGCCGCCACTTCTGAACCTCGATCACGAGGTTCTGCAGGTCGGACGGCGAAATCCCGGGGATCCTCCCCGCAGCACCGAGCGTCCGGGGGCGGGATGCCACCAGCTTGTGCCGAGCCTCGGTGGAAAGCGAATGGAACCCCGGATAGTCCAGACTGGGATCGAGCAGGAACTCCTCCATCGTCGCCAGCCGTTCGGCGCCTTCCCGCTCGCGCTCCAGGTAGCCCTCGTACTTGATCTCGATCTCGGCCCATTGCGCGAGCTCAGGGTCCCCGTTCCAGCCGCACCGCTCCAGGAGTTCGTGAAGGGAGACGCCGGGGCGGCGCGCCACATCGCGCACCCGCGACGGCTCTACCAGCGCCGCCGACCCGCTGGCGGCCACCAGCGGATTGGCTGCGGCGTGCGAAATCACGGTGTCCCGGGCGAGGCCGTACACCCGCTCCTCCTCCCGGAGCCGTGCGTCCGCCGCGCGAACCCGATCGGGCCCGAGCAGGCCCGTGGCTTCCCCGACCTCCGCCAGCCGACGAAGCGCGTTGTCCTGCCGAAGCAGCAGGCGATACTCTGCCCGGGAGGTGAACAGACGGTAGGGCTCGTCCACTCCCCGCGTAACCAGGTCATCGACGAGTACGCCGATCATCGCCTGGTCCCGGCGCAGCACCACGGGGGCTTCGCCCCGGGTGGCGCGCGCCGAGTTCAGCCCCGCCATCAGCCCCTGCCCCGCGGCCTCCTCGTATCCCGTCGTCCCGTTCACCTGCCCGGCGAAGTAGAGGCCCGGCAGCACCCGCGACTCGAGCGATGGGTGCAGCTGCGTCGGCGGGAGGTAGTCGTACTCGATGGCGTAGCCGGGCCGTGTGATCCGAGCCGCTTCGAGGCCCGGCACCGCGTGAACCATGCGCTCCTGCACCGCGAACGGCAGCGAGGTCGAGAGGCCGTTCACGTACAGCTCGGAAGTGTCGAGTCCCTCGGGTTCGAGGAAGAGCTGGTGCCGCTCCGCATCGCGGAACTTGACGATCTTGTCCTCGATGGATGGGCAGTAGCGGGGACCACGACCACTGATTTCGCCGCCGTAGAGCGCTGACTCCGTCAGGTGGGCCTCGATCAGGCGCCGTACCTCGACACCGGCCCAGGCCAGGTAGCACGGGAGTTGGGGCAGTCGCGGGTGGCGCTCCAGGTTGGAGAACCAGTAGGGGGATGGATCACCGTCCTGGCGCTCGAACCTCCCCAGATCGATGCTCCTCCCATCGATCCGCGGTGGGGTGCCAGTCTTGAAGCGTTCGATTGTAAGTCCATATTTCGCAACTGCTTGCGAAAGCTCAATCGACGGAGCGTCGCCCGACCTGCCGGCGGGAATCCGGGTCTCACGCCCCAGATGAATCGTACCCCTGAGGAAGGTCCCGGCAGTGATCACGACCGCCGCACACGTGAACTGCTGCCCCTCGCGGGTGCGCACGCCGCGCACGCCGCTGTCCGAGGCGAGCACGTCTACCACGGTGCCCTGCGCGAACTCCAGCGTCGGCGTCTCCTCGAGCAGCGTCCGCACCGCACGGCGGTAGAGGCCGCGATCGCACTGCGCCCGCGGCGACCAGACGGCCGGACCCTTGGAGCGATTGAGCATGCGGAACTGGATCATCGCGCGGTCCGTGGCGCGCCCCATGATCCCGCCTAGCGCATCCACCTCCCGGACCAGCGTCCCCTTCGCAATCCCGCCGATGGCCGGATTGCAGGACATCTGCCCGATGGTCTCGAGGTTCTGGGTGAGGAGCAGGGTGCGGGCGCCGGTGCGGGCCGCGGCCGCCGCGGCCTCCGTCCCGGCGTGCCCGCCACCGACGACGATCACGTCGAAGTGCTGCATGGAGGGGGAAGCTAGGGATCGGGCGGAGAAGCGGGAGGGGGTGAGGCGATCAGGCGATCAGGCGATCAGGCGAATAGGCGAATAGGCGAATAGGCGGTTGGGCGGTTGGGCGGTTGGGCGGTTGGGCGGTTCAAGGCCGAGGCAATCGGACTGATTTGTGCCAGCCCCGGGGTTGCAGCCCACTCGCCCAATCGCCCAATCCCCCAACCGCCTGCTCCCCCGGTCAGGCCGTCCGCACCCAGCGCCACAGCTCCTTGAAGCTGGGCTTCTTGCCGTAGGACAGGATGCCCACCCGGTAGATCCGCCCCGCCAGCCACACCACCGCCACCATGCCCACCAGCGTGGACACCACCGCGATCAGGACCTCGCTCAGCGGCAGGGGCGAGATGGCGTAGCGGACCGGGATGACCATCGGCGCGAAGAACGGGATGAAGCTCAGGATCCGGGCCAGCGAGCTCGAGCTGTCATTGAGCAGGGCGAACAGCGAGATGAACCCCACCGCCAGGAGGATCGTGACCGGCTGGGCCGCCTGCTGGGTTTCCTGCTGCGTGGTGCACATGGAACCGACCGCCGCATACAGGGCGGAGTAGAGCAGGAACCCGAGGAGGAAGAACACCAGGATCACGAGCACCAGTTCCACCGACACGGTGGGGAGGTCGAAGCTCCGTGCCGTGCCGTCGGCCGCCAGCTGGTCCATGCCGGCCGTGGCGGAGCGCCCCGCCACCACGCTGGTCAGGTAGAACCCTGCCCCGCCCCAGATGGCGAGCTGCAGCAGCCCCGCCCCGGCGACGCCGATCACCTTGCCGAGGAGGAGCTGGAACGGCGTCATGCTGGAGATCAGCACCTCGACGATCCGGTTGGACTTCTCCTCCAGGACCGCGCCCATCACCTGGACGCCGTACATCACCAGCGACAGGTACATCACGAACGAGGTGATGTACGCCAGCCAGAACGAGCTCTCCCCGCTCTCCCCGGTGACCTTGCCTTCGGAGACCTTCCGGGTGTCGAGGTCGAGCCGGACGGCGGCCGCGGCGATGATGCCGGGATCGGCGCTGCGGAGCAGGAGCCGCTGGGCCCGGAGGGCGGGCTCCAGCGCACGCTCCAGCGCGTTCATGTCGCTGAAGCTCGCGACGTTGTTGCCATAGTAGACCATCCGGCCGGAATCGATGGCCTGGGCGGTGAGCACCACCACCCCGTCAGGGCCGGGGCTGGCGCTGTCGCCGAGCCCGACCCGCGATACCAGCGAATCCCGCAGGGCTTCCATCCGCCCCGCGGCGTCCAGCCGGGTGACCACGTACCGGGCCCGCCTGGTCGAATCCCGGCCCACGGTGGCGTTCCGGAGCGCGGACTCGACGCTGTCCCCGGTGGCGCCGCCCACCGCGTCGAGCAGCACCAGGTTGCGGGGCCGGGTCTCCCGCTGCATCAGGAGCTGGGGGAGGTACCCGAACCCGAGGGTCATGAGCGGGACGATGACGGTGCCGATGATGAAGGCCTTGGTCCGCACCCGCTCGATGAACTCGCGCCGCATGACGGCGAAGATCTTGTCCATGGTCAGACCCCCTGGCGGGCCACGGGGTGGGCCGCCTCGGGCCCGACCTTGGCGATGAAGATGGACTGCAGTGACGGCTCCACGACCTCGAACCGGGACAGCCCCACATCCGCGGCGATGAGCGCCTTGAGCAGGCGCTCCGGATCCGCCCCCGGCACCAGGCCCACCTCCGCGCTGGCGCCGGCGTCGTCCACGGTCGCCACCAGGCTCCGGTCGGCCAGGACCTGCTGGGCCACGGGCGCGTTACGGGTGAAGCTCAGGGCCACGTGGCTCTTTCCCGCCTCCCGCTTGATGTCGGCCAGGGTGCCATCCACGACCTTCTCCCCCCGGGCGATGATCGCCACCCGCTCGCACATCTTCTCGGCGTGCTCCATGATGTGGGTGGAGAAGAGCACGCTCCGGCCGCTCCGCGCCACCTCCACCACCACGTCGCGCATGACCTGGCTGTTCACGGGGTCGAGACCGCTGAACGGCTCGTCCAGGATGACGAGCTCCGGCTCGTGCTGCAGCGCGCCCGCGAACTGGACCTTCTGCTGCATGCCCTTGGAGAGGTCCGAGACCTTCCGCAGCGCCCAGTCCCCGATGCCCAGCCGCTCCAGCCACGCCTTGGCGCGCTTCCGGGCGTCCCACCGGGAGAGGCCCTTGGCCTCGCCCAGGAACGCGAGCTGGTCCAGCACCCGCATCTTCGGGTAGAGGCCTCGCTCCTCCGGGAGGTAGCCGATCCGGGGCGCCAGCTCGCGTCCGGAACCGCCGCCCCCGAAGAGGACCACCTGGCCCTCGTCCGGGATGATGATGCTGAGCAGCATCCGGATCGTGGTGGTCTTGCCCGCCCCGTTGGGGCCAAGCAGGCCGAAGATGCCCCCGCTGGGCACCTCGAGGGACAGGGCGTGGACCGCGGTATGTCCGGCGTACCGCTTGGTCACGCGCTGGACGGAAACGACAGCGACGGCCATGGCAGTCCTGGGTAGGGGAATCGGCCCGCCTCCTACGCCCCGGCATCCCGGGGGGTTTCGGTGGGCCGTGGGCGGCCCGGAAAGAATAGCAGCGGGACGGGGACGCGGGAGGAGGGGATTCCGACCACCCCGGTCGTCGTGGGGGGACGCCTTGCGACCGGGCGCTTGATTGCAGAATATGGTGGCACCCGCGACCCTGTGCCCCGACCGCCGATGCCCTACGAGATCACCGTCAACCGCGACCTGTGTGCGAGCAACGCCAAGTGCGTCTCGCTCGCGCCCGAAGTCTTCGAGCTGGATGACGAGGAGATCTGCGTGATCCTCGATCCCGAGGGCGCCAAGGACAAGCGGATCCTCCTCGCCGCCAAGGCCTGCCCGGAGGATGCGATCACGCTCGTCGACGACACCGGCGAACAGGTCTGGCCCTAGTCCCGCCGCGCCGGGTCCCACGATGCGCCAAGGGCTGCCGTCCGCGATGGAGGGCAGCCCTTGGCGCATCCGATACCGGGTCCCGGGTGGCTAGCGCTCCCACTCCACCAGGCGGGAAATCCGCTGCACCTGGTCCTTGGGCACCACCAGGTGCCGGTGGGCGGCCCGGACCCCGAACTTGAGGGTCTTCCGCAGGAACTCCTCGCGCGAGGCGGCCCCGGGCCCGTCCATGTGCTCGGCCACGTCGTGGAGCAGGACGCCGGCCGGGGTCTCCTCGTGGTAGCGGCCCACGTAGAGGGTGCTGCCGGTGGTCTCCAGGACCACGGTGATGCCGTGGAGCTCGGCGTGGCCCGGGTGAAAGACGTGCCCCGACATCAGACGGCGGACGTGGCGCAGTGCTTGTCGAACGCCGCGGTCAGGCTCCGGGCAATCTCGGCCGGCGCGTGGCCTTCGATCATGTGGCGATGCACGAAGTGCACGACCTCGCCGTCCCGGAACAGCGCCATCGACGGGCTGCTCGGCGCGTAGTCGGCGAAGTACTGCCGGGCCCGCGCGGTGGCTTCCGTGTCCTGCCCGGCGAAGACGGTCACCACCTGCTGCGGGCGGACCCCGTGCTGGAGCGCCAGGGCCAGCGCGGGCCGCGCGCCGCCCGCGGCGCAGCCGCAGACCGAGTTCACCACCACCAGGGTGGTGCCCTTCTGGTCGCCGAGGGCGGCATCGACCTCGGCCACCGTGGTGAGTTCGCGGGCGCCCATGCGGACCATCTCGTCACGCATCGGCTGCACCATCCGCGGATCGTAGGGCATCTGCTTCACTCCTTGAAGGTGTCGCGACCGGCGGGGAAGCTCCCGCCCGCCGTGCTAGGTATGGGATCCGGCCGGTTCGTTCCCGGCCTGGTCGCGCAGGGCGCTGCTCAGCGCATGCCACGCGAGGCTGGCGCACTTGACCCGGGCCGGGAACTCCCGCACGCCGGCGAACACCGCCAGCTTGGCCGGCAGGTCATCGGCCGGCCCGCCGGCCCCGGTGACCATCCGGTGGAAGCTGTCGAACATCCGGCCGGCCTCCGCGAGGGTCTTGCCCTTCACCACGGTGGTCATGAGCGAGGCGGAGGCCTTGGAAATGGCGCACCCGGAGCCCAGAAAGCTCACGTCGGCGATGCGGTCGCCGTCCAGCTTGAGCCAGACCTTGAGCTGGTCGCCGCAGAGCGGATTGTACCCTTCCGCGGCGCGGTCGGGCGCCTCGAGCTCCCGGTAGTTCCGCGGGGCCCGGTTGTGGTCGAGGATGAGGCTCTGGTAGAGCTCGCTGGCGTCGGTCATGCGCCGAACACCCTCCGGGCCTCGCGCAGCCCCGCGACCATCTGGTCGACCTCCTCGAGGGTATTGTAGGCAGCGAACGACGCCCGGACCGTGCCCGGCACGCCGAAGCGCTCCATCAGGGGCTGGGCGCAATGATGGCTCGCCCGGACCGCCACCCCATGCAGGTCGAGCACGGTACCCACGTCGTGCGGGTGGATTCCCTCGAGTACGAACGACAGCACCCCGACCCGGTGGGCGGCGGTGCCGATGACGCGGGCACCGGGAAGCGCCGCGACCTGCTCGGTGGCATGGGTGAGCAGCCGGGCCTCGTGCCGTTCCAGGGCCGCCCAGTCGAGCGCCTGGAGCCAGCGGATGGCCGCGCCCAGGCCGATCACCTGGCTGATGGGCGGCGTCCCCGCCTCGAACCGCGCCGGCACCGGGGCGTAGGTGGTCCTCTCGAAAGTCACCCGCTGGATCATCCCGCCCCCGCCCTGCCACGGCGGCATCGCCTCGAGCAGCGGCAGCCGGCCGTACAGGAAGCCGACCCCGGTGGGCCCGTACATCTTGTGCGCGCTGGCGGCGTAGAAGTCGGCGCCGAGCGCCTGCACGTCCACCTGGAGGTGCGGCACCGCCTGGGCGCCGTCCACCACCAGCACGCCGCCCACCGCATGCACCCGGTCGGCGAGCTCGCGGACGGGATTCACCGTGCCCAGCACGTTGGAGACGTGGGCCACGGCGACGATGCGCGTGCGGGGCGTCAGGAAGTCCGGCAGCCGGGCCAGGTCCAGCTCGCCGCGGTCGGTCACGGGCAGCGCCCGGATCCGGGCGCCGGTGGCCTCGGCCACCAGCTGCCAGGGCACGATGTTCGAGTGGTGCTCCATCGCCGTCAGCAGGATCTCGTCCCCCGCCCGGAGCGCCGACCGCCCGTAGCTCTGCGCCACCAGGTTGAGCGCCGCGGTGGTTCCGGAGGTGAAGACGATCTCGGCGGCGTCGGCGGCATGGAGGAAGCCGCGCACCTGCTCCCGCACCGCGTCGTAGCGCTGGGTGGCGCGCTGGCTCAGGGTATGGACGCCGCGATGGACGTTGGCGTTCTCCAGCAGCGCGAAGTCGGCCTCGGCCTCGACCACCGGGCGGGGCCGCTGGCTGGTGGCGCCATTGTCCAGGTAGGCCAGCGGCTTCCCGTTGACGCGACCGCGGAGCACGGGGAAGTCGTGCCGGAGCCGGGCCACGTCGAGCTGGCCCGCCTCCGCCTGTGCCGCCACCGCCTGGCTCCGCACGCTGGTCATCGTCTTCCTAGGCCTCCACCCGCTCCTCGAGCCGCTGCATCACCACCGCCTCGAGCGCCGCCCGGACCGCCTCGTGCGGGATCTCCTCCAGCACCTCCGCCGCGAAGGCGTAGGTGAGGATCTTCCGGGCCAGCGCCCCGCCGATGCCGCGGCTCTTGAGGTAGAACGCCGCCTGCTGGTCGAGGGCGCCCACCGTGGCGCCGTGGGTGCACTTCACGTCGTCGGCGAAGATCTCGAGCTGCGGCTTGGTGTCGATCCGCGCCGTGTCCGAGAGCAGCAGCGCCCGGTTGGTCTGCTTGGCGTCGGTCTTCTGGGCAATCGGCGTGACATAGATCTTGCCGTTGAACACGCCGTGCGAGCGGCCGTCCAGGATGCCCTTGTAGATCTCGCGGGTGCCGCAGTCCGGGTGGGCGTGAAGCAGGCTGGTGTGGTTGTCCACCTCCTGCCGGCCGCGGCCCATGTAGAGCCCGAGCATGTGGGCGTCCACCCCGGGACCGTCCAGGATCACGTCCAGGTTGTTGCGGCAGAGGGCGGCGCCGAAGCTCACCGAGAACGAGAGCCCGTGGCTGTCCCGGCCGTGGCGGATGTGGGTCGTGCCCACGTGGTAGGCGCGCTCGCTCTCGCGCTGGATCTTGGTGTGCTCCAGCGTCGCGCCGTCCCCGACGATCGCCTCGGTCACGGCGTTGGTCAGGTAGGCCGCGTCGTCGAGGCCCACGTAGCTCTCCAGCACCGCCACCCGCGCGCCCCGCTCCACCAGGAGGAAGTTGCGCGGGTGCGTCGCGGCCCCGGCCGCCTGGCCGGCGGTGACGAAGACCGCGTGGATCGGCGCGGTGGCCTGCACCCCGGCCGCCACCCGCACGAACAGGCCGTCCTTCACGAACGCGGTATTGAGCGCGGTGAAGCCGTTGGCGTCCGGCGTGGCGTAGCGCCCCAGGTGCCGGCCCAGCAGCTCGGACTCGGCGGCCAGCGCGGCGGCGAGCGGCTGCACCGTGACGCCGGCCGGCAGGGCGGGCAGGGTCGACAGCGCCGGCGTGTACCGGCCGTTCACGAACACCAGGGTGACCACCCCGGGGATGGCGTAGAGGTAGGGCGCCAGCGCCTCGCGGGTAACCCGGCCCTCCGCCGGCTGCGCCAGACGGAACGGCTCGGCCACGAGCGGCGCCAGGTTCACGAAGCGCCAGTCCTCGTCCCGGCTGCTCGGGAAGCCCGCCGCCTGGAAGCGGTCGAGCCCCGCCTGCCGGAGGCCGGCCAGCCAGCCGCCGGCGGGCCGCTCCGGGCCACGGCCTCGTAGTCCTGGAGGATCACGCCGCTCACGCCGACCCCACCGCTTCGGTGAGCCACTCGTAGCCCTTGGCCTCGAGCTCGAGGGCCAGCTCCTTGCCGCCCGACTTCACGATGCGGCCGCCGGCCAGCACGTGCACGAAGTCGGGCACGATGTAGTTGAGCAGGCGCTGGTAGTGGGTGACCACGATGGTGGCGTTGTCCGGCCGGCGGAGCTTGTTCACCCCGTTGGCCACGATCCGGAGCGCATCGATGTCGAGGCCCGAGTCGGTCTCGTCGAGGATCGCGAGCCGGGGCTCCAGCACCGCCATCTGCAGGATCTCGTTGCGCTTCTTCTCGCCGCCGGAGAAGCCGGCGTTGACGGCGCGGGAGAGGATCTCCGGCCCCCACTCCACCAGCTTGAGCTTGTCCTCGACCAGGTCCATGAAGTCGAGCGGGTCGATCTCCTCCTCGCCGCGCGCCTTGCGGATCTCGTTCAGCGCGGCGCGCAGGAAGTAGGCGTTGGAGACGCCGGGGATCTCGACGGGATACTGGAAGGCCAGGAAGACGCCCGCCTGGGCGCGCTCCTCGGGTTCCATGTCCAGCAGGTCCTGGCCCTGGTAGCGGACCTGGCCGTCGGTAACCTCGTAGGCCGGGTGGCCGGAGAGCACCTGGGCGAGCGTGCTCTTGCCGGAGCCGTTGGGGCCCATGATGGCGTGCACCTCGCCGGGCCGGACGGTGAGGGTGATGCCGTTGAGGATCTGCTTGTCGCCCGCGCGGGCGTGCAGGTTGATGATCTCGAGCACTCGGTTCTCCATGCACAGTGGCCGGCGGGGCGCGCGGTCGCGCGCCCGCCCGTCAGCCGACGCTGCCCTCGAGGCTCACGCCGAGGAGCTTCTGCGCCTCGACCGCGAACTCCATGGGAAGCTCCTTGAAGACTTCCTTGCAGAAGCCGTTGACGATCATGCTGATCGCGTTCTCGGTGTTGAGCCCGCGCTGCTTCAGGTAGAAGATCTGGTCCTCGCCGATCTTGGACGTGGACGCCTCGTGCTCCACCGCCGCGCTCGGGTTCTGCACGTCGATGTAGGGGAAGGTGTGCGCCCCGCAGCGGTTCCCGATCAGCATGGAATCGCACTGGGTGTAGTTGCGGGCGCCGCTCGCCTTGCCGAGCACCTTCACCTGGCCGCGGTAGCTGTTGTTGCCCTGCCCCGCCGAGATGCCCTTGGACACGATCGTGCTGCGGGTGTCCCGGCCCACGTGGATCATCTTGGTGCCGGTGTCGGCCTGCTGCTTCCCGTTGACCACGGCCACCGAGTAGAACTCGCCCACCGAGCGGTCGCCCTGGAGGATGACGCTCGGGTACTTCCAGGTGATGGCCGAGCCGGTCTCGACCTGGGTCCAGGAGATCTTGCTGTCGTCGCCGGCGCACTTGCCGCGCTTGGTGACGAAGTTGTAGATCCCGCCCTTCCCCTCGCTGTCGCCGGCGTACCAGTTCTGCACCGTGGAGTACTTGATGGTGGCGCCCTTGAGCGCCACCAGCTCGACCACCGCGGCGTGCAGCTGGTTGGTGTCGCGCTTGGGCGCGGTGCAGCCCTCGAGGTAGCTCACCGTGGCGCCCTCGTCGGCGACGATGAGGGTGCGCTCGAACTGCCCGGTGTCGGCCGAGTTGATCCGGAAGTAGGTGGACAGCTCCATGGGGCAGCGCACGCCCCGGGGGATGTACACGAAGGAGCCGTCGCTGAAGACCGCCGAGTTGAGCGCGGCGAAGAAGTTGTCGTTGGCCGGCACCACCGAGCCGAGGTACTGCTGCACCAGCGCGGGGTGCTCGCGCACCGCCTCGCTCATGGAGCAGAAGATCACGCCCGACTTGGCCAGGGTCTCCTTGAACGTCGTGGCCACGGACACGCTGTCGAAGATGGCGTCCACCGCCACGCCGGCCAGCAGCTTCTGCTCCGAGAGCGGGATGCCGAGCTTCTCGTAGGTCTTGAGCAGCGTCGGGTCGACCTCGTCCAGGCTCCCCAGCGGCTTCCGGGTCTTCGGCGCCGAGTAGTAGATCACGTCCTGGTAGTCGATCGGCGGGTAGGAGATGTTGGCCCAGTGGTGCGGCTCCGTCATCTCCAGCCAGCGGCGGTACGCCTTGAGCCGCCACTCCAGCAGCCAGGCCGGCTCCTGCTTCTTGGCGGAGATGAGCCGGATCACGTCCTCGCTCAGCCCGCGCGCGATCGTGTCCGACTCGATGTCGGTGACGAAGCCGTACTGGTACTCGCGGTTGACCAGCGACTCGACCGACGATTCCGACGTGCTCATGCCTGCTCCTCACGGGCCGGACGCGCCGGCCCCTCCAGGACGGTCAGTGCGGGGCCCGCGCCCGGGAACTGCACCCGGTACTCGCAGGCGGGGCACCCCTCCAGCATGTGCGACTCGCGATGCACCGCGGCCGCCAGGACCTCCTCCAGGAACCGCCGCTCCGCCGCGCAGATCTCGGGGAAGCGCTCGGCCAGGGCGCGGATGGCGCAGTTGTGCTCGGTCAGGCGGAGCCCCTGCTCGCCGTCGTGCCACTCCGCCATGTAGCCGCCCGCCACCAGCGCCCGCATCACCACGTCCATCCGCCGCTCCGGCGAGGCGTCGGTGAGCTCCACCTGGAGCTTGCGGGCCAGGTCGCTGAACCGGGTCTCGAAGGCGCTCACCACCGCCTGGCGGCCCGCCTGCTCCGCCACCCGGTCCAGCACCTCGGTCAGCAGCTCCTTGTACCGCTGCGGGAAGAGCGCCTCGCCGGTGGCACTCAGGTGCCAGGCGTAGGTCGGCGCCCCGACCCCACGCTGCTCCCGCCGGTACCCGATCACCGCCTCGGTCTCCAGCTCCCGCAGGTGATGGCGGATGGCATTGGAGGAAAGGCCGAGCTGCTCCGAGAGCTCGCGCGCGGTGAGCGCGCCGGCGCGCTTGAGCGCCACCAGGATGGCGCCCCGCGGCCCCTTGTACGCGGGCGGGAGCGTCTGCTCGGCGAGTGGCTCGGAGATCGAGGTACCCATGGCGACCGCAACCCTAAGGCTCGGATCGGGATTTGTCAACTAATTACCAATGAATTGGGGCGAATGTCCAAGTTGTTGTTCATGAACGGCTTTCGTTGGTGTTTCCGGGATGTCCGCGGCAGGCCGGCCCAGCGACCCTGGGGGTCTCCGGCCCCGCCCCGGACCGGAAACCGGGGTTAGGTGGCCACGCAGAGGTTGTGATGAGTACTACCAACGTATCTGTTGACATGAAAGCGCTTATCGTGCTTCATCCCACCTGCTCCGTTCCCCATTTTCTCGCGTCGTCTCCCGCTCCCTATTGTGGTCCCCACCCCTTCGTACAAGATTGGGTCGTCTCGTTCCCGGACCCTGGATGACCATTCACCGCATTCGCATGCTCGGCGACCCGATTCTCCGGACCCGCTGTGAGCCGATCGCCAAGCCGCAGTCGGCGGCGGTGCGCGTGGTGGTCGATGACCTGCGCGAGACGCTGCGGGACTTCCAGTCCCGCTTCGGGTACGGCCGCGGCATCGCCGCGCCGCAGATCGGCGCGCCGGTCCGCATCGTCTACATCGAGATGGAGCAGCCCTGGCCGCTCATCAATCCGAGATCGTGGACGTCGGCAACGAGGACTTCACCGTCTGGGACGACTGCTTCTCGTTCCCCAACCTCCTGGTGCGGGTCTCCCGCGCGCACCACATCAAGGTGCGCTACCAGGACCAGAAGGGCGCGTGGCACATCGCCGAGCTCGAGGGCGACCGCGCCGAGCTGGTGCAGCACGAGATCGACCACCTCGACGGCGTCCTCGCCGTGGACCGCCCGCACGGCCTGGATCCCTTCTGCCTGCGCGAGGAATGGAACCGGCAGCACGCGCACGAGGGCCGCTACGGCGAACCCGAGCCGCGCTCCGAGAGCTACGCTGTCCCGCTGACCGGACTGCTGTAGCCCTCCTGGTCGTAACGCTGGGGGAACGGGGCCCGCACCACGGCCCCTTCCCCCTTCCCTTTTCCCTCTTCCCCTTTCCCTCTTCCCGCTTCCCCTGTTCCCCATCCCCACCCTGCCGCCGATGCCTTCCCGTCCCCGCTACGCCCCGCACCCGAGTCTCGCCCGCATGCAGGGAGCGGAGGCCGATCCCGCCGCCTACCTCCGCGCGGCGCCGGGGATGGTCGACGCGATGTACGCCGCCCGCCCCGCCCTGCGGCCGCTCCACGACGCGCTCGAGGAGCTCGCGCTGGCACTCGGGCCCGACATCCGGCTCTGTCCCAGCCAGACGATCGTGCCGATCTACCGCAAGCACGTGATCGCGCAGATCAAGCCCGCGACGAAGACCCGGATCGACTTCGGGCTGGCGCTCGGCGCGCTCAAGGGCAAGGGCCGGCTGCTGGATACGGGCGGCTACGCGAAGAAGGACCGGATCACCCACCGGATCGCGGTGGCGTCACTGGCGGACCTGGACGACGAACTGCGGGAGTGGCTGCGGCGGGCCTACGAGCTCAACGGCTGAGCGGGGTCATGGTGCCGCGGCGCGGCGCACCACGCGGCCCCGGGCGTCCATCCGGTCGAGGTTGGCCTGGATGCGCTGCACGTAGTTGAGCGTCTCCTGGTGACGCCAGCCACGGACTTCAGGCGCCACCAGCGCGATGCTGGTCCACAGCGCCGGGTCGAGCGCGCGGGAGCGCGCCAGGGTGCGGGCCCGCAGGATGGGCACCCGGCCGGCGTTGTAGCTGGCGAACATGAAGTGCCGGTGGTCGTCCGCGCTCACCGAGTCGCCGAGCCACATGCGCCACAGCCGCCGGTCGTAGTAGATGCCGGCGGCGATGTTCCACTCGTCGTTGTCGATGGCGGTGAAGTCCGGGTTGCGCGATTGCACCTCGGTGAAGGTGCTCGGCATGAGCTGCATCACCCCGCGGGCGCCCACCCAGCTGGTGGCGGCGGGGTTGAGGTTGCTCTCGGTCATGCCCTGGGCCTTGAACAGGCGCCAGTCGAAGCCGATGCCGAAGAACCGCTTGCTGTACTTGCGGAAGGTGGGGTCGTAGCGGTCGGTGACCGCCTGGGCGCGGAGCGGCAGCCCGAGGAGGAGCGGGAGCAGGGCGGGGAGGAGCCACCGCCCGAGGGCGCCGCGGAGCCGGGCCATCAGTTGAGCGCGCCGCCGATGATGAGCGCGATCGACACGAAGATCGCGGCGACGAAGATGGCCACCGCGACGTTCCCCTTGCGCAGCTCCTCCGCGAAATTCACCTCCGGGGTGAGCTTGTCGAAGGCGCGATACGATACGTACATCAGCACCACGCCCAGCGCGGCGTAGAGGAAGTTCAATCCGATGATGCTCCATTCCATCGTGCCTCCGGGGCAGGTGGTGCAGGGCGGGTGGCCGGGATGCGTCCAATATGGCAACGGAACCGGCCGAGCGACATGCGCCTGACCTCCTGCCTCCTGCTGGCCCTGGCGGCCGCCCCGCTTGGGGCGCAGGCCGCGCCCGACAGCGCCGCCCGGCCCATCGTGGCCGCCGGGGTGTTCCGCGCCGCCGCGCTGGTCGATTCCGTCTACCTCGACCGCCAGCGCGACAGCGCCACCGTGGACGCCGGGGACTTCACCGCGTACCTCATGGCGCGGCTGGGGCTCCGGGTGATTCCCCCCGACTTCGGCTTCACCGTCACCGCCGACACGCTGCAGCTCCGCATCGGCGGGCGCATCGCCGACCTGCCGGCCGAGGCGCGCCAGGCGCTGGCGCAGCTGGTGTACCTGCTGCCGCCCGACAGCCGGCTCGAGGGGCAGGTGGAGCTGCTCCCGGCGGGCCGCGAGGCGGTGCGCTTCCACCTGCGGGGCGCCGCGGTCCGCGGCATCCCCGTGCCGGAGACGTTCCTGGCACTGCTCATGGCCGACATCGGCCGGAAGTACCCCGCGCTCACCGACACCGGCCGCGATCTCTTCGTGCAGGTGCCGCCGGGGGCCGGGATGCGCCTGGTCGCCGGCGGCGTCGCCCTGCGGGGACCGCCCTGACGGGTTGCGGAAGCCCGTCTTGTTCGGCAACTTGGCCCCCGGATGCCGCCAGTCATTCACCCGCCGCTCGAGGTTGATCCATGCTGCTCCTCCTGACCACCCTGCTGACCGCCCCGCCCGTCGCCGTTCCCACCGTCGCCGACACCGGCCGGACCATGAACGGCGTGACCATGCCCGCCACCATCGACGTCGGCGGGCACACGCTGTCGCTCAACGGGATGGCGCTGCGCAAGAAGTTCATCATCAAGGTGTACGTGGCCGGGCTCTACGTGGCGGCCCCGTCCAGCAGCGCCGACGAGATCCTGGCCGCCGACGCGCCGCGGCAGATGGTCATGCACTTCATCTCCGGGCACGGCACCAAGGACAAGATCTGCGGGGCCTGGAACGACGGCCTCAAGGACAACTCCCCGGGCGCCGGCGCCGAGCTCAAGCAGCAGTTCGTGGAGCTGTGCGGCATGATGCAGGACCTCAAGAACGGCGAGAGCCTCACCATCACGTACCTGCCCGGCACCGGCACCACGATCAACATCGCCGGCACCGACAAGGGCACCGTGGCGGGCAAGGACTTCGCCGACGCGATCCTGCGCTGCTGGATCGGCCCCAAGCCGGGCCCCGGCGAGGGCTTCAAGAAGAACCTGCTCGGCCAGTCCTGAGCCGTGGCCGATCCGGAAGCGGAGCTCCGGGCCCTCTCGGGGGCCCGGCGCCGGGTGGCGCTGTCGCTCACGGCCGCCATGGTCGTGATCTACTTCGGCTTCCTCGGCCTCATCGCCTGGCAGAAGCCGCTGCTCGGCACCCTGGTGCGCCCCGGGCTCTCGCTCGGGATCCTGCTCGGCGCCCTGGTGATCGTCTCCTGCTGGGTCCTCACCTGGCTCTACGTCCGCTGGACCAACACCCGCTACGACCCCGAGATCGCCCGCCTCCGGCGCCTCCTCTGACGCCGGCCGCGCCATGATCCTCCTCCAGGTCCCGCAGACCACGGTTGGCGCCCCGAGCCTGGTGGCCAAGGGGTTCTTCTTCCTCTTCCTGGCCACCACCCTCGGCATCACCTGGTGGGCCGCCCGCCGCACCCGCACCACCGAGCACTTCTACACCGCCGGCCGCACCATCACCGCCCGGCAGAACGGCGTCGCCCTCGCGGGCGACTACATGAGCGCGGCCTCCTTCCTGGGGATCGCGGGGCTGGTGTCGCTCACCGGCTTCGACGGCCTCATCTACTCCACCGGCTGGCTGGTGGGGTGGCCGGTGGTGCTGTTCCTCATCGCCGAGCCGCTGCGGAACCTGGGCAAGTACACCTTCGCCGACGCCGTGACCGTCCGCTTCCGCCAGAAGCCGGTCCGCCTGGCCGCCGCGGTGGGCACGCTGGCCACCGTGACGCTCTACCTCATTGCCCAGATGGTCGGGGCCGGCGGCCTCATCCGGCTCCTGTTCGGGCTGTCGTACGAGACGGCGGTGGTGGTGGTGGGCGCGGCGATGATCGCCTACGTGCTCTTCGGCGGCATGCTGGCCACCACCTGGGTGCAGATCGTCAAGGCGGGGCTGCTGCTCTCGGGGGCGGCGCTGCTGGCCCTCCTGGTGCTGGCCCGCTTCGACTTCAACCCCGCCCGGCTCTTCGCGGAGGCGAGCGCGCGCCAGGGCGCCGCGGTGCTCTCGCCAGGCAAGCTGGTGGCCAACCCGCTCGACGCCATCTCGCTCGGGCTGGCGCTGATGTTCGGCACCGCGGGGCTGCCGCACATCCTGATGCGCTTCTACACCGTGCCCGACGCCCGCGCCGCGCGCGCCTCGGTGTTCTACGCCACCGGGATCATCGGCAGCTTCTACCTGCTGACCTTCGTGCTCGGCTTCGGCGCCATGGTGCTGGTGGGGCCTGACGCCATCGCGGCGGTGGACGCCGGCGGCAACATGGCGGCGCCGCTGCTGGCCGAGCTGCTGGGCGGCACCGCCTTCCTCGGGTTCATCGGGGCGGTGGCCTTCGCCACCATCCTGGCGGTGGTGGCGGGCCTCACGCTCTCCGGTGCCGCCGCGCTCTCCCACGACCTCTGGGTGAACGTGGTGAAGGGCGGCCAGGCCGACGCGCACGAGCAGCTGCGGGTGGCGCGGATCGCCACCCTGCTGCTGGGCCTCGTGGCGGTGGCGCTCGGCATCACCTTCAAGGGCCAGAACGTGGCCTTCATGGTGGGGCTGGCCTTCGCCATCGCGGCCAGCGGCAACTTCCCGGCGCTCATCCTCTCCATCTTCTGGCGCGGCGCCACCACCCGCGGCATCGTCACCGGCATGCTCACCGGCACCGGCGCCACCCTGCTGCTCATCGCCCTCTCGCCCACGGTGCAGGTGGACCTGCTGCACCACGCGGCGGCCTGGTTCCCGCTCAAGAACCCCGCGCTGGTGACCATGCCGCTAGGCTTCCTGTCGGCCATCGTGGTCTCGCGCCTCTTCCCGGAGCCGGCCGCGGCGGAGGCGCATGCCCGGGCCCAGCGCCGCGCCGCCCTCGGCCAGGCGGAGGAGCCCGCGGCGTGACCGCGCAGCTCCTCTTCTTCGCGTTCCTCGCCATCACCCTCGGCATCACCTGGTGGGCCGCCCGGAAGACCCGCACCGCCGACCACTTCTACGCCGCCGGCCGCAGCATCACCGCCCTGCAGAACGGCTTCGCGCTGGCCGGCGACTACATGAGCGCCTCCTCGTTCCTCGGCATCTCGGGGCTGGTGGCGCTCTCCGGCTTCGACGGGCTCATCTACGCCGCCGGCGGGCTGGTGGGCTGGCCCATCGTGCTGTTCCTCATCGCCGAGCCGCTGCGCAACCTGGGCAAGTACACCTTTGCCGATGTGCTGGCCGCGCGGCTCCGGCAGGTGCCGGTGCGGCTGGCGGCCGCGGTCGGCACCCTGGCCACGGTGAGCCTCTACCTGATCGCGCAGATGGTCGGGGCGGGGGGGCTCATCCGGCTCCTGTTCGGGCTGCCGTACGAGGCGGCGGTGGGCATCGTGGGGGTGGCGATGATCGCCTACGTGCTCTTCGGCGGGATGCTCGCCACCACCTGGGTGCAGATCGTCAAGGCGGCGCTGCTGCTGGCGGGGGCGCTGCTGCTCACCGGGCTGGTATTGGCGCAGGTCGGAGCCTCGCCGCTCCGGCTCTTCGCCGCGGCCGCAGCGCTGCAGGGGCTCGCCGTGCTCGCGCCGGGCAAGCTGGTGGCCAACCCGGTGGACGCCATCTCGCTCGGGCTGGCGCTCATGTTCGGCACGGCGGGGCTGCCGCACATCCTGATGCGCTTCTACACCGTCCCCGACGCGCGCGCCGCGCGGCGCAGCGTGTTCTTTGCCACCGGGCTCATCGGGCTGTTCTTCCTGCTCACGTTCGTGATCGGGTTCGGGGCCATGTTGCTGGTGGGGCCGGAGGCCATCCGCGCCGCCGATCCCGGCGGCAACATGGCGGCGCCGCTGCTGGCCGAGCGGCTGGGGGGCACCGGGCTGCTGGGGTTCGTGGGGGCGGTGGCGTTCGCCACCATCCTGGCGGTGGTGGCGGGGCTCACGCTCTCCGGCGCGGCGGCGCTTTCCCACGACCTCTGGGTGCACGTGGTGCGGCGCGGCGTGGCCGACCCGGCGGAGGAGCTCCGCGTGGCGCGGGTGGCCACCCTGGCGCTCGGGGTGCTGGCGGTGGTGCTCGGCATCACGTTCAAGGGCCAGAACGTGGCGTTCATGGTGGGGCTCGCGTTCGCCATCGCGGCCAGCGGCAACTTCCCGGCGCTGATGCTCACGCTCTTCTGGCGGGGAGCCACCACGCGCGGCGCGGTGGCGGCCATGCTCACCGGCACGGCGGCGACGCTGCTGCTCATCTACCTCTCGCCCACCATCCAGGTGGACCTGCTGCACCGCGCCGCGGCGCCCTTCCCGCTCAAGAACCCCGCGATCGTCTCGCTGCCGCTCGGCTTCCTGGCGGGGGTCGTCGTGTCACGGCTGTGGCCGGAGCCAGCGGCGGCGGCGGCGTTCGAGGGGATGGAGCGGAGGGCGGCGGTGGGGGGGGACCGGTAGGGAGGCTGGGCCGGAAGTTCGCGGGAGCGTAGTTCACTGGAGAGTTGTCGCGCGACCAGTCGCATCCGTCGCGCGACAAGGCTGCGACAAGGCCTTCTCCGGGACGGCGACCAGGGCCGCAAGGCCCTGTGGTGGCGGCGGATAGGCCTTGGGCCGCGTGTGGCACGCCGCATGACATAGCAGGGAGGCATCCCGACTCTGGAGCCTCCCCGTGTGTTTCCGCCTGCCCTGGCCGCCCCACCACCCCGTTCTTGCCGCCATCCTCACACTCCTTGCCGGCCTCCCCGTCGCGGTGCGGGGGCAGATCCAGGCCCCGCTCAGCGGGTGCGCCGGCCTCGACATCACCACGACCCCGACGGGCGTGGTCCGGGCACAGAACACGGGCCCGTACAACCAGACGTTCACGGTCACCAACTGCGGCAGCACCCCCATCACCGGCATCACCCTGACCTGCGAGCAACTCGCCCCGGTTGCTTGCAGCTCGGTAACGCCGAGCAGCCGCTCAACCCTGGCGGGCGGGGCGTCGTTCACGGTGACGCTCGCCTACTCTGTCGGCAGCCCCGGGATCGGGCAGGCGTACCTGCGCGCCAGCTGGGGCGAGGATGACTCCGCCATCGGCATTCTGGGGGTGACCGTGCACGGGCCGCCGATCATCCTCCTGGAGCCGGCCGGCGCTTTCCCAGCCAGCCGCGCAGTGATCCGCAATCGGATGCCGATTCTACGCGCGCTCATCTCCGCGCAGTACTCCGCGATTGACACCACCAAGACTGTCCTGGCCTGGCGCACCGATACCGTCACCAGGTGGCGGTCCGATTCCTTGACCGTCGCGCGATGGAATCGGGGGGTGGTCGAATGGGCTGTGGATTCGATCCGCGGGCTGAACGGCACCGGAGCCGATTCGGCACTCATCACGGTGACGGCCTGTGCCGTGAATACCCTCTGCACCACGGTGACGCGTTGGGCCGTCATCCCGAATGACAGTGTGCCACTGGTGGGCCTCACGGGAGTTCCCACCGGGAACCTCGCGAGTGCCTTTGCCGCCCCTGCCGGTCCCGGGGTGGGATTCTCCGGGGTGGAGGTGGAGACCGGCCTTGCCACGGTACCCTACTTCTCCATGAATGCCGCACGGAGCCTGAGCCTCGCCTATTCCACCCGGCAGTCCTATCCCCGGGTCACCGTGCCGGTGGATCTCGAGGTCCGCTGGCCGACCACCGGGGCACCCGACCAGGTGGTGCTCCGGCTCTTCGATGGCGGAACCAAGCTGGACAGCCTCAAGCTCACCAACCCAACCTGTGCCACCGGCGGCGCCAAGCGATGCCGCGGGGTCCTGCAGGGCGACTTCTCCGCGACGACCTTCCCGACCCCGACCAGGAAATGGCTCAAGGTCGAGGTCTCCGTCACCGAGGGGGGTGTCACCAAGACCGCGACCGACTCGGTCGAGGCCGCCCTGGTGGACCGCCGGACTACCATGTATGGCTCGGGGTGGTGGCCTTCAGTGGCATCCAAGCTCGTCGCGGCCGGGCCCGATCGGCTGCTGGTCGGGGCATCGGGAGCGGTGACGGTGTACCGCGGGATCGGGGACAGCCTCTACATCCCGCCTCCGGGGAGCTTCGTGCACCTGACGAAGACGGCGGCCGGGTGGGCGCTGCGGGCGCGAGGGGACAGCGCGGTGGTTCGCTTCGACAGCTACGGCCGGCTCGCGGCGGCGGTGGATCGCAACGGCAATCTGGACTCGCTGGTATACAAGGGCGCCACGGACACGCTCTGGAAGGTGCGCGATCCCGTCGGCTCCGAGATCAGCCTGACCTACACCTCCGGCAAACTCTCCCAGATCACCACCTCCGGAGGCCGCACGGCCTCAGTGACCGTCAGCAGCGGCCTCCTCACCGCCTTCACCCCCGCCTCCGGCAACGGCGGGGGGTACACTTCGACCTTTGCATACCAGTCGGCGGGCTCCGGCACCGGGACCGTCCTGCTGCAGAAGCGGATCGGGGTGATCGGCGACACGACCGCGCTGACCTACGACCCGGCGCTGAAGTCCCGGCCCACCCAGGTGGCACTCCCGAAGGTTCGGAACGAGTCCGGCACCGAGGTGGTGCCGACCATCACCTACACCGCCGTGGAAACGCGGGGCATCGGGACCCTGGTCGCACTCGACAGCAGTGGCGCCTACCTCGAAGTCAGGGATCCCAGGGGCCATTGGACCCGCTCCTGGCCCAACCGCTGGGGACAGGCCCGGCTCACCTGGGACAGCCTGGGGCGGATCGCGCGAATCGCGCACAACGCCGACGGGTTCGTACGCTGGAGCGAAGGGCAGGTCGCCGACTCGAGCCGGACCTATGTCAACTACGACGACCTCTGGCGCCTGACGCGCCGGTATCTCGTGCGCCCGGCAGGGGAGGGCGGGGTGCTCCGGCTGGACAGCCTGGTGTACGACGCCAATCACCGGGTCATCCAGCAAGTGGACGCCAGGGGGCAGGTCTGGAAGACGGACTTCGACACCAAGGGCAATCCCATCCGCTCGATCAGCCCCAATAGCCCGGGGCCTGACACCACCCGGACCTGGTACCGCGGCGATGGCCTGGTGGACTCGGTGCTGGCGCCGGGTGAGGTTGCTGCGACCGGATTCCGGTACAGCGCTGGGCCCAAGGTCCTGTACCACACCATCACGCCGAGCCGCGATACCGTGACGCGGAACATGTTCTGGGATGGCTATGGCAGGGTCTACCAGGTGGATCGAAAGGTCGGCGTCGCGCCTGGCCAGGTGCAGTGGCGCCGGGTCCAGACCTTCTACAGCTCCTCCTCGAACCTGGTGGATTCCACCCGGATCATCCGCACCGAGAGCTGCGACACTCCCTGTGCCACGCCAACCTGGCCCCTCAGTCCGGACACCGATTCGATGCAGGTGCAGCGGGTGGGCTTCCGGTACGACAGGGCCGGCCGCGATTCCGCCCGCATCAACGACCGCGGGATCGCCATGGTCAGCATGCTGGATCGCCTGGGCCGGGTGATCAGGTCCTACCCGTACGGCCCTGGCGTGGCCGAGGTGGATTCCTTCGCCTACGATGTCGCGGGGAACCTGAGGAAGACCTGGACTCGGCGCGGCCACCTGATCACCGCGGACTACGACAGCCGCAACCGGGACACCTTGAGCGTGGTGCCCACGGTGGGCACCCTGAGAAAGGCGTACACCGGACCCCTGGGTCAGCTGACGCGCATCTGGGTGACGGGGCTGGTGGATTCCGTGGGCAACGCTCGTCCCGATGTGAGCCTCATCTACGATCAGCGTGGGCGCCTCAAGGCGGATACGGTGTGGAGCGGTACCCAGGCACGGGTCACCACCTACGCCACCGATCGGTACGAACGGGACAGCCTGACCACCGACGCGCTGGGCGCCTGGCGCATCAAGTACGAGACCATCCGGGGCATCGCCGACACGCTGGCCACCCCGCTGGGAGATACCCTGATCCTGAGCTTCGACCGGCGCGGCCGCCTGGTGGCGGACTCCATCCGGAACGGAGGCCTGCGGCTCAGCAACGCGATGAGCTACACCACGGACGGGAGCCCCCGGCGGTGGTCCACGGCGATGCACCAGCCGAGCACCTGGCCGGCGGGTGCCGAGGATCAGGACGCGTTGCAGCAGAACACGCTCCCCGCATTGCAGCCCGTATGGAGCCAGAAGCGCGGGTCGGCGGGCGCCACGGATACCTTGCGGGCGGAGCTGGCCTACGACGGCTGGGAGCGGCTTGCCACCTGGGCGGGCCTCGGCACCCTCAGCGGCGGAGTGGACGAGACCTACGCCTTCGACCGGGCGGGCAACCTCAGCGTGACGACCGAAGCCGGGGCCGGCGCCGAGCAGTTCGATGCCAGCACCAACCGCCTGCTGCGCCGCGCCAATGGGGCGAGCCGCGCCTGGAACTACAGCTACGACGCCGCGGGCAACCTCATCCAGGCCGTGGATTCGGGGACGGTGAGCATCACCTACACCTACGCCTACGACGCCCTCAACCGCCTGGTGCGGGTGGCCCAGGGCCCCACGCTGATCGCGCGCTACGCCTACGATGTCCTCGGGCGGCGCATCGCCAAGCGGGTCTATGCCGCCGCCACCGGCGGCACGGTGGGCTTCACCCGGTTCGTGTATCACGGCCGCCAGGTGGCCTTCGAGACCGACTCGGCCGGCAGCACCATCGGCACCAGGTATGTCTGGGGGCCGGGGACCGACAAGCTCTTCGCCTTCCGCACCTCGGCCTCGGTCACGGACCACTATTATGTGGCGACCGACAAGCTCGGGAGCGTCCACCAGATCATGAAGCGGGACGGGACCTGGGTCATGAGTTACGCCTACGCGCCCTACGGCCGGCTGACAACCACCTTGGGCTCGGGTGTCACCCTCCGCTACCGGTGGACCGGCCGGGAATACGACGCCGAGACCGGCTGGTACTTCCACCGGGCGCGGTACTACGACCCCGGGCAGCACCGCTTCGTGCAGGAAGACCCCGCGGGGCTGGCGGGGGGCGAGAATCGGTATGCGTATGTGGGGGGGCGGGTGCTGGCCCTGCGTGATCCGTCCGGCCGCTGGGGTGAAGCAGGGCCGCCGCGACCATTCCCAAACCCTTGTGGCAACGGCGGGTGCTACCAAACCGGCATCTACATCGATGGTATGTTTGCCGAGGGTTGGGGCCTCGGGATGATCACGACGGGAAGCATCCACGGGCTCTGGATCACCGGGAACGACGCCAGCAACTACGCGCTGATGCGGTCACGGTATGACGTCTACGTTGCCGCATTCAAGCAGCAACAGGCTACTGGTCAGGCATCCTCCAACCTCGATGTCCAAGCGTTTTGGTCGAACATCGATGCAATGTCTTTCGACGCATTTGCAGCGACCATGACAGAATGGGCCCGAGGTACTCTTCTGGGCGGGATCCTTGCACCCGCGATAAACAAGGTGTTCTCTCAGGGGCGGATCGGTGTTAGCGATGTGATTGTCGCGGTGGCCTCACAGATGATTGGGAAGCGGCTTATTGCGACACAGGGCACCGCGCAGGTTGGGCGGACAATCGTCCTGACTTCCGAGGCCGCGAGGGTTGATGCGGCGTGGGTTGTGGGCCACGAAGTCCTTCACCAACTGCTCGGACTCTACTACGACCCGAATACCGGGGATCTTTCAGGCGAGAACCTAATCAACAATCTCCTCCGGCAGATGCTCGGCCGGAACCCACACAGCAACTGGTACGATTCGGCCACATGCAGCGCATGCACACCTTAGTCGTCATCGTCACGCTGCTAGCGCACGCATCCAGCGCAGCAGCTCAATTGAGTTCCACCGCAGTCCCGCGTATTTGTTTCGATCGGGACAGGGTGAGAATCCAGTCTCCGCCCAATGGGTATCCGGGTGGGGGGCCGAGTATTCCGAGGGCGATCGCCGAGGGTCTTCGGACGGGCACAGCCGGTCGCCTGACCCTTACCGGTGGCATGGAGAGTCCGGGCCTTGACTCCCTGTGGGCCGCGGACTCGGCAATGGTGGAGGCGGCACTTGCGACAATTGTCGTGGATCCATTCTGGTATTCCGATCAGGATGCGAGGCTGGCTGGAGCCCTCTACCTCCACTATTCGGGAAGGCCGGGACCAGTCCTTTCAGCTGCACGTCGGACCATTGGTGAGCCGCGGTGGGTCGATGCGCTCAGTTCAATAAGCACTCCGCTCGACAAGGACCAGGAAAGGCAGGTGCTGCAAGTCGCTTGTGATGCTGCATGGAGGGTATCAGCCTCACTTGCCGACAGCGCCTATTGGGGTTCACGATTGGACTCAGGACTTCGACCGAATATCGATCTCCTTTTCCTCGCCCACAGCTTACTCAGTGGTGAACCGGCATCCATGATCGCATCCTTCCTGCTTCGTGCGGCACCGTTCGAGGCTCCGATCCGATTGAGAGGGGATTCAAGGTAGTCGCCAATTGTCCGGTACCCATCGGGACTCCGTGCGGATCAATACGCGGCTCGCGGCGGCGCCACCGCCAGACGACGCTTAAGAGGAGTCCTTGGCGGGATCCGGCCCTTTGTCCGGAAACCCCGATGAACCCGCTACTAGTTTCGTCTGTCGTACGGCTTCAGCAGAGTACGTCCGCACATCTACCAGCGAGGAACCACTCCGTCCGGGCAATCACTTGGGAGGTGGGCCAGAATGAGACCCGGAAAGTTCTGGATCGCGGCAGCCGTCGCATCCGCCACCGCGGGAACGCCGTTGGGCAGCGCCGTCTCACCGGTGCCGGGTCTGTGCGATACAAGCGCGGTGGCGGCGCCCACGGACCCGCGGAGCGTCGCTCTGTGCTGGCTCGTTCGGAAGTACGCGTCGGAGCGGAGCCACCCCGGGCAAGTGCTGCGGCGGGTAGTGTCAACAGATCTGCTCGGCACCTTCGGGCAGCCCGAGCGCTCACACGATCCGGGATGGCTGGAATCCCTCAGGCCCCTCGGGCTGGCCGAAACCTGTTCTTGGCGCGGTGCGTCCGAGTGCCCGACTCGCGAAGTCCGCATTCTGCGCGTAGGTGAACACACCACGGACCCAACCGACACCACGAACAGTCGGGTCGAGGTACTCGCGGGAGTTACACTCACGACCGAGGATTGGCCGCTGGGCGGCGGCTTCTACCAGACATTTCGCCTGTCGCTGGTACGCTCCGGCCCTGGGTGGCTGCTCGTTGACAGTCTGCCGGGGGAAGCCAGCTAGGGGCTTGCGCCCGGCATTGTCCGTTCAGGCAGTCCGTGTGGCGGGATGGCAATAGGCTAGGGCGGACCTCCCCGAAGCAGGACCACCAGGACGCGCAGACCGGCAGCCGGTTCGGACCCGGGGAGAAGCGTCCGAGCTGCGGAGCTGCGCCCCATTCGCCGCAATGGACCCGTATCAGCTTAGGCGAGGACTCCGCTAGAACCACTCCCCCAGCCGCACGAACATCCCGTTGCGGCCGTCGCGGGTGATGCCGTACTCCACCCGGATCTGGCCGATCGGCGTGGCGGCGCCCACGCCGACGCGTCCACCGGTCTGCCACCGGCCGCGGGGCACCGCCGGCCCGCCGGTGGCCACCTGCCCCGACACCGCCGTCACCCGCGCCGAGAGCGGCCCGAAGAGCGGCCGCTCGAACAGGAGCTCCACCGAGACCTCCCGGTCGCCGCGCCGCTCCCCGACATTGAGGCCCGGGAAGCCGTCCACGCCACCCAGCGGGAAGGTGCGCTGCACCGGCAGGTCGCGGCCCCAGCCGTAGCGCACCGTGGGCGTGAACCGGAGGCCGGCCACCGGGAAGACCCGCCGCGCCTCGACCTCCACCCGGCGATAGCGGTCGAGCAGCATCCCCTGCGCCCAGATGCCGCTGGGGCGGTAGCGCGGGCCGCTGCTCACCTGCAGCACGCCGCCCCACGCCGTCCCCTCCGGCGCGCCACCCTCCGCGTGCCAGGTGTGCACCATGCCGCCGACCTCCACCAGCCACTCCCGCCCGAAGCGCCGCTCCGCGCCCACGATGCCGCTGAGCTCCCGCACCTTGGTGGACGGCAGGCTGCCGCCCTTCTTGTTGAAGACGCGGACCTCCTCCCGCGCGATCATCCCGCCGAGCAGCGGCCGCTGCAGCAGCCGGCCGACGCCCGCGGTGCGGAAGTTGAGCGCGAGTTCCTGGCGCAGTTCGCCCAGCACCAGGGTGCCGGAGGTCTCGACGCGGGGAATGGTGGCGCCGCGGTCCACGCCGCCCACCCACATCTGCCCGCCGAGGTCGTTGTCGTACGCCACGCCGGCCACGCCCACCCGCGGCGCGGAGGTGCGCACCAGCAGGTCGAGGCGCAGCGCGTCGGCGGGACCGGTGGGCCGCAGCCAGACCTCGCGGAACTCGTCGAGCTGCGCCAGGCGCGTGAGGTAATCGCGCAGCGCCCCGACCTCGAGGTCGTCACCCTCTTTCAGGCGCAGCTGGCGGCGGATCATGGTCTCGTCGCCGGGGCGGCCGCCCGAGAGGCCGATCTCCGTGACGTGGTAGAGCGGGCTCTGCCGCGGCTCCAGTGGCGGCGCGCCGCAGAAGGTGCGGCCCTCGAGCGCGGCGCGCGCCGCCTCGTAGCCGGCGTGGCGGATCTCCCGCTGGTGCAGCTCCCCGAAATCGAGCGGCTGGTAGGAGTCCACCGCCGGCCGGATGAGCAGGTCGCCGGCGCCGAGGGAATCGAGCGGCTGGGTGAAGAGGTAGGAGACCAGCAGGTCGGCCACGACCAGCGGGTTCTCCCCCTGCACCGAGTCGGGGGGCCGCCAGCTCACGTCGCTCACGATGAGCCGCGCCGCGCCCTGGGCCCGCGCCACGCTGATCGGCACGTTGGCGGCGAGGCCGCCGTCCACCAGCTGGCGGCCCTCGATGCGCACCGGGTCGAACACCAGCGGGATCGCCATGCTGGCCCGCACCGCGCGGGCCAGGTCGCCGCTCTCGAGCACCACCGCCGCGCGGGTGCGCAGGTCGGTGGCCACGGCGCGGAAGGGAATCGGCAGGGAATCGAAGCTGCCACGGGCAAAGAGATTGCCGCGGAGCAGGGCGCGATTGAGGGCGGCGTTCACGCCGGCCTCACGCGCGATGGACTGCGCCACCCGGAAGCCGCCGGTGCCCTGCTCCCAGACCACCAGCGGGCGCCGGTCGCCCAGGGCGCGCGGGGTGCGCTGGTCGGCGTTGGTGAACAGCTCGGCCAGGCCCAGCGAGTCGGCGAGTGTCGCGATCTGGGTGGCGCTGTAGCCGCTGGCGTACATCGCGCCCACGATGGACCCCATGCTGGTGCCCACCACGAAGTCGGGCCGCACCCCCAGGCTGTCGAGCACCCGGAGCACGCCGATGTGCGCCAGCCCCTTGGCGCCACCGCCCGACAGCACCAGCCCGAGGGGCCCCCGGTCGGTGCACTCCTGGGCGCGCAGCACGCCCGGCGCGCCCCCGGACAGGAGGGCGATCATGAAGAACACCAACGCGCTATGGCGGGCCATGGGGCAAACATAATCGCCCCCTTGCGCCGGGCATCGGTGGGTCATAATACTTGGCCCTCAACGGCGTGATTCCACCCGATTCCGGCGGCCGCTGCCGGCATCACCCTGATCGAGGAGCAGCAGCATGGCCTACGTGATCACTGAAGCCTGCATCGGCGTCAAGGATCGCGCCTGCGTGGACGTCTGTCCCGTGGATTGCATCTATGAGGGCGAGGACCAGCTCTACATCCATCCCGATGAGTGCATCGACTGCGGCGCCTGCGAGCCGGAGTGCCCGGTCAACGCCATCTTCCCGGAAGAGGACGTCCCCGGCAACCAGCAGGCCTTCATCGCCAAGAACAAGGACGTGTTCAACAGCGACACGCCGCCGGGCAAGCCCAAGAAGTAGCCGATAGGCCCCGGCCATCGGCCGATAGAGCCCGTCGACCATGCCACGACCTCCCGCTCCGGCGGGGGGTCGTTCTGCTTCCAGGGACGCGGACGGGCCTGACGGAAAGGAGAGACGCCCCATTGCCGAACTGCGTTGGCCGCGGCAATGGGGCGTGGAGGGAAGGAATGCAGGCGGAGGTACCGGGGTAACCCCGCCACGCATATAGACGCACCGACCCCGGGAAAAGTTGCAGCGCTAGCCGTGCAGCCCCAGGCCGGTGAGGAAGTCGGCCAGGAGGGCGGTCGCCGCCTCGGGCCGTTCCATCGGCGTCAGGTGGCCCGCGCCCGGCACCACGGCCAGGCGGGCGCCGGGAATGGCGGTGGCCATGGCCTGGGCGCGGTCCTTGGGGGTGATCTGGTCCTGCTCGCCCACCACCACCAGGGTGGGGGTCCGGGTCAGGAGGGGAAGGTCCTGGGTGCTGTCGGGCCGGTCGCGCAGGGCGCCGAGGGCGCCGAGGATGCCGCTGACCGGTGTGGCCTCCATCATCTTCCGGACCCGCTCCACCAGCGCCGGGTTCTCGGTGGCGGCGGTCGGCGCCAGCATCTTCGGCAGCATCGATTCGGCGATGGCGCGGGCGCCCCCCTCCCGGGCGAGCCCGGCGGCGGCGTCACGCGCCTTGCGGCCCTCCAGGGTGTCGGCCTCGGAGCGGGTGTCCATCAGCACCATCCCGCGCACCCGCTCGTGCGCCCGCCGCAGCATCTCGAACGCCACGTAGCCGCCCATCGAGAGTCCGCACAGCACCACCCGCTCCACGCCCAGCGAGTCGAGCAAGGCCAGCAGGTCCTCGGCATAGGTGGCCATGCTGTAGCCCAGGTCGGGGGCGTCCGACTGCCCCATGCCCCGGAGGTCCGGGGCGATCCGCAGCCACCCCTCGAGGTGCGCCAGCGGATAGTCCCAGATCGAGTGGTCGAGCGGGTAACCGTGGATGAAGAGCACCGCGGGCCCCTGGCCCCGCACGTCCACGGCCAGGTTCACGCCGTTGACCGCGACGCGCCGCAGGTTGCCGGCAAGCGGCTTGTCGGCCATCACCTGGGGCAGCGCCTCGGGCACCGGCACCGGCCGGCCCTGCGCGTCCACGCACACGAACACCAGTTCCGCCGTTGCGATCAGCGCGTCGTCGCGCAGCCGCCGCCCGGTCTGGCGCAGGGTAAAGCTGGTGCGGCCCAGGTGCACCAGCACCTGCGAGAAGCGGAGCACGTCGCCGGGAAAGGCGGGGGCGTGGTACTCGACCACCGACTTCCGCACCGCGGGCCAGGCCCCCTGGCGGGTGAAGAAGTCCATGCCGGGCCCCCGGGCCAGCGCCTCCCATCGGGCGCGCTCGAACAAGGCGATGAACGACGCCTGGTTCAGGTGCCCGTAGGCATCACACTCGTCGGGGTAGACCGTCAGGTCGATGTCGGGGGGGGCCACAGCGACTCCGCGTAGCGGTGCGCGTCCCGCAGCACCGGGTGGTCCATCGGGGGCGCCACGAGCGTCGGGTCAAAGGTATGCCAGAAGCAGACATGCCGGAAGGAACCGGCGAGGCCCCGCACCGCGGCGCAGGCCTTGGCGCTGTAGGTGGCGTCGAGCACGACGCCCCGTTCCGCCAGGCGGGTGCGCGCCATGGCCGCCGTCGCCGTGTCGTGCCCGTAGCCGGGACCGAGCTGCGTGGCGTCGAGCCTGAGCGCGGCGGCGCCGGCCGGCGCGCCAAGCAGTGCGCGGGTGCGCGCGGCGAGGGAGAGGATGCGCCGCCGGGTGGTGAACCAGGGGTCGGTGACCCGCACCGCCACGATCGTCACCGGCCAGCCGACCAGGTCAGCGCCCACCAGCAGGCCGGCGGCGGTGCCGCCGGAGCCGTAGGGCACGACGATCGCCTCGGGGCGGGGGAGGCCCTCCGTGCCGACCTGGGCGGCACACTCGAGCAGGGCGTTCACGCTGCCGAGCACGCCCAGCGGCGTGGCACCGCCCGGCGGCAGCCAGGCGACGGGGCCGTGACGCCGCGCCGCGACCCAGGCCCGCGCCAGCGCCGCCGGCAGGCGCCAGCGCCGCGCGGCCAGGTGCACCCCCGCGCCCGCCACCGTGGTGCCGAGCACCCCGGCCACCGCGGCCGACCAGGGCTGCGGAAAGAGCGCTACCTCCGCCCGCTGCCCGGTGCCGCCCGTGGCGGCGGCGAGCGCGGCGCACCAGGTGGAGCCGTAGCCGCCCATCGTGAGCAGCGACGGGCCCGCCGCGGGGAGCAGCCATTCGAGGGCACGCCGCTTGTTGCCACCGGCCTGGTCGTCACGCTTGACCAGGAACGAGTCGAGGCCGCACTCCTCCGCCAGGATGGGGTGCGACTCGAGCGGCGAGGGGAGCCGCGCCAGGGGGCGGCGGGGCAGCGGCCGGCGGAGGTGGGCCTCGAGGGGGAGGGTCACCCCCGCAGGGTACCGCGGGCCGCGAGCGGGGTCCAGTGTGGCGGCGCGGGATTCGGGGGAGCGGGGGAGGCGACTAGATTGCACCGTTGCCGTGACGCCCACTTCCACCCGATGCGCCGCCATGCGAGCTGCCCCTGAGCCCATCCCTCACGCCCACGCCGGCGCGCGCGCGTGACTGACGCCGGCGCCGCGGGCGACCTCTACCTCGACACCCAGCCGGCCGTCGACGCCTTCCTCGGCGGGCTGCGCGGCATCCCGCTCCTGGCGGTGGACACCGAGGCCGCGAGCTTCCATCGCTACCGCGACCGCATCTACCTGATCCAGCTGTCCACCCGGGACCGCACCGCCGTCATCGATCCCGTGGCGGTGCCCGACCTCACGGTCCTCGGCGCCCTGCTCGCCGATCCCGCCGTCGAGACCCTCTTCCACGACGCCGACTACGACCTCCGCATCCTGCACCGCGACTACGGCTTCACCGCGCGCAACCTGTTCGACACCCGGATCGCGGCCCAGCTGCTCAACGAACCCGGCATCGGGCTCGCCGCGCTGCTCGAGAAGTACCTCGGCGTCACCCTCGACAAGAAGTACCAGCGGGCCGACTGGTCGGTGCGCCCGCTCCTTCCCGAGATGCTGGCCTACGCCGCCGACGACACCCGCTACCTGGCGCAGCTGCGCGACATCCTCAAGGAGCAGCTCACCGGGATGGGGCGCTGGCACTGGGCGGAGGAGGAGTTCCAGCTGCTGGAGCAGGTACGCTGGAGCGTGAACGGCCCGCCGGAGGAGGCCTACCTCCGGCTCAAGGGCGCGCGGACCCTGCGCGGCCACCAGCTCGCGGTCCTGCGCGAGCTCTTTGCCTGGCGCGAGGGCGTGGCGAGCCAGCTCGACCGGGCGCCGTTCCGGGTGCTGATGAACGACGCCATGCTCAGCATCGCCAGGGCAATGCCGGCCGACGAGACGGCGCTCAAGGAGCTCAAGGCCCTCTCGCCCGACCAGCTCCGGCGGCGGGGCGCCGACCTGCTGGGGGCGGTGGCGCGGGGCGTGACGGCGCCGGCCGACAGCATCCCGGTGTTCGAGCGGGGACGGCGGATGGCGCCGGACCTGGCCTACGAGGCGCGGCTGGAGCGGCTCAAGGCCGCCCGCAACCAGGCGGCGGAGGCACTGCCGCTGGCGCCGGGCGTGCTGTGCGCCAACGGGATCCTCGAGGCGATCGCGCGGCTGGAGCCGAAGGGGGTGCCCGACCTGGCGCAGGTGGAGGGGATGCGGCGGTGGCAGGTGGAGGTGCTGGGGAAGGCGCTGGTCGGGACCTGAGGCGCGCGGCCGGGCGCGCCACCACCACGCCGGTCATCCCCCCAGGAACGCCCGGATCCGCGGGTCCATCCGTTCGGGCGTCCAGTACGGTTCCCAGACAATCTCGACGCTGACCGAGTTCACGCCCTCGAGGTCCTCGATGGCGCGCTTGACGTCGCCCACGATCTCGGGGCCGGAGGGACAGCCGGGGGAGGTGAGCGTCATGTTGACGTGCACGTCGCCGGCCTCGCTCACGGTGATGTCGTAGATCAGGCCGATGTCGACCACGTTGAGGTTGAGCTCCGGGTCCTTGACCCCGCGGAGCGCCTTCCGGACCGTTTCTGGTGTCTGCATGCTGCCTCCCGCCTCAATCCTAGTGCGGTGGTCGGGAAGGGGCTACGGGTTGGGGGATTGGGCGGTTAGGCGGGTAGGCGGTTGGGAGGTACTGAGGGCCTTTGGGAGCGGCGCAGCCGCGACCCGGGCCCGAGGGAGAGGGCGATTAGGCGCGACTCCCGGCCCCGGGAGCGTAGCGGCCGCGACCCGGGCCCGCGGGAGAGGGCGATTGGGCGCGACCGCCCCGGGGAGCGGCGGAGCTCCTGATCAGTCTCGCGGGAGTCTCTTGGGGCGCCTCCCGGGCGCTGAATATCCACTCCGGAGCAACGAACCGCCCAACCGCCGAACCGTCGGCGCACGCACTCGCGGAAAATCCGCCGGCGCGGCGAATCGGCCGCGGAGGCCCCGGGAAAAGCCGCGCGGCTCCTCTGGCGGGAGTCCCTGGGGGCGTTCCCGGGGTGCTGAAAACATTCCCGGAGGCCCGAACCGCCCAACCGACGAACCGCCCAACCGTCTGACGACCCGAAATTTCCGCCGGACAGCGTTACGGCGCCGCGGAACGGGCGAGCGCGTCGGCGAGGGCCCCGCGGACGCCGCGCAGGGCGCGGATGGAATTCCCGACCCGCGGTGCGTAGCTCCGGTTGGTGAGGAACACGACGAAGAGGTCGCGGGCGGGATCCGCCCAGAGCAGGGTGCCGGTCCAGCCGGTGTGGCCGAAGGCGGCGTCGGAGAGTTCGGAACCGTAGGCGGAGTCGCAGGGCCTGGGGCAGGGCTCGCCGGCGCCGTTGGCGCGGTGGGGCGGACGCTCCCAGCCGAGGAGGCGCGTGGCGCCGGCGCCGGCGGGGGAGAGGAAGAGCCGCGCGGTGGCGGGCGAGAGGATCCGCACCCCCTCCAGTTCTCCTTCACCCAGCCAGAGCCGGAGGTAGCGCGCCAGGTCCGCACCCGTCCCGAACAGCCCCGCGTGCCCCGCCGCGCCCCCGAAGCGTGCCGCGTTCTGGTCGTTGACGGTGCAGCAGACCGGCCGCCCGCGGTACTGTCCCGTCGGCGCCGTCCGTTCCCGGGCCGCCGCCGGCACCCCGTAGCCGGTGTGCATCATCCCCGCCGGGCCGAGCACCGCCCGGGGCACGTAGCGCCCCAGCGGCTCGCCGCTCACCGTCTCCACCAGCAGGCCGAGCAGCAGGAAGTTGAGGTCGCTGTATTCCACCGCGGCGCCGGGCGCGCGGCGGAGCGGGGTACGGTAGAGCAGGGCAATGGCGCTGTCGCGGCCCTGGGTGAGGCGGAAGAACTCCACGTAGGCGGGGAGGCCGGAGGTGTGGTCGAGGAGCATGCGGACGGTGACCCGCCCCTTGGCCCCGCCGGCAAACCGCGGCAGGTAGCGCTCCACCGGCGCGTCGAGCGCCACCGTTCCCTCCTCCACCAGCCGCGCCACCGCCGGCATCGTCCCCACCACCTTGGTGAGGCTGGCCAGGTCGTAGCGGGTAGAGTCGGGATCGGGCACCGGCGACGCCGCGGACCAGGTGAGGTGGCCGTAGCCCTTCTGGTAGCGGATGCCGGCGCGGCCGCCCACCACGAGCACGGCGCCCGGATAGATGCCACGGCGGATGCCGGACTCGACGATCGAATCCGCCACCCGGTACTGCTGCGCCCCGAGCGCCGCCGGCAGCAGCGCCGCCGCCACCAGCCTCCTCCACCGCAACATGCACCCTCCCTTCACGCCGAGCCGCCGAGCCGCCGAGTCGCCGAGCCGCCGAGCCGCCGAGTCGCCGAGTCGCCGAGTCGCCGAGCCGCCGAGCCGCCGAGCCGCCGAGCCGCCGAGCTCACCGCCCAATGAACCCCGTCGGCAGCTCGTACAGGAGCCGCAGCGAGAACCGGTCCCGGTCGCTCAGGGCCAGCGCCGTGGCGATCGGGTACATCACGTCGTCGGCGCGACTCGAGTGCGGCAGGCCCAGGGCATGCCCGATCTCGTGCAGCGCCACGGCGCGGCGGCTCTCCGGCGGCAGCGGCCGCCCCGACGACGGGGAGCGGGTCACCAGCGTGAGCACGGTGCGGCGGATCCGGCCCCCGCGGTCCCAGGTGACGTCGGTGACCCCGGCGCGGTCGGCCTCGAGGGTGTCGGCCCACTGGATGAGGAAGTCGGCCTGGCTGCTGTCGTCCTCCGCCAGCCAGCGGAGCCCCACCGCGGCGGGGTTCCAGGCGTCGAGGGCCCAGCGCACGTCATTCACCATCTCGGGGAGGAAGCCGCTGGCGCCCCCGGGGACGATGGCCACCCGGATCACGTGCATGCCCCCGGGCCAGTGCCGCACGATCGAATCGGTCTCGGAGAAGAGCGAGTCGAGGAAGTGCCGTTCCACCTGGGCCTGGAGCTGGGTGCGGACGCCGACCCGGGAGAGGGAGTCGAGCGGGACGATGCCGGGCAGCTCGAGCGGCGGCCCGGCCCGGTGATCGCGCGCGGGGTCGAGGGTGAGGTCGGCCCGCGCGGCCGGGGCGGGGGGCGTGCCGGCCGCCGCGCCCGCCGGGCGCGGGGCCTGGAGCCGCTCCCAGACGGCGAGGCCCACCAGGGTGAGCAGGATCAGCAGCAGCAGGCGGCGGAGCATGGACGGGGAATATCGGGCCCCGGGCGATCCGGGCGCCACCGCTGGCGCCCAAGTGTGTGTCCCCCTAGAATTTCGCCGACCGCACAGCCCCTGTCCGCCCCCGTCCCATCCGGGAGTTCTCCCGCTCGTGGCTTCCGTCCTGTCGCGCGCCCTGATCCGCTGGCGCTGGGCCATCATCGTCGTCTGGGCGGTGATCGGCTACGTCGCGGCGGAGAAGTCCCCCCAGGTCGTGCAGGTGCTCAACGTGCGCGGCGGCACCCGGGAGCCCACCGAGGCGGGCGCGGCCGACATCCTGCTCCGGACGCGCTTCGCGCGGCCGCTCAACGACTTCTTCGCCGTCACCCTCGAGGCGCCCGCGCCGGTGGACAGCGGGCCCGGCGCGCTGCTGCTCGACAGCCTCCTCGCCAAGTTCGGGCGCCAGCCCTGGCTCGGCACCGTCGCGTCGTTCCGGAGCACCGGCGATTCCACGTTCATCAGCGGGGACGGCCGCACCACCTTCGTGGTGGTGGCGGTGAACGCGGACAAGGGCGACAGCGTGGCGAAGCTGGTGGCACCGGTCCGCGCCCTGGTGCAGGAGTCGTTCCGGCAGACGGGGGTGGATAGCGCCACGCACCGGGTCCGGGTCACCGGCCGCTCCCCGCTCGACCTCGACGTGCGCACCGTGGTGGCCGCCGACAGCAAGCGGGGGGAGCTCCGCCTGCTGCCGCTCACGGCGGGGATCCTGCTGCTCGCCTTCGGGGCGCTGGTGGCGGCGGTGCTGCCGCTCATCATCGGGTTCCTGGCCATCTGGGTCACCCTCGCGGTGGTGGTGATCCTCGCCGACTACACGCCGATGTCGGTCTTCGTGCTCAACATGACGACCATGCTCGGCCTCGGCGTGGGCATCGACTACTCCCTGCTCATCGTCACCCGCTTCCGCGAGGAGCTCAACCGCGGGCTGCGGCGCCAGGAGGCGGCCGCCCGCGCGCTCAGCACCGCCGGCGCCGCGGTGCTCACCTCGGGGATGACGGTGGTGGTGGGCTTCGCGGCGCTGCTGCTCACGCCGCTGGTGGAGACCCAGTCGGTGGGGATCGGCGGGCTGGTGGTGGTGGCGGTCGCCGTGGCGCTCTCGACCACGCTGCTCCCGGCGCTGCTGGCGGTGCTGGGCCGGCAGATCGACCGGCCCCGCTGGCTGGCGCGGCGGCTCACCTGGTACCACGCCCCCGGCGCCTGGGAGAAGTGGGCCCGCAGCCTCTCCCGCAACCCGCTCCGCGCCCTCACCCTCGGCGGGACGGTGATCGCGCTGCTCACTGCCCCGGTGTTCTGGATCCGGATCGGGCTGCCGGCCCGCAACTGGTGGCCCACCGCCACGGAGGCCGGCCAGGGGGTGCAGACCCTCGAGGCCATGGGCGTGGCCAACATCATCCTGCCGGTGCGGATGGTGATCGAGCTGCCCGAGGGCCAGAGCGCGGTCTCCGCGGCCAGCCTGCGCGGGCTCCGGGCGCTGTCCGATTCGCTCAAGGCCGACGGCCGGGTGGCCCAGGTGCGCAGCCTGGTGGACCTCGAGCCGGGGATGGGCATCCTCGAGTACTCGATCCTCTACGGCAACCTCGAGGACGCCCGCGCCCGCTACGGCGGCTTCCTCGACGCCTACCTCTCCACCGACCAGCGGGTGACGCTGATCGACGTGGTGCTCCGGGACACCACCAGCCTCACCTCGGGGATGGACCTCTCGCGCCACGCGCGGACCCTGGCCCGGACCCCGCCCAAGCAGCTGCGCGGCGCCACGATCGTGGTGGGGGGCTACACCGCGGCGAGCCTCGACCTGCAGGACGTGCTGCTGCGCCGCTTCCCGATGCTGGTGGTGCTGATCCTGGGCTGCACCGGGCTCATGCTCGCCATCGTGTTCCGCTCCGTGCTGGTGCCGATCAAGGCGGTCATCATGAACACCCTCTCGGTGAGTGCCACCTTCGGCCTCATCGTGCTGGTGTTCCAGCACGGCATCGGCGCCGGCCTCTTCGGCCTCGACGGCCCCACCTCGGCCATCTTCGTGGTGGTCCCGGTGCTGGTCTTCGCCGTGGTGTTCGGCCTCAGCATGGACTACGAGGTGTTCCTGCTGGCCCGGGTCAAGGAGGCGTTCGACAAGACCGGCAACAACGAGAAGGCCACCGAGGAGGGGCTCTCGGCCACCGCCTCGGTGATTACCAGCGCGGCGCTGATCATGATCCTGGTCTTCGGGGTGTTCGCCTTCGCCCGGGTGCTGGCGATGCAGTTCCTGGGCTTCGGGCTGGCGGTCGCGGTGCTGCTCGACGCCACGATCATCCGGATGGTGCTGGTGCCCGCCATCATGCACCTGGCGGGCGAATGGAACTGGTGGCCGGGCTACCGGCGCAAGCCCAAGGCCACGACATGAACTGAAGGGAAGCGGGAAGCGCGAAGGACGTGTTGGCCCACCGCGGGCTTCCACGTCCTTCCCTATTCCCGCTTCCCGTTTCCCTCTTCCCGCTTCCCCCCGATTCAAATCACGAGCAGCTGATCGCCCCGTCGTTCGTCGCCGAGCCGACCGGCACCGCATTCCCCACGACCACGTAGCACTGCTTGGTGACCTTCGGGTTGGCCACGCTCCCGGACCAGCCGGAGGCGGTGGCCTCGTGGATCGTGATGGTGTTGCCGGCGGTGTAGTTGGGGTTGAGCGAGTCGGTGGTGGCGCTGTAGAAGCGGTGGTCGAAGTAGAACGCTTCCTGCTCCTCGGTGACGGCCCGCAGGTCGGAGGTCATGCTGGCGATGGTGGCCTTGTCCTTGGTGTTCTGCAGCCGGGCGAACGCCAGCGTGGCCAGGATGCCGATCACCACCATGACCATCAGCATCTCGATGATGGTGAAACCACGCCGGGTGGGGTCGTGTCGCATGCGGGAGTTCCTCAGTGTTTGGCCTCGAGCCAGTTGTCCCCCACCCCCACCTCCACCACCAGCGGGACCTTGAGCGCCGCCGCCCCCTCCATGTGCCGGCGCACCAGCGCCACCGCCTCGTCGACTGCGGCGGTTTCGGCCTCGAGGACCAGTTCGTCGTGCACCTGTAGCAACAACCGGGCCGGGAGCCGGGATTCGGCCAGGGCGGCGTGGATCCGGACCATGGCCACCTTGATCAGGTCGGCCGCCGACCCCTGGAGCGGGGTGTTCTGGGCGGTCCGCTCGGCGAAGGCCCGCAGGTTGAAGTTCTTCTCGTTGATCTCCGGGATGTAGCGCCGCCGGCCGAAGAGGGTCTCGACGTACCCATGCTCCCGGGCCAGCCGGACCTGCAGGTCGAGGTAGGCCCGCACCCCGGCGAAGCGCTCGAAATACTGCTGGATGAAGGTCCGGGCCTCCTCCTGCGTGATCCCCAGCTGCCGGGAGAGGGCGAACGGGCCCTGGCCGTAGATCGTGCCGAAGTTGATGGTCTTGGCCCGCGACCGCATCTCGCTGGTCACCTGGGCCAGTGGCACCCCGAAGATCACCGCCGCGGTCTGGCGGTGGATGTCGCCGCCGGAGCGGAACGCCTCGATGAAGGCCGGGTCCTCGGAGAGGTGGGCCATGAGCCGCAGCTCGATCTGCGAGTAGTCCGCCACCACGAAGCGGCACCCCGGCTTGGGCACGAAGCCCTTGCGGATCTCCTCGCCCCGCGGGGAGCGCACCGGGATGTTCTGCAGGTTCGGATCGGACGAGGAGAGCCGGCCGGTGGCGGCGCCGGTCTGGTTGAAGCTGGTGTGGATCCGGCCGGTGGAGCGGTTCACGCGGGTGGGGAGCACGTCCACGTACGTGCTCTTGAGCTTCTGCACCTCGCGGTACTCCAGGATCAGCCCCGGCACCTCGTGCCCCAGGGCCGAGAGCTGCTCCAGCACGTCGGCGTCGGTGGAGGGGCCGGTCTTGGTCTTCTTGAGCACCGGCAGCTGCAGCTTCTCGAACAGGAGCGCGGCGAGCTGCTTCGGGGAGTTGAGGTTGACGGTGGCCCCGGCGGCCTGGGCGATCTTCGCCTCGAGCGCCACCAGGTCGGTGGTAAGCTCCACGGACACCCGGCTGAACAGCACGGGGTCGATCGCGATGCCGTCCCACTCCATGTCCACCAGCACCGGCACCAGCGGCATCTCGAGGTCGCGCAGCAGCGGCTCGAGCCCCATCTCCCGCAGCGACGGCGCGAAGAACTGGTGCAGCGCCAGCACGGTTGCGCTGTCGGCGCCGCAGTACGCGGCCGCCTCCGCCACCGGGACCTCGGCGAAGGGGATCTGCGCCTTGCCCTTGCCGGTGAGGTCGGTGTAGCTCCGCATGCCGCGGCCCAGGTGCTCCAGGCTCAGGGTGTCGATGGCGTGCGAGCGGCGGCCCGGGTCGAGCACGAAGCTGGCGAGCATGGAGTCGTAGGCCGCGCCCGCCAGCTCCACCCCGGCCCGGCGCAGCACCTGCCAGTCGTACTTGAGGTTGTGGCCCGCCTTGGGCACCGCCGGGTCGCGCAGCAGCGCCACCAGCCCCGCGCACGCGGGGTCGGTGAGCGGCGGCAGGTTGCGCACCGGGTCGGGGGCCGCCAGTTCCCCCGCCGGGGGCCGGTGCCCGAAGGGCAGGTACCAGACCTCGTCCGGCGCCGCCGCCAGCGACAGCCCGATGAGCTCGGCGTCGTGCGGCTCGAGCGAGCTGGTCTCGGTGTCGAGCGCCACCAGCGGCGCCCGCCGCAGCCGCTCGAGCAGCGCGGGCAGCCCCGCGGGGTCGTCGAGCACCGGCACCGCCATCCCCGCCGCGTCCTCCCGGCCCGCGGCGGGGGCCGCCGCCGCTGCCGCCGGCGCGGCCGCGGCCTCGGCGGCGCCCTCCAGCCGCTTGGCCAGGGTGTAGAACTCGAGCTCGCTCACCACCCGCAGCAGCTCCGCCCGGTCCGGCTCCTGCTCGGCCAGCGCCGCCGGGTCGAGCGTCACCGGCACGTCGCGCTTGATGGTCACCAGCTCCCGCGACAGCCGCGCGTCGGCGGCGTGCTGCTCCAGCGCCTCGCGGGAGCGCTTGCCCTTCACCTCGCCGGTGCGGCCCAGCATCGCCTCCAGGCTCCCGAACTGCGTGAGCAGCTCCACCGCGCCCTTGCTGCCGATGCCCTTCACCCCGGGCACGTTGTCGGAGGCGTCGCCCACCAGCGCCAGGTAGTCCACCACCTGCCCCGGCGGCACGCCGAGGCGGTCGGCGGCGTTGGACTCGTCCACCCAGAGCTCGTCCACCGCGCCGGGACCGCCCCGGCCCGGGTTGAGCAGCGCCACCCGCGGGCCGATCAGCTGGTAGAAGTCCTTGTCGCCCGAGACCACCACCACCTGCCACCCCTGGTCCACCCCCAGCCGCGCCATGGTGCCGATGACGTCGTCCGCCTCGTACCCCTGGACCGCCACCACCGGCACCCGGAAGGCATGCAGCAGCTGCTCGATCCGCACCACCGAGCGGTCGAACTCGGCCTGCAGCTCGTCGTCGAGCTTCTCGCGGGTGGACTTGTATTCGGGGTAGAGCGCGGTGCGGAAGGAGTCACCCGCGTCGTGCACCCAGGCCAGGTACTCCGGCCGGTACTTCTCCCGCAGCCGCAGCAGGAAGTTCACCACCCCCCACGCGGCGGAGGTGTTCTCACCCCGGGTGGTGCGGAGCGGGCGGGTGATGAGGGCGAAGAAGGCCCGGTAGATCAGGGCATAACCGTCGATGAGGAACAGCTGGGGGGGCGAATGCGGCATGGGGGGAATGTGCCGCGCCGACGCCGGAGGGGGTAGGGCGGGGGGGAGACGACGGGAAACGGGAAACGGGAAGCGGGAAGCGGAACGACGGGGCCTGCGCCCCTGGTCTAACGCCGTCCGATCCCGCGTCCCGCGGTCGGCCTCAGTCCGCCTGGCGCGACAGCCGGGCCATCACCCGTTCCAGTTCCGCGCGGGAACCGGGGGTCAGCCGGTAGCGGCTGAAGCCGGTCTCGTCCACGAAGTAGAGCACCAGCTGGTACCCGGTGTAGCCCCAGCGGATCAGGCGCCCCTCGCTGGCGGGACTGGCGTCGAAGATCTCGTCCGGCTCGCCGAGGCGGATGTAGACCTCGCCCCGGTCGGTGCGCCAGCCGGCGACGCCCTCGTCGCGGAAGCGCTGGTTGGCGCGCGCCAGCCGGGCGAAGTACTGGTCGAGCGCCTCGTTGGCGGGCGTGGCGGTGTTGGGGTCGGAGGCGTGATAGAACCGCTTCCAGGCCTCACCCCGCTCGGCGGCGGGGGCCTTGCGCAGCGAGTCGAGTCCCGGCGAGGGCGTGAAGTAGCGCAGCAGCGCCACCAGGTCGTCGAAGTTGGTGACCACCCATCCCTGCGAGAACGACACCACGGCGATGGTGCTGTCCTGGACCTGGCCGCTCCCCACCACGATGTGCAGCTCGCCGAGCGGGGCGGAGTCAGGGGTGAAGCGGATGAGCGCGCTCTCCACCGCCTGGCCGCCGGCGAAGCGCAGCGAGTCGATGCGGATCACGCTGTCGCGCATGTCGCGGAGCACCACGGGCACGGTGGTGGGTCCGGTGAGGCCGTACGCCTCGACGTAGGCCGCGGCGGTGTCCCCGCCGTACGCCACGGTGCCGCGCGGGTTGAGGATGATGGCCAGCGGCGCGGCGCGGGTGGTGCGCCCGCTGCTCTGGTACACCAGCCGCGGCGCGGAGACGGTGCCCGCCGCGAACGCCGGCGCCTGGTACACCCCCTCGGCCCGGCCGGTGCGGGCGCCGAGCTGGTCGATCACCTGCAGCACCAGCCGGTAGTTGCCCGGGGCGAGCGTGAGACCATCCTGGTACAGCACGCTCTCGTCATTGCGCTGGGTCTCGGCGAACGTCCCCACCCGGACCGTCTGGTCCTTGGCCGCCACGATCGTGGCCCCGCCACCCACCGGGGTGGCGGAGAACTCCACCCGGTACCGGGCGGCGAAGGCATCGCCGTCCTTCTGGAAGGCCAGGTTGCGGCTCTCGAGCGACAGGCCCATCAGCGCCACGGTGGAGTCGCCGGGACCGCCGAAGAAGCCCACCTCGGCCACGAAGGGGAGCGGCGGGCCGGCCGTGAGCCGCCCCAGCCGCCGGTACACCGAGGTGAGGTCCAGCATCTGGGTCAGGGTCTGGCCCTGGTTGGGCTGCGGCTGGCTCCCCACCCGGCCCCACGAACCACAGCCGGTGAGCGCGAGGGCGGCGAGGACGGCGACGGCGGCAGTGGGTCGGGGCATCATGACCTAGCTTAGTGATCGTGGTGGAAGAGCGTCAAGCAACGGCTGCTTGCTCCCCCATTGGAGCGGGACTAGCTTGGAGCATCCCATGAGTCAGGACAGCCTCATCGGCCGGACGATCGCGGGGTACCGCCTCCTCGCCCACGTGGGCGAGGGCGGAACCGCCACCGTCTACAAGGCCGAACACCCCGAGACCGGTATCGCCGCCGTGAAGGTCCTGCGCACCCGCCTGGCGCAGGATCCGGTGGCCATCAAGCGCTTCCTGCGGGAGGCGGAATTCGGCACCCGCGTCAGCCACCCGAACATCGTCAAGACCTACGCCTACGGCCAGACCGAGGACCTGTATTACCTCGCCATGGAGTGGGTCGAGGGCGAGGCGCTGGAGAAGTTCGCGATCCGCTCCGGGCAACTGGCGCCCGCGCTGGTGAGCCACATCATCGAGCAGATCGGCGGGGCGCTCACCGCCGCGCACTCCCAGGGCATCATCCACCGGGACCTCAAGCCCGCCAACATCCAGTACAACCCCGAAACCCAGCGCGCGGTCCTGCTCGACTTCGGCATCGCCCGCGACGCCGACCTCAAGCCCGAGGAGCGGCTCACCCGCACCGGGTTCTTCGTGGGGACCCTGCAGTACGTGGCCCCCGAGGCGCTCTCCGGCGAGCTGGTCAGCGAGCAGGCCGACGTCTACAGCCTCGCCACGATCGCCTACTACCTCCTCACCAGCGCGCTGCCCTACAACGGCCGCTCCCCCCGGGAGCTGTTCCAGCAGCTGCTCACCCAGCCGCCCACGCCGCTCAACCAGGCGGTGAAGGGACTCAAGTTCCCGGTGGCCGTGGAAGAGGCCATCATGGCCGGCCTGGAACGGGACCTGAGCAAGCGCAGCAAGACGGTTGACGAGTTCACCGCCCGACTTTGCACCGCGCTGCGTCAGGGCGGCGAACGCAAGAGCTTTCTCAAGAGCCTCTTCGGCAAATGACCACCGCGGATGCCGCCGCGCTCGACCGACTGCTGCTGGCGCGGTCCGTCAAGCGGGGCCACTTCGTGCTCGCCTCCGGCCGCACCTCCACGTTCTACATCGATTGCCGGCTCACCACCATGGCCGCCGAGGGGCTGGTGCTCATCGGCCAGCTGGGGCTCGCCGCCCTGCGCGAGGCCGGCTGGGCGCCCCGCAGCATCGGCGGGCTCACCATGGGCGCCGACCCGGTGGCCTACGCCATCGCCGCCGCCAGCGTGGGCCGCCCCCCGATCGTCGATGCCTTCAGCGTCCGCAAGGAGGCCAAGGCCCACGGCACCGGCCGCCGGGTGGAGGGGAACTTCACCGCCGGCGACGCCGTGGTCGTGGTCGAGGACGTGATCACCACCGGCGGCTCCGCCCTCAAGGCCATCGAGTCCATCCGCGAGGAGGGCGGCACCGTGCTGGGGGTGCTGGCCGTGGTCGACCGCGAGGAAGGCGGACGGGCCACCCTGGAAGCGGCTGGCCACAAGGTAGTTGCGTTGACGACTTCCACGAGACTCGGCCTCAAGTAGGCGCCGGTCCCCGGTTCAGCGCTTCGCGCCCCGGGCCAGGGGCCGGAAGCGCTGCCACACCTCCCGGTAGGGCTCCACCATCAGCACCAGGAACCGGTCGAGCGCCGCGTCGAAGGGAAAACGCCGGCGCAGCTCCGACGTGGTGATCCCCATCAAGCCCCGCACATGCCGGCCGAGACTCTGGGGAGACGAGTAGTCGAGCCGGTACGCCACGTCGGCGACGGTGTAACCCTGCCGCTCGAAGAGCAGCGTGGCATGCACCAGCCGCATCGCGGCCAGGTAGCTCTTGGGGGACGGCAGGCCGGCCCGCCCGAACCTGGACATGAGCGTGGTCGCGGGAATGCCGAGCTGGGCGGCGAACTGGAGCGCGGTGGGCACCTCGGGGGCCAGGCGGATGAGGGCCTCGAAGAAGAGCCGGGTGTCGGGCGGGGCGTCATCGCCCAGGGCGGCGAGGACCGGGCCCTGGATGCGGGCGGCGTCGCGGGTGGCGGGCTGGCCGAGGAGGCTGCGCAGCCGGTGCCACCCCTCGGGGCCGGTGACGTCGATGACCTGCCGCACGCCGCTCGCGCCGAGGTGGAGCAGGACCTCCGAGCCGCGCGGGTCGTGGCTGCTCACCAGGGCGACGGTGGGGATGCCGGGGAAGCCGCGCACCAGGTGGCCCAGGGAGTCGAACTGCTGCTCCGGGCACTGGTGCACCGAGACCAGGACGGCGTCCACCGGGCGCTCCCGGACGGTGCGGATGGCCTCGGGGATGGACTCGCGGTGGACGAGCGAAAACCAGCCGGTGCCCGCGGCATCGAGCCGCTGCCGCTCCTCGGGCCGGAGCACGGTGGCGACGATGGGGGCGGCGGGACGCGGCGGCATGGGGGCATCCAGGTGGAGGATGGCCGCCAGCATAGGGTGGAGTGCTCAACCTTCGTTCAATCACGGGGTGGCGCAGGCTGCAACCTTGGCGGGGCCCGGCGCGTCAGGGCTCAAGGGGGGTCCCGTCCACCAGGGGGCCCCGGTAGGCGTCTCCCGTCTCTCGACCTAAGTTCAGGACCATGACCGAGCCGCCGGAACTGATGGCCCGCCTGCAGGCCGCGCTTGGGGCACAGTACCGCATCGAGCGGGCGCTGGGCCACGGCGGCATGGGCGTGGTCTTCCTGGCGCGCGACACCACCCTCGACCGCCCGGTGGCGGTGAAGGTGGTGCATCCCGAACTCGCGGTACACACCACCATCACGGAGCGGTTCCTCGCCGAGGCGCGCATGATCGCGCGGCTGCGGCATCCCGGCATCGTGGCGGTGCACACCGCGGGCGAGGCGACCGGCGTCTTCTACTACGTCATGGACTACGTCCCCGGCGAGAGCCTGCGGCAGCGGCTGCAGCGGGAGGGGGCGCTGCCGGTGGACCAGGTGGAGCGGATCGTGGCCGACCTGGCCGACGCGCTCGACGCCGCGGGCCGCGCGGGGCTGGTGCACCGCGACGTGAAGCCGGAGAACATCCTCCTCGACGAGGGATCCGGCCGCGCCATGCTGGCCGACTTCGGCATCGCGCGGGTGATGGCGGGCGAGGGCGACGGCGCCCGCACCGCGCAGGGCGTGGCGGTGGGCACCCCGACGTACATGAGTCCCGAGCAGGCGGCGGGGGAGCAGGTCGACGCCCGCAGCGACCTGTACGCGCTCGGCGTGGTGGCGTACGAGATGCTCACCGGCCGGCCCCCCTTCCGCGCCGAGAACGCGGCCGCGGTGGCCTCCAAGCACCTGGCCGAGGTGGCGGCGCCGGTGGCGGGGAAGCGGCCCGAGACGCCGGCGTCACTGGCGCACGCGGTGACCCGGGCGCTGGAGAAGGACCCGGCGCGGCGGTGGCAGACCGGCGCCGAGATGCGCGATGCCGCGCAGGGCCGGACCAGCGCGCCGGCGCCGCCGACCCGCGGCCGCCGCGTCGGGCTGGTCGCCGCCGCCCTCGGCCTGGCGCTGCTGGTGGTGGGGTTCCTGGCCCTGCGCCCCGGCGGCCCGCCGGAAGGGGTGAACCCGCGGCACTCGATCCTGGTGCTGCCCTTCGACAACCAGCGGCAGGACCCGACGGTGGAGTGGCTGCGCGACGGCAGCGTCAGCATGCTGGCGCTCAACCTGTCGCAGTGGACCGACCTGACCGTGGTGGACCACGAGCGGCTGCACGACCTGCTGGCGCGCCGCAAGCTCGACCCGCGGGCGGCGCCCGGGCTCGAGATGGCGCGGCGGCTGGCCCGCGACGCCGGGGCCTGGACGGTGGTGCTCGGGGAATTCACCCGGGTGGGCGACTCGCTGCACCTGCTGGCGCGGGTGTTCGACGTGGCGAGCGGGGCGCGGGTGGACGCGGCCGAGGTGCACGGCCGCCCCGGCGACGACGCCCGGCCGCTGTTCGACCAGCTGGCCCTGCGGCTGCTCAACATCTCCGGCGCGCCGGCCGGGATGACCGCCGACCTGGCGCGGGTGACCACCCCGTCCATCGAGGCCTATCGCGCCTACCTCGCCGGCATGGACGACCTCAACCGCTGGAACCTCGGCGCCGCGGAGCAGGGCTTCCGGCGCGCGGTCGAGACCGACACCAGCTTCGGCCTGGCCTACTACCGGCTCTCGCTCACCCGCGGCTGGCTCGCCGGCCCCGCCGATTCCCTCGGGCTGGTCTCGATCCAGCGGGCCACCCGGTTCGCGGGCCGCCTGCCCGAGCACGACCGCGCGATGATCGGCGCCTACCGGCTGTTCCTCGAGGGGGACTACGCCCGCGGGCAGGCGGCGTACGGGGCGCTGCTGGCCAAGGACTCCACCGACGCCGACGCCTGGTACGGGCTGGGCGACGCCTGGTTCCACGACACGGCCAGCACCAACGTGGCGAGCCGGATGACCCGCTCGCTGCGCGCCTTCAAGCGGACCCTCGCGCTGGACCCGGAATACTTCCTGGCCTTCGAGCACGTGGCGTGGATCTACCGCCAGGCGGCGCAGGACAAGCCGTTCATGGCGCTGCTGCCCAACGACTCGCTGGTCTCGCCGGGGCGCGAGGGGGGCCGGCCGGGCCTTGATTCGTTCGCGCTGGCGCAGGCGATCCGCCGCGCCCGGACCGACGGCATCGCCAGCGCGCGCGACTGGATGTCGCGGCAGCCGGACAACGACCATGCCCAGAACGCGCTGCTCTACGCCCTGCTGGCGTCCGACGACCGGGCCCAGGCGCTGCGCGAGATGGACCGGCTCCGGCTGGCGCCCGAGGGCCGCGACCGGGCCGACCTGCCCTTCCTCCGGGGGCGGGTGCTCGCCGCCACCGGCGAGACCCGTGAGGCGCTCAAGGCCGTCGCGGGCGCGCTCGACACCCTGACGGCCGGCGACTTCGACGTGACCCGCCTGCCGATCACCGCGGTGGGCGAGGTGGCCGGCGGCGCCAACCTGCTCGGGTACGCGGGCAAGGTGGAGCTGGCGGGCAAGAGCCTGACGCTCGCGGCGGAGGTGAGCGCGGGCTACATGCCCTCCGCCCAGCAGTCGCAGCGGCTGCACGGCCGCACCCTGTACGACTACCTGCTGCAGAGCCACCTGTTCACGGCGCTGGGCGCGCCCGCGGCGCGGCTGCAGCCGCTGTGGGACGACGTGGCGGACAGCGCCCGCCGCGCCCCGCGCGGCAACCGCGCCGCGATCGTCAACTACGGCTGGGCGGCGGCGATGGGGCTGTTCCTGCAGGACCCGTCGGACCCGCGCCCGCTCGAGGAGCTGCAGGCCCTCGACGGCAATCCCACGCCGCCCGAGCTGCAGGCCCTCACCGCGCTCGACCGGGGCGACTCGACCCGGGCCCGCGCCCTGCTGGCGCTGCCGGACTCCGCCACCCCGCCGGTCTACCACAAGCGGCCCCAGTGGTGGGGCTACCGCCACATGATCGCGGCCCACGCCTGGCACGCCCTGGGCGACGACACCCGCGCCCTGGCCTCGCTCGAGATCTTCGCGCCGGAGCACTTCTCCCAGGAGGGATTCGACGTGCGCTGGCTGCTGCTGGGCCAGGCCCGGGTGCTGCGCGGGGAGATCTACGAGGGGCAGGGCAAGCCCGACCTGGCCCGGAAGGAGTACGAGGGGGCGCTGGCCCAGTGGGAGGACGCCGACAGCACCCTCACCCCCCTGATCGGCCGGGTGCGCACCCGGCTGGCCGGCCTGGCCGGCCCGGGGTAGCCCCCCTGACCCCAGCCGGTCCCCTCACGTATCTTTCCCACACAGGCTGGACGTGATGGTCGCGGGCCGGGCAACCGGTCCCGAGGAAAGTCCGAGCTCCACCGGGTAGACTGCCAGGTAACGCCTGGGCGCCGCAAGGCGACGGACAGGGCCACAGAAAACAGACCGCCTCCGGCGCGAGCCGGGGGTAAGGGTGAAACGGTGGGGTAAGAGCCCACCGCCCCGAGCGCAAGCAAGGGGGCACGGCAACCCCCAGTCGGTGCAAGGCCAAATAAGCGGCGAGGTGTGACCCACACCGCCCATGGGACGACGGGGCTTGCCCCGGGATTCCAAGCCGCGGGTAGGCTGCTCGAGGCGGCCGGCGACGGCCGTCCCAGATAGATGACCATCTCCCGGAGGGGCAACCCCGAGGGAAACAGAACTCGGCTTACGGTCTGGCCTGGGGCCGGGGATCCGCGGGGGAGCGCGCGTCGTGCGCCGCCCGGGGCGCCCCGGCCCTCCCGTCCCCCGGGCGCCCGGGGTAGGTTCCTGAGTCAGTGTCCAGCAGGGTGTCACGCATGAGTCGATCGCCGTCGTCGCCGGATCGGAACAAGCCGTACCCGGATTCGTGGGAGCAGGTGGCGGAACTGCGGGTGTTCCGGACCGCGGCCACGGACTGGGACCGGCTCGCCACCTGGCGGCAGGACATGTGGAAGCGCGGCTGGCGGCTCCTCAAGGTCACCAGCGACGAGGTGGAGCTGGTGGCCGTCTTCGGCAAGACCAAGGCCGACCTGCAGTCGCCGGCCTCTCTCTAGTCGCAGTCCATCTCCCCATCACACAGAGGAAGTCATGACGGTTCGTCCCTGGCTGGTCGCCCTGGTCAGCGTGAGCGCCCTCGCGGCGTGGACCGATGCGGCCCCCGCGGGTCCGGCGCGGTACCGGGTCGAGGTGAAGACCGCGGTCACGCAGGACCTCACCGCGGTGGGACAGGGTGAGCAGAAGCAGGAGTTCACCAACACCGGGTTCGTGACCGTGACGATGAAGGACAGCGCCGGCGGGCAGGCGGTGACGATCGTGCTCGACTCGCTGCTGCCGGGCGAGGGCTCGCCCTTCGTCGGGGAGATGGCGACGGGCGCGGCGGGCACCACCTGGACCGGGTTCCGGCAGCCGAACGGCCGGGTGAAGGAGCTCAAGAGCGGCTCCGAGAACCCCGCCGCCAACACCATGCAGGGCGTGCTGCAGCAGCTGCTGCCGCCGATGAAGGCCGGCACCCGCGAGGGCCAGGCGTGGACCGACACCACCGAGTCGGACAACGACGGCGTGGCGGTCCGCACCGTGACGAACTTCCAGACCACGGGCGAGACCGTGAACGGCGCCAAGGTGCTGCGGCTGGCGGGCGCGTCGAGCACGGCGATGTCCGGGCAGCAGAACGGCCCGCAGGGGAGCATGAGCCTCGAGGGGAACGGCACCGCCACCTCGAGCTGGCTCGTGGCCACCGACGGCACCTGCCTCTCGTCGTCGTTCGCCGGCACCCAGAACATCGCGGTCACCGTGGCCCAGCTCCCCGAGCCGATCCCGGTGACGGTGAAGCTCGAGGGCTCCACCACGCTGCTCAAATAGCCATGCGCCACGGCTGGCGGGTCGCGGGGCTGCTCCTGGGCGCGGCATGCGCCTCGGGGGGCCCCGCGAGCCGTCCCGGGGGTCCCGCCCCGGCCCCGCCCGCCACGCCCCGCCCCAGCGTCGACCCGGTGCGCACCACGCCGGCGCCGCCGGTGGCGCTGCGCTACCCGCGCAGCGGCGGCGGCATCGTCCGCTACGCGTTCCACCGCCGCGACTCGCTCACCGCCACGATGCCCAGCGGCGAGACCCAGGTGCAGCAGCTGGCGCGGACGGCGTACCTCACGCTCACCCTGGTGCACGCCGACAGCGGCAGCCGCATCACCGCGGTGGTCGACTCGGTGCGCCCCGACAGCGGCTTCGCCTTCGCCGCGCTGCTGCTCGACAGCGCCCGCGCCGCGCGCTGGACCGCCTGGCGCGACACCGCGGGCCACACCCGCGTGGACGCCGGCACCTCGCCCTCGCTCGCGGCGAGCCAGATCCGCGACGAGCTGCAGCTGCTCTTCCCCCCGCTGCCGCCGCAGGGCGCGCTGCCCGGCGCCCGCTGGACCGACTCCACCACCATGGACGGCCGGGTGAGCGCCTTCGCCGCCACCGAGGTGGTGCACAGCCAGCTCGCCGCCGGCACCGCGCTCAGCGCCGCCGGGGCGGTGCCGGTGGAGGTGCTGCGCAGCCGCGCCGCGAGCGGCACCGGCACCCAGTTCGGCCAGCCGATCAGCGTGGCCGGCACCGGCGCCGACAGCCTGGCCTACCAGCTGTTCCCCGACGGCCGCGTGGTGCAGGTGGAAGGCCGCCGCTGGACCGACCTGGTGGTGAGCCTCCCGACGATCGGGCAGTCGGTGCCGGCGCGGGAATCCTCGACGCTCCTGTTCACGCTGCTGCGCTGAGGCCCGGCATGCGCCGCGCCCTCACCGTGCTCCTCGCCCTGGCGGCGCTGTTCGTGGCGTGGCTCTTCGCCATCTGGCCGCCCCCCCTCTGGTACCGCACCCACTGGCCCCGGCAGACCGCCTTCATGGCGATGCGCGCCGGCGACACCGTGCCGGTGCTGTACCGCCCCGTGCCGCTCGATTCCATCGCCCCGGTGATGCAGGACGCCGTGATCATCGGCGAGGACAACAACTTCCGCATCCACGGCGGGCTCGACTACCTGGCGCTGGCCCACGCGCTGGGCTACCAGCGCCGGACCTTCGCCTGGGACAACCCGCGCGACCGCCGGGAGCTCACCGCCCTGCTGCCCCACGCCTGGAGCCGGCGCGACAAGCTGCGCGGCGCCAGCACGATCTCGCAGCAGCTGGCCAAGAACCTCTACCTCAGCGCCTCCCGCAACCCGCTCCGCAAGGTGAAGGAGGCGGTGATCACCTGGCGGCTGGAGTCGGCGCTGGGGAAGGACCGGATCATGGAGCTCTACCTGAACATCGTGGAGCTCGGCCGCGGCACCTGGGGGGTCGAGGCGGCGAGCCAGCGCTACTTCAAGCGCAGCGCCCGCCAGCTCACCACCGAGCAGGCCGCGGCGCTGGCCGGCGCGCTGCCGTTCCCGCTCTCGTCCAACCCCGGCTACCGCCCGGGCCGGATGCGCTGGCGCCAGAACCTGATCCTGCGCCGGCTGCGGGGGGAGGCGGTGGAGGTGCCGAAGGTGGAGACCGAGACCGAACCGCCGGCGGTGGCGACGGACTCCACGGCGGCGCTCCCCGACACCGCGCCAGCGCCCCTGGAAGCCCCGCCGCCCGACGAACCGGTCCCGGTCGATACCCTGCCCGCCCCGGCCGACACGGCGGCGGAGGCGGCCCCCTGATGCGGAAGCGGCTGCAGCTGTTCACCGTGCGGACGGCGATGCGCACCCTGGGCCGGGTGGCCCCGGAGCGCGCCGCCCGGCTGGCCGAACGGCTCTTCACCCGGCCGCCCCGCGCCGCGGCCCGACCCCACGAGGACGACTTCCTGGCCACCGGCACCCCGTTCGAGCTGCCCATCAGCGTGGGGACGCTGGCGGCGTGGCGCTGGGGCGAGGGGCCGACGGTGCTGCTGGTGCATGGGTGGGCCAGCCGCGCCGCGCGCTTCCGGGTGCTGGTGCCGCGGCTGGTGGCGGCCGGCTTCTCCGCCGTGGCCTACGACGGTCCCGCCCACGGCCGCTCGCCGGGGCAGTACACCAGCCTGCCGGAGTACGCCGCCGCCCTGCTCGAGGTGAGCCGGCAGCTGGGGCCGCTGCACGCGGCGGTGGGACACTCGCTCGGTGGGGGCGCCATCGCGGTGGCGCTGGCGCGCGGGCTCTCGCTGCAGCGCGCGGCGCTGATCGCGCCCTTCGCCGCGCCGCCGGAGTTCTTCGACCAGTTCGCCGACCACGTGGCGCTCCCGCCCAAGGCGCGCGCACGGCTGCGCACCAACCTGGAGCGGCGCTACAAGCTCAAGTACGGCGACCTCTACGTGCCGCACCTGGCCACCGCGTTCACCATCCCGGCGCTGGTGGTCCACGACCGCGACGACACGGACATCCCCATCGGCTACGGCAAGGCGATCGCGGAGGCGTGGCCGGGGGCCACCTTCGTGCGCACCGAGGGGCTGGGCCACCACGCGATCATGCGGGACCCGGGCGTGATGGACCGGGTGGCGGCGTTCATCGCGGGCTGAGGCGCGCACTGCGGTGCGCGCCGGGGTCAGAGCAGGCCGGTGAGCAGCGCGTAGTTGAGGGCCATCGCCGCCAGGGCCACGCCCAGCACGGCCTTCCAGCGCGGCGTAAGCAGGTCCATCCCCTGCAGCTGCGAGATGTCCTCCCCCCGCTCCAGCCGTTCCTGCCGGTAGCCCTTGAACAGCACCAGCCCGATGCCCAGCACCACGAAGGCGGGGCCGGCCAGCCCCGCAAGCATGGAAAACTGGCCCTCTTCACGGGCCTGCACCCAGGCCTGGTTGGTCATCCACGCGCTGGCGACGGCCATGGCGAGGCCGATGCCGCGCCGGGCCATGGGGGGAGGGTTGTTCTTGAGGTCCATGGGGGAGAAGGAGAGAAAAGGGAAACGGGAAGAGGGAAACGGGAAGGGGGAACTGCTCGCCCAATCGCCCAGCCGCCGAGCCGCCGAGCCGCCGAGCCGCCGAGCCGCCGAGCCGCCGAGCCGCCGAGCCGCCTACAGAATCTGCTTCCCGAACGCCGACTGGACCAGTTCCACGGCGAACTCGGCGGAGCGGTTGCGATCGTCGAGGATGGGGTTCACCTCGACCATCTCGAGCGAGGTGACGACCCGGGCGGCGGCGAGCGACTCCATGAGCAGCTGGGCCTCGCGGTAGTCGAGGCCGCCCTTGACCGGGGTGCCGACGCCGGGCGCGAGCGACGGATCCACGGCGTCGAGGTCGAAGCTCACGTGGACGTAGTCGGTGTCCTTGGTGACCTGGGCGAGCGCCTTCTCCATGACGATGTGGATGCCATGGCGGTCGATGTCGGCGATGGTGTAGACGTGCACGCCGAGCCGGCGCAGGTGCTCGCGCTCGCCGTCATCCACGCTGCGGATCCCCACCAGCGCCACGTGGCCCGGTTCCACCTTGCGGAAGCGGCCGGCGATCCGGCCCAGCGGCGCGGGGCCCAGGCCGAGCAGCGCGGCGAGCGGCATGCCGTGGACGTTGCCGGAGGGCGAGGTCTTCGGGGTGTTGATGTCGCTGTGCGCGTCGACCCAGAGCACGCCGACCTTCCGGCCCTTGCTCCGGGCGTGGGCCGCCACGCCGGAAATGGTGCCCACCGCGATCGAGTGGTCGCCGCCGAGCACCAGGGGGACGTGGCCCCGCGCCAGCACGGCGCGCACCCGCTCGGCCAGGCGGGTGTTGGCCTGGACGATCTCCGCGAGGTAGCGCGCCCGGCGGTCGCCGACGCGCATGACCTCCATGTTGCGGATGTCGAGGTCGCCCTCGTCGATGACGGTGTAGCCCTGCTCGCGCAGGCGGTCGTTGAGGCCGGCGATGCGGATGGCGGAGGGACCCATGTCCACGCCGCGACGCCCGGACCCGAGGTCCATGGGGACGCCGATGATGTGGATGGCTTGGGGGCGCGGGGCATGAGGGCGGCTCGGCGGCTCGGCGACTCGGCGGCTCGGACTCCGGTCGGCCGGTCGGGAAGGCCGAGCCGACCAGCCGTCCAGCCGCCGAGCCGTCAGATCAGTCCACCAACCGGAGCGGCATGACCAGCGTCAGGTACGCCGCCGGGTCGTTCCAGCCCACCGGTTCGCAGGTGGCGGCGCGCTCGGGGCCCTTGAAGGTCATGCGCACCTCGTCGGTGGGCATGTACTTCATGATCTCGAGCAGGTAGGCGGCGTTGGGGCCGATCTCCATGGTCTCGCCGTCGTAGCTCACCGACAGCTCCTCCTGGGCCTCGCCCAGGTCCGGGGTCTGCACCGAGAGCTTGCAGGAGCCGTTGGCGAGTCCCATGCGGATGCGGTGGGTCTGGTCGCTGGCGACGATGCTCATGCGCTTGAGGGCCGAGGCGAGGGCCGCCTTGTCGGCGGTCATCATCTTGTCGTTCTCGCGCGGGATCACCTGCTCGTAGTTCGGGTACGGCCCCTCGATGAGCCGGGTGTAGACCTGGGTGGTCGCAGAGCGGAAGCCGAGGTGGTTCTCGCTCTTGGCGATCTCGAGCTCGTCCTGGTCGCCGAAGAGGCGGCGGATCTGGTCCAGCGCCTTGGGCGGGATGATGAGGTCGGCCTGGCCCTTGCCGATGCCGGCGGTGACGGGCACGTCCATCCGGGCCAGCCGGTGGCCGTTGGTGGCCACCATGCGCATCCGCTCGGGCCGGAGCTCCCACAGCACGCCGTTCAGGATGGGGCGGCTCTCCTCCGTGCTGGCGGCGAACGCGACGTGGGAGACCAGCTTCTGGACGTCGCCGGCCTTGGAGCGCCAGGCGGCGTCGAACTTGACGGCGGGGAAGGCCGGGAATTCCTCGCGGGGGAGGCCCAGCAGCCGGAACTTGGAGCGGCCGCACTCGATGGTGGCCCGCTGCTCGCCCGAGCTGGTGAGGCGGATGGCCGCGCTCGGCAGCTCCCGGACGATGTCCGAGAGCTTCTTGGCCGGCAGGGTGATCGCGCCTTCCTGGTCCACGCTGGCCGGCACCGTGGTGCTGACCGCGATGTCGAGGTCGGTCCCGGAGAGCCGGAGCCCGTCGCCGGTGGCCTCGAGCAGCACGTTCGAGAGCACCGGCAGGGTGGTCTTCGTGGGAATCGAGGCGGTGACGGCTTGCAGTCCTTCCTGGAACTGCTCCCGCGTGATCGTGAACTTCATCCCGTTCCTCGGCGTGCAAGAAGTACTACTGTTTCCCTGTTTACTTAAACTAGTAGTAACAGTAGGCGGTGGGGATATGTCGACACCGGCCCCAACTCCGCGCCGCGTCACCGGTTGCCCGGTTCCGGCCCTGTGGACCGGCTGTGGAGGGCGGGGACGGCATCCGGAGAAGTGCCCAGTTGTCACAGCAACATCTCCCATGTCCGCGTGGACAACTACTGTGCAATCAGTTCCGTGCGCGCGCTTTCGATGCGGTCGCGGAAGCTGCGGTCGCGGGCCATCTGGCGCTGGACCTTGTCCACGCTGTGGATCACCGTGGAGTGGTCGCGCCCGCCGAGGCCTGCCCGATCTCGATCAGCTGCATCTGCAGGATGTCGCGGGCCAGGACATAACGATCCTGGCGCGGCACCAGGAGTCTTGATCGGGCCTTGAGGCGCAACTGCTCGAGGTCACCCCCAGCGCCAGGCCACGACGTCCTGGATCGGTCGATGGTGGGAAAAGTCGCAGGGTGGCCGCGAGGTCGTCCCAGGCGGATCTTGTCGGCCAGGGCCTCGCAGGCCAGCTCGATCGGCCTCGCGGTGTGAGCAAGCGAAGAGCAGCAGCTTGATGATGCAGCCCTCGGGCTCGGACGTTGGAGCGGACGTGCTCGGCGATGAACCGGAGCACGTCGTCCGGGATGGTCATCTCGAGTGGTCCTGCTCCACCAGCTGCCGCGCAGGATGGCGATCCGGTGCTCGAGGTCGCTGGCCGATGTCGCAAACCCACCATGCCCCACTCGAAGCGGCTCACCAGCCGGGCCTCGGGCCCGGGATCTCGCGCGGGGGGCCGGTCGGAGGTCAGGACGATCTGCTTCCCCGCCTCGTACAGGGCGTTGAAGGTGTGGAAGAACTCCTCCTGGGTACCTCGCCCTCGGAAGTGCACGTCGTCCACCCAGGAAGGGTCGATGTCTGCCGGTAGCGCTTGCTGACTCCCGGCATGGTGCGGCGCGAGATCCCTCGATCCTCATTGATGAACAACCGGCGCTCACGTACAGCACCCAGTGCCAGGGCTGCGGCGCAGCGCCAATGGCCGTGCGCGATCATGCTGCATCCGGAACAGGTCTTGCCCAGCCCCGGTGGCGCCGTAGATGAACAGGGGTTGTAGGTCTTGCCCGGGGCCTCGACCGCGGCGTGGGCGGCGCGGCGGCCAACTGGTTCGACTTGCCGATGGCCAGGTCAGGCTGTAGCGCTCGTTGAGCGGCTGGTTGCTCAGGTTGGACGCCACCAGGCGTAGCCGCCCGACGGGGGCTCGGCGGTTATCCTCCCCTGGGGCCGCCGCTGCCGGTCCTCCTGGACCCGGAAGGTGACCGTCACGGGCTTCCCCGCCACGGACTCCGCCAGCCGGGAGAGCAGGGCCCCGTGGTTGGTCTCGTTCCACTTGGCCGCGAACTCGTCGGGCACGGCGATGACCAGCCGGTCGTCCTCGAGGGCGACGGCTTCGGTGGGCTCGAGCCAGGCGCGCACGACCTTGTCGGGTAGCTTCTGCCCGGCTTCGTCGAGGATGCGCTTCCAGATGTCTTTGGCGGACTGCTGCATGCCACTCAGGAGAGATGAGGCGTTAGCAAGGGTGGCCGAACGTACGGGCCGGATGTGGAAAAGTCAACCTTGACCCGAACGGGGGGTCCTGGCTAGGTTTGCAGGCTCATTTGAGGGGATTTTCCGATGAATCCGTCATACCGTCCGCGCAACAAGCGCCGGGTCGCGAAGCATGGCTTCCGGGCCCGCATGTCCACCCGCTGGGGCCGCGAGACCCTGTCCCGCCGCCGCAAGAAGGGGCGGAAGCAGCTCGTGGTGAGCATCGGCTCCAAAGACGGGAGCCGCTGACGCCAGGCGAACGGCGGCCGCGGTCGAGCCGCCTCGCGGGCCGGGCCGAACGGCTCCGGTGCCTCGAGCAGGGTCGCCGGCGCCGGCAGCGCTTGCTGGAGTTCATCTGGATGGACAACATGGTGGGCCACCCACGGATGGGACTGATCGTTCCGAAGTTCCAGTCCACGGCGGTGGCCCGCAATCGTTTACGGCGGCGCCTGCAGGAGCTGTGGCGCCGGGAGGTCCAGCCCAGGCAGGGCGGGCGGGACCTCCTGATCCGGGCCCGGAAGGAAGCCTACGGCGTGCCGTTCCAGACGCTCAGGACCGAGCTGCTGACATGGGTGGGCGGGCTGTGATGCTCGGCGGCTCGGCGGCTCGGCGACTCGGCGGCTCGGCGGATCGGCACCTCTTTCCCCGGCCCACCACGCCCCTCGGCTGGCTGCAGGCGCCGCTCACCTGGCTCAGCATCCTCCTCATCCGTCTCTACCAGCTCGTCATCTCCCCGGGCCTCCCCTCGAGCTGCCGCTTTGCGCCCAGCTGTTCGGCGTACACGCTCGAGGCGGTGCAGCGCCACGGTGCCCTCCGGGGCATCTGGCTCGGCGCCCGCCGGCTCGATCGCGCCATCAGCCATGCTCGAGGCGGCCAGTTCCCTGACCCCGACGCATAGGCACTCATGGACCGCCGTGTGATCTGGGCGATCGGCCTGATGATGATCATCGCCATCGCCCCCACCTTCTTCCTCAAGCCGCCGGCCAAGCCGGTGGTGTAGAAACCGCCGATTCGGCGGCTCAGGCGGCTCGGTGACTCGACGGCTCGGCGGCTCGGCGACTCGGCCGAAGTGCTTGGACGCGACAGCGCGTTCGGGCCCGTCGGCACCGTCGAGGCCGACGGCGCCATCCGCCCCGCGGCCGACACGGTCGTGGTCTCGAGCCCGCTCTACCGCTACGAGTTGAGCACCCGCGGCGGCGCCCTGGTGCAGGCCACGCTGGCCCGGTACAACGCCCTCGACCCTCGGGAAGGGCAAGCCGGTCGAGCTGCTGACCGCCCCGATCCACCAGCTCGCGATCAACGTGGGGAACGACACCCTGTCGCTGGCCGAGTGGGACTTCACGGTGCTCGGCGGCTCGGCGGCTCGGCGGCTCGAGGCGAAGGGGCAGCCCCAGGACCTGGTGCTCACCGGCGGCCGCGGCGGCGCGCAGGTGGAGCTCACCTACACCTTCCGCCCCGACGACTACCTGATCGGCGTGCGCGGCCGGGTCACCGGCCTCGGGCCGGTGGGCGGGCACCTGCTGATCGACATGGGCAGCGGCTTCCGCCAGACCGAGGCCGACAGCGCCGCCAACTACTACGAGTTCGGCCTGGTCACCAAGACCGACGAGTCGAAGCTCACCAAGTTCTCCTCGCTCAAGCCGCTGGAGCGGCGCACCCTGGAGGGGCCGCTGGAGTGGGCGGCGGTCAAGGCCAAGTACTTCGTGGCCGCGGTGCTGGTGGTGGATTCCGGCGCGGCCCCGCTCTCCGGCGCCACGGCACAGGCGCTGCCGGCCGCCAAGAAGCCGACCCACGCCGCGGTGACCTTCGGGATGCCCATCGCCGCCGCCGGCGACTTCCAGTACCGCTTCTACCTGGGCCCGATGGAGTACCCGCGGCTCAAGGCGATCGGTCACGGCTTCTACGACATCAATCCCTACGGCTGGCCCGGCTTCCGCACCATGATCCGCCCGATCGCGGTGGGCGCGCGGTGGCTGCTGGTGTCCATGCACGAGAACCTGGGCCTGGCCTACGGCATCGTGCTGGTGCTGTTCGGGGTGCTGATCCGGATCGTGCTGTGGCCGCTCAACCAGAAGGGCATGCGCGCCAGCATCCGGATGCAGGGCCTGCAGCCCGAGATGCAGCGGATCCAGGACAAGTACAAGGAAGACCCCGCGCGGATGCAGAAGGAAGTGATGGAGCTGTACAAGCGCGAGGGCGTGAACCCCTTCAGCGGCTGCTGGCCGCTGCTGCTGCCCTGGCCCATCCTGCTGGCGCTGTTCTTCGTGCTGTCGAACTCGATCGAGCTGCGCGGGCAGGCGTTCCTGTGGCTCCCCGACCTGGCGCTCAAGGACCCGCTCTACGTCATCCCGGTGGTGATGGGGCTGTCGATGTTCGCGGTGAACAAGGTCGGCATGATGGGCATGCCGCCCAACCCGCAGTCGAAGATGATGCTGTACTTCCTGCCGGTGATGATGACGGTGATGTTCCTGAACTTCGCGTCGGGACTCAACCTGTACTACGCGGTGCAGAACCTCGTCAGCATCCCGCAGCAGTGGTACCTGGCCAAGGAGCGGCTCAAGGCCAAGCCGCCGGAAGTCGGCACGAAGAAGGGCTGACGGCGCGCCGACGGGAAACGGAAAACGGGAAGCGGGAAGGCACGGAGCTCACCTCGCCTTCCCGCTTCCCTTTTCCCGTTTCCCGGTAGTTTTTCCTTCTCCTACGACCATGCTCTCGGACCCCATCGTCGCCCTCGCCACCCCGCCCGGCCGCTCCGCGCTCGCGGTGATCCGGCTCTCGGGCGCGGGGGCGTTCGGGATCGCGGCGCGGGTCATCCCCGGCTTCCGCGCCGACCCGCCGCGCACCGCGCATTACGCCGCCTTCCGCGACGCCGCCGGCCAGCTGATCGACCGGGGGATCTACCTGGTGTTCGCCGGCCCGCGCTCCGAGACCGGCGAGGACGTGGTGGAGTTCCAGTGCCACGGCGGGCTCGCGGTGCCGGCGCGGCTGGTGGCGGCGATCGAGGCCGCCGGCGCGCGCCCCGCCCACCCGGGGGAGTTCACCCGCCGCGCGGTGATGCACGGGAAGCTCGACCTGCTCCAGGCCGAGGCGCTGGGCGACCTCATCGATGCCGAGGCGCCGGCGCAGGCCCGCGCCGCGCTGGTGCAGCTGGAGGGCGGGCTCTCCCGCCGGATCGCGGCGCTCCCCGCGCCGGGCTGGTGGAGCTGCTGGCGCTGCTCGCGTACGACGTGGACTTCCCCGAGGAAGACGACGGCCCCGTTGCCCGCGACCGGATCGAGGCCGCCCGCGCCACCGTGCTCGCCGGGGTGGAGCAGCTGCTCGGCACCGCGCCGCTCGCCGACCGGGTGCGCCGCGGCGCGCTGGTGGTGCTGGCCGGCCCGCCCAACGCCGGCAAGTCGTCGCTGTTCAACGCCCTGCTCGGGAGCGAACGGGCGCTGGTCACCGAGATCCCCGGCACCACCCGCGACGCCATCGAGGCCCACGTGGAGTTCCACGGCTGGCCCATCCGCCTGGTGGATACCGCCGGCCTCGGCGAGGCCACCGACCGGCTCGACGCGCTGGGCCAGGCGATGGGCCGGCGATTCGTGGAGGGGGCGGATCTGGTGGTGGAGCTGGGCGGCCTGGCGGTTCGGCGGCTCGGCGGTTCGGAGGCTGCACCGCTGCTGGTCCGCGCCAAGGCCGACCTGGGTGGCGAGGGGGAGGGGCTCCCGGTGTCGGCGGTGACGGGGCAGGGGCTCGCGGAGCTCAAGCGCGCCATCGTCGCGCGGCTGTTCCAGTCCGGCGCCGGCTTCGCCGACCTGGAGCCGGCGCTCACCCGCGAGCGGCACCGGGTGGCGCTCAGTACCGCGCGCGACGCCCTCGCGGCCACCGCCACCCAACTCGGCCCCCGTGGCGAGGCGGTGCTCGCCGCACATCACGTGCAGGAGGCGGTGCGCGCACTCGATGGCCTGGTGGGAGTGGTGGATGTGGAGGAGGTGCTGGACCGGGTGTTTGCGAGTTTTTGCGTGGGGAAGTAGGCCCGACGGACGGGAAGCGGGAAACGGGAAGCGGGAAGCGGAACCGCCGATCCCCGCGGCTTTCGCCGGCGCCCGGGAACCCGAGCCGTCTTGCTGAGTAGCGCCCTCTTCCCGCTTCCCGCTTCCCTTTTCCCGTTGGTGCCCATGCGCCTCTCCAGCCTCCACGTCTACCCTGTTAAGTCCTGCGCCGGCCTGAGTCCCTCCAGCTGGCCGGTAGACGCCCTCGGCTTCCAGTACGACCGCCGCTGGATGGTGACCACGCCGCGAGGGCAGTTCCTGACGCAGCGCGAGGTGCCGGCGCTGGCGCTGGTGACGCCGGAGATCCGGCCGCCGCACCTGGTCCTGCGCTTCCCCGGCCTGCCCGACCTGGTGACGGCGCTGGCCCCCATGGGCGGCCGGCCCGTGGCCACGCAGGTCTGGGACGACCCGCTCCGCGTGGTGGCGCCCGACCACAAGGCCGATGCCTGGTTCTCCGACGTGGTGGAGCAGGAGGCGGTGCTGGCCTGGTTCCCCGAGACGGTGGTCCGCCCGGTGAACACCGACTGGGCCCCGCGCGGCGGCCGCACCGGCTTCGCCGATGGGTTTCCCTTCCTGCTGGCGGGCGAGGCCTCGCTGGCCGACCTCAACGCCCGGCTGGCCACGCCGCTCCCCATGAACCGCTTCCGGCCCAACCTGGTGGTGTCAGGCAGCGCGCCCTTCGCCGAGGATGGCTGGCGCGAGGTCGTGATCGGCGGCATCGCGATGGAGGTGGTGAAGCCCTGCGCCCGCTGCGTGATCACCACCACCGACCAGGCCACCGGCCGGCGCATGGGCGACGAGCCGCTGCGCACCCTGGCCACGTTCCGACGCCAGGACCAGAAGGTGATGTTCGGGCAGAACGTGGTGCACTATGGGACGGGAACGCTTCAGGTGGGCGATGAGGTGAGCGTCGGGTAGATTGCCGGGAAGCGGGAAGCGGGAAGCGGGAAGCGGGAAGCGGGAAGCGGGAAGCGGGAGGCGGCGGACTCCGCTTCCCGTTTCCCGTTTCCCGTCTAGTCTTCACCCAATCTCACCCCAGCGACATCCATGACCCCCACCCTCCTCGGCATCCCGTGGGATGCGAGCTCGTCGTTCCAGCGCGGGCCGGCGCAGGCGCCGGCTGCCGTCCGCGCCGCCCTCCGCTCCGATTCCAGCAACGGCTGGAACGAGGAGCTGGTGGACGCCCGCGCGCTGCTCCAGGACGCCGGCGACCTGGCGCTCCCCGCCGACGGCCCGCTGCCGCTCGAGGCGATCACCGCCGGCGCCCGCGCGCTGCTCGACGCCGGCGCGACGCCGGTCTTCCTGGGCGGCGACCATTCGGTGACCTGGCCGCTGGTCCGCGCGGTACGGCCCCGCCACGAGCGGCTCACGATCTTCCACCTCGACGCCCACCCCGACCTCTACGACGAACTCGACGGCCGGCGCGACAGTCACGCCTGCCCCTTCGCGCGGATCCTCGAGGAGGGCGGCGCCAATCACCTGGTGCAGGCGGGGATCCGCACCCTCAACGCGCACCAGCGCGACCAGGCCCGCCGCTTCGGGGTGGAGATGGTGCAGATGCGCCAGGGACTCGAGGCGATGGTCACCGCCGCCCGCCGCCTGGCCGGGCCGGTCTACCTGTCCGTCGACCTCGACGCGCTCGACCCGGCCTTCGTCCCCGGGATCAGTCACCCCGAACCGGGCGGGCTCAGCACCCGCGAGCTGCTCACGATCCTGCAGGCGATCCCCAAGGGCCGGATCGTGGCGGCCGACGTGGTGGAACTCAACCCCGCCAACGACCTGCGCGACCTCACGGCCAGGGTGGCGGCGAAGGTGGTTGGGGAGATCGTGGGGAGGTTGGGGTAGGAACAGCGGGAAGCGGGAAGCGGGAAGCGGGAAGCGGGAAGCGGGAAACGGGAAACGGGAAACGGGAAACGGGAAACGGGAAGGGGGAAAGGGGGAAAGGGAAGCGGGAAGGGGAACCCGCGAGAGCCAGGGGAGTACATCAAACCGCCCAACCGCCACTCCCTCGCGCCCGGGTCGCCGCTACGCGGCTCCCGAAGGGCGCTCGGTCGCCGCCCTACCGCCCTACCGCCCTACCGCCTTACCGCCTTACCGCCCTACCGCCTACCGCCCCTCGTTATGCGACCCATCGCAGAACGGCTTGGACTTGGAGCGGCCGCAGCCGCAGAGCTTGACGGTGCCGGGCTTCTTGGGAGTGGGCTGGGGGATTTCGCGGCCGTCGCCATCGACGAGGACGACCGGCGTTTCGATGAGGATGCTGCCGGAGGGCTTGATGGTGATGCGGACCGGCGTGTCGCTCATGCCGTCTGGACGCCCCGGGCCTGGTCTTCGGCGGCCTGGAACTCCTGGGCGCTGGCGCGCAGCGCCTGCGCGATGCCCCGCTCCTGCACCAGGGCCTCGGACATCCGGTGGCCGAGGTAGTAGCCGGAGCGCTCGGGGAGAACGCGGCCGGCGACGAGGCGGGCGGAGGGGCTCATGCCGCCGCTCAGGTAGCGGAGCCGGAGCCCGATGCCGCGGCCCTCGAGCTCGGGCTCGACGACGCGGCGGAGCAGGGACTCGAGCTCGCGCAGGCGGCGGTACTGGCGGCGGGGGTAGCCGAAGTAATTGGCCGGGTCGAGGCCGGGCGCCACCGCCTGGGCGGCGTGGACGGCCAGGCCCTCGTTGAGCAGCAGCTCGCGCAGGGTGGCGCGGCTGCCGGTGACCCAGTAGTCGTAGTAGCCGCCCTGGTCGGCCACGATGCGCTTGAGCTCGCTCTGGCTCTGGGGCGAGGTGTACCGGACGCAGTGCGCCAGCTCGTGCGCCACCCACAGCGGGATGAGCTCCGGCGGCAGGCCCATGCCGTAGGTCTCGGGGTTGGCGCGCCCGGTGAAGTGCTCCAGGCAGATGAACGCCACGCCCCGCCCGCCCACCACCAGCTCGCCCGCGTTGGCCGCGCCCATCCCGACCATCAGGTACACGTCCGTGGGCCGGTCGACGCCCAGCAGGTCCTCGGACTGCGCGATCGCGTCCTCGACGATGCCCGCGACGTCCGAGCTCTCGAGCAGTTCGTAGAGGTCGGAGCGGTCGGCGTTGAGCGCGTGGGTCATCACCGCGCGCGCCTGCTGGCTCTCGAGGTCCAGCACGTAGTTGTGCCAGTACGCGGAGAGGACGGCGCGATGTGCGTTCAGGTACTGCTCGAACGCGGCTTCGCGGTCTGTGGCTTTCAGGACGGAGAGGAATTCGGGGACGAGATTGATCAGCACGTGCGCAAATATCGGCGGTTCGCGTGGAGGCGCAAGGTCTCTTCTCCCTGCTGGAATTGTCCGGGCGTCTTGACAGTGGCGGACCGAGTGTGAGACAGCGCACAGATCGAAGGCGGTTGGGCGGTTGGGCGGTTGGGCGGTTGGGCGGTTGGGCGATTGGGCGACTGGGCGACTGGACGGCGCAGATGCCTTGGCCTCGCCTTCCCGCTTCCCTCTTCCCTTTTCCCTTTTCCCTCTTCCCGTCAGTTCCCCCCCAGCTGCGCGACCCGGATCCTCGCCCGCTCCACCCGCGCCCGGTAGATCGGGTCGGCATCGCTCCAGTTCTTGAGCACCTGGCGGTAGCGGGTGACGGCGCTGTCGCGCTCGCCGGCGGCGTCCCAGGCCAGGGCGCCGAGCTCGAGGAGCTCGGTGGTGGTGGCGTAGGTCTGGGAGGCGTCGAGTCCGCCGCGGCGGGCGGCGTCGGCCCAGTAGGCGGCCTCGCGGGGGCGGTTGAGGCGCAGCAGGACCTTGGCCAGCTCGATGTTGGTGCGGGTGTAGCCGCTGGTCGGGCTCCAGATGGCCTGACGGAATTCGGCCGCGGCCTGCTCCAGCTGGCCCCGCGCCGCGTAGAGCAGGCCGCGCACGTGATGGTGGGCCCGGCCGTCGCGGCCGTAGCTGTTCCGCTGGCCCCAGACCTCGATGCTGTCGGCGATGCGTGGCAGGGGCGCGGTGTCGCCGGCGGCGGCGAGGGCGGTGCTCCGGAGCAGCTGGGTCCACACCAGGTTGCGGGCCACCTGCGAGCGGGTGGTGTCCCGGGGGCTGCGCGAGACGGAATCGAACGTCGCCGCCGCGCGGCGGAAGTCGCCCAGCTCGTACCAGGCCTGCGCCTCGAAGAGGGCGCTGTAGGGCGCGGCGCCTCGGGGGAAGGGATCCTCGAGGCCCCGGAGCCGGTGGGCCCACTCCAGGCCCTCGCGCGGCTTCCCCTGCATGCGATGGCTGATGCTCAGCCACTTGTAGCCCTCGCCGGGGAGCTTGCCGTGCGCCAGCTGGGTGTAGTAGCTGTCCGCCGCGGCGAAGTCGCCCATGCGGAGCCACACCTGCACCCGGAAGCCGTCGCGCACCAGGCCGGGGTCGCGGGCGATGACGACCTGGTCGGCGGTGAGCGCCTCGCGGTACCGGCCCGCGAGCATGAGCACCCAGCTGACCTGCCCCGCCGGCCCCGCCGCCTGCGGCTGGGCCCGCTGCCACTCCTCCGCGGTGCGGAGCGCGGCCGGCAGCGAGTCCATGTAGGCGTAGGTGCTGACGAGCATGAGGTAGGCGATGCAGGCATGGCAGCGCACCGGCGGGCCATCCTTGCGCTCGCTGGCCCGGAGCGAGAGCGAGTCCATCCGGATGACCTTCCGCAGCGGCTCGACCGCGCCCAGGAAGTCCCCGCTCGAGTTCCGCGCCGCCGCGAGCCAGGTGTAGCCCTCCGGCTCGGTGGGGTAGCGCACGGTGAGGCTCTCCGCCACCGCGATCCGGTTGGGCGCGTCCACCGCCGCGCTCCACCCCGCCAGGATGGTGAGCCGCTCCCGTTCCGAGGCCCGCGCCGAGAGCCGCACCGCCCGCTCCAGGCCGCGGATGAGGTTGACGTCGTTGAAGCTCCCCTGCGTCGTCGCCAGCCAGTAGGCGGCCATCGCGAAGGTGGAGTCCTCCTGCAAGGCCTGCTCCATCAGGCGCGCGCCCGCCTCGCCGTCGCCGCGGAAGAGGGCGCGCAGCCCTTCCTCATAGAACCGGTACGCCACCAGGGAGCGGGTGGTGACCTCGGCGATGCTGCCATTGGCGGCGCTGTCGATCCCCTCGGTGATGCTGCGCCGCGCCTCCTCCACCAGCCCGAAGAGGTCGCCCGCCTCCGCCGAGTAGCTCTCGGTCACGCCGCCGGTGGCGAGGTTGGTGCGGGTGAGGTCGAGCCGCAGCCGGCCGTCGGGCCGGCGGTAGAGGGCGCCGTCGATCAGCTCGGTGGCACCGGCGGCGCGCGCGGCGCGCACGGCGCTCGCCGCGGAATCGCCGGGGCCGCCCGATTGCGCCATGAGCTCGTACATCCGCGCGGTGCTGATGACCTGCAGCGCGCGGCTGCGCGCCAGGTCGGTGGCGAGCATGTCGCCGAGCGGGCGCGCCAGGCCCTCGCCGCTCCGGGTGTAGTCCTTGATCATCCCCACCGCCACCACCGGCGCCGCGGCGCCCGCGCCGAGCTCGTCCCGGAACACCCGCACCCGCATCACGCCCGCCACCAGCAGGCCGAGGACGAGGCCGATGGCGATGCCGAGGCGGGTGGAGGTTCGGCGGAGAAACGGCTTGCGGGGCGGCAGGGCCGCCAGCGGCTCGGCGGCTCGGCGACTCGGCGGCTCGACCTGCGGACGGGGGCGGGCGTACTCGTCGGTGTAGCCGGAGATGAGCTTGCGGCCCGAGGGCTCCGGCACCGGCGCCGGCCGGGTGACGGCGGGGGTGCCGGGGATGGTGGAGATGGGGACGGAGGCGAGCGGCTCGGCGGCTCGGCGACTCGGCGGCTCGGCGGCTTGGCGGCTCGGCGGCTCGACCGTTTCCCGCACTCTCTCGCCCCCGGGTCGCGCTGACGCGCTCCCGAAGGGGGCTCGGTCGCCGCTTCCCGCTTCCCGCAGTTGATCTGCCAGCCGCTTCACCTCCGGGTCCGGCTCCAGCTCCAGTTCCTGCCGCAGCAGCATCTCGTACACCCGGTAGTGCTGCAGGGCGGCGGCGCGGTCGCCGACGGCGGCGAGGGCCTGCATCAGGCCGAGTGCGCTCCGGGCGTTGAGCGGGTCGGCGTTGGCGAGGAGGCGCCAGTAGCCGAGGGCGGTGCGGGGATCGCCGGCGGAGGAGGTGTCGCGGGCCAGCCGCTCCACGGCGGCGATGTAGTCGTGCGCCAGCGCGGCGCGTTCGCTCTCGGCCCAGCGCTCGAACTCGGGGGCCTCGTCGAGGTAGATGCCGTCGAGGAAGGGGCCCTTGTAGAGCGCGACCGCGTCGGCGAGGCGCTGCTCCTTGAGCGCCTGGCGGAAGCGGGCCAGGTCGCTGTCGCAGAGGTCGGGGTTGAGCCGGAGGTCGGTGGTGCCGAGCACCAGGTCCTCGGCGCCCAGGTCGCGGCGCAGGGCGTAGACCGTCTGGGCGAGGTTCTTCCGGGCCCGCTCCAGGTCGGACTCGGGCCACAGGAGGCTGAGCAGCTTCTCGCGCGAGAGGCCGCGCTCGCCGGCGGCGGCGAGGAGGGCCAGCAGCGCCAGGCGGCGGCGCTGGGCGCCGGCGCCCGCGGCCGGGGCGCCGCCCCGCTGGACGCCCAGGCCGCCGAAGGTGACGAGGAGGAGCGGTGGGCTCATGCGGCGCCGGCCAGCGCCCGCCGGGCGCGCTCGAGGTTCCGCCGGGCGGCGGCCTCGAAGCGGGCCCGGAACGGCGCCGTGCTATAGATGAAAGGGCGGGAGAGGAACCGCTCCAGCACCGCGTCGCGGCCGGCGCGGAAATCCGGCGCCGGCACCCCGGCGTATTCGGCCCGGATCTGCCGCTCGTACTCATCGTAGCGCGCCGGCACCGCGCCGAGGATGGCGAGGTCGATGTCCACCAGGAGCGCCTCCGCCGGGGTCTCGGGGGGCAGGTCGTGCCGGGTGGCGAGGATCAGCCGCTCGATCCGGCGCACGATGTCGGGTGCCGCGCCGGCTCCACGCAACACCTCAGAGGCCCACGTCGCGCTGGCCTGCTCGTTGTCGGAGCGACGGGTGTCGTAGACCGCATCGTGGAACCAGAGCGCCACCGCCACCTCCCCGCCTGACGTTCCCGCCGCCGCCGCCAGCTCCCCCGCCTCTTCGAGCCGCTCGAAACACTCCCCCAGGTGCTGGAGGGAGTGATAGGCGCGGTCGGGCGCACGGTACGCCGCGATCACCTGGTCCCTGACGGCGGGCGCGGGGGCCGGGAGGCCGAGGGCGGCCCAACTGCGGTCCCATCGGGACGCCGCGTCGAAAGGCTTGCCGGGCAACACGTTGCGTCAGGTGATCGGCAGGTGATCGCAGGGTGAAGGGGAATTCATGGGCAGGTGAACGCCGGGCCTATTGTAGCCCGCGTAGCAGATGGGAGCAAGCGGCGGCTCGGCGGCTCGGCGGCTCGGCGGTTCGGGGGTTCGGGGGTTCGGGGGTGCGGCGGTGCGGTCTCGAACCGCCCAACCGCCTAACCGCCCAACCGCCGAACCGCCCAACCGCCCGACACCAAACTCAAACAAGTAAAGGAGACCAGGCAATGCGGGGCACCAGGTGGATGGCGACGATGGCGACGATGGCGGCGGTGGCGGTTCTCACGGCCTGCGGTGGCGATGGCAACGGCAGCGTGGGCCCGGGGAACGGCGGGGCGGGGTTCTCGGCGGACGTGCAGGGGGACATCGAGACCTCCATCAAGGGCGACGCGCTGTACGGCAACGCCAGCGACCCCGAGGCGGGGACGATCTTCGCCATCGAGATGTCGGAGGATGACTCGACCGGCGGCGGGCTGATCCAGCTGATCCGGATCGGCGCCGGGATGCCGGCGGTGGGCAACTACCAGCTGACCGACGCGGTGAACGGCACCCCACAGGAGGGTGACTGGGTGGCGGCGGCCTATGACAGCGACCACGGGCAGCTGACCGCGATCTTCGCCGCCACCAGCGGCTCGGTCAAGGTGACGCGCAACAGCAACGGCGCCTACGAGGGCACGTTCGACTTCATCGCCATCGGCGGGGCGCTGTCCGACCCGACCACCGAGATGACGATCGCGGTGAACGGCCGCTTCAAGGCGACGCAGTCGCCCGGCTCGGCGGTGCGGTCGCTGCCGCGGGTGCGGAGCCGGTAATGCGCGCGGGCCGCGCCGTCCTCGGACTGTGCCTGGTGCTCGGGGGGTGCCGCGAGGCGCCGGTCCCGGCCACCCGGGTGGCGGTCCGGCTGGACCGCGGCCCCGCGGCCGGGAGCTACGAAGGCACCGCCAGCCGGCCGGCCTGCGTGCTGGCCCCGACGGGCCCCGGCAGCGTGGCGGTGCAGTTCACCGACTGGACCGGCCCCAAGCACGGGCTGCGCAGTCTGTCCCTGGTGGTGCCGTCGCCGGCGCGGCCCACCGACTTCTACCTCGGCATGGTGTTCGGCGACTTCTTCGCCGGGCAGGTGCTCGAGATCGACACCCGCGCGACCACTCCGGTCCCGCGCGGGCATGGCCAGGTCGCGGTGCAGTCCAGCAGCCGCACGACCACCGTGACCGTCACCGGAGAAACCGACAGCGCCGTGACGCTCACGGCGACCATCACCTGTCTCAACCCGAATGGAACGGAAGGAACCGACTCATGATGCGCGCTCCCCTCTCCCCGACGCGGTACGTGACCTCCGTGGTCCTCACCGCCGGCGCCGCCGTGGCCCTCATGGGCATGAGCGGCCCCAAGCCCGCGCCCAAGGCGCCGACCTCGCTCCGGATCGTGGCCCGCGACTTCGGCTACGACCTCCCGGCCAGCGTCCCCTCCGGTCCCACGCGGATCGAGCTGGTGAACGGCGGCCACGACCTGCACCACGCGCAGCTGGTGCGGCTGGAGCAGGGGAAGACGCTGGCCGACCTGGCCGCCTTCCCGCACGACGCCCCGCCCCCCGCCTGGGTGGTGATGGTGGGCGGGCCCGGCGCGGTGGCCCCCGGCGACTCGAGCGCGGTGATCCAGACGCTCACGCCCGGCAACTACGCGGTGCTGTGCTTCATCCCCGGCCCCGACCAGGTGCCGCACGTGGCCAAGGGGATGGCCGCCGGCTTCACGGTGACCACCACCCCCAACGGCGCCCGCGCGCCGCAGCCGACCTCGACGGTGCGGCTGGTGGACTTCGGGTTCGCGCCGTCGCAGCGGCTCACCGCGGGGCGGCAGATGATCCGGGTGGTGAACGACGGCGCGCAGCCGCACGAGATCGTGATGTTCCAGCTGCTGCCCGGCAAGACCGTCGCCGACCTGCAGGCCTGGCAGATGGAGATCAAGGGCCCGCCGCCGGCGCGGCTGGTGGGCGGCACCGTGGGCCTGGGCCGCGGCGGCGAGGCGCTGATGGACGTGACGCTCGAGGCAGGGAACTACGTGTTCACCTGCTTCATCCCCGACGCGAAGGACGGGAAGCCGCACTTCATGCACGGGATGACGATGGCGATGACGGTGGGGCGGTAGGGCGGTAGGGCGGTAAGGCGGTAGGGCGGTAGGGCGGTAAGGCGGTAAGGCGGTAGGGCGGTAGGGCGGTAGGGGATGGTGGTGAGAGGGGAGTCTACCGTCCTACCGCCCTACCGCCAAAACAACACTCAACCAAGTAGAGGAGAGCAGACCATGCGACGCACCTCTTGGATGGCGACGATCGCCGTGATGACGCTGGCGACGGGTTGCGCGGTGAATCACGCGGCGGTGGTGACCCCCCGGGCCGCGCTGGACCTGCCGGGCCGGTTCGAGCCGATCGACGCGACGGCGCGGACCTGGCCCTCGGACACGCTGATCGGGTCGGGGTGCCTGACGACGCTCAAGGACCCGCGCGATGACTCCGAGATCCACGCCGCGCGCGCCGGCGGCGGGATGGCCGACTTCCGGATCCAGGACGGCCGCTACGGCGTCCGCCCCGGCGAGCTGCTCAGGGTGGTGTGCAATACGGGGCAGCCGGTGGGGGTGGTTGGTTGGCGGTAAGGGCGGTAAGGGCGGTAAGGACGGTAAGGACGGTAGGAGCGGTAGGCGGTGGTGGCGTGAAGGGAGTGTACCGCCTTTACCGCCTTTACCGCCCTTACCGCCAGCACTCGGCTCACCCTTTTCTACGAGGCCCGCAATGCACATCGGCTCCTTCCGCGCCGCGATCGGCGGCGCCTTCATCGCGCTGGTGGATGGTCCGGCGAGTTTTGCGCCGCAGCCGACGCCGGCGCTGCCCCAGGTGGCGCTGCACCTGCACGGCGAGACGGCCGAGGCGGCGATCGACCTGCTGTACCTGGGCGAGGAGCTGCCGACCGGGGTGCGGCCGGTGGGCGACCTGTTCCGCGGCAACCCGGCGGCGGGGGAGTGGGTGGCGATCATCAGCCGGCGCGGCGACGCGCGGATGCCGGAGCCGTTCTTCAGCCTGGTGGGGCAGGTTCGGGTGTCCCGCCGGGCCGAGGAGCGGATCAGCGGCAGCTTCGCGCTCGAGGCGCGGAGCGGCACCCCGGACGGCGGGCACACGGCGCACTGGATCAGCGTGGCGGGCGACTTCACCGCGGAACCGGCGGTGCGGGAGCTGCCGATGTTCGCCGGGGCGCTGACGTGGGAGTGGGATTTTTCGGATATCGCGGAAGGGGTGGAGTAGGGCGGTAAAGGCGGTAAAGGCGGTAAGGGCGGTAAAGGCGGTAAGGGCGGTAAGGGCGGTAGGGGCGGTAGGGCGGTAGGGCGGTAAGGCGGTAGGAGCGGTAGGCGGTGGTGGCGTTCGGGGAGTGTACCGTCTTTACCGCCCTTACCGCCCTTACCGCCAGCAACAACACTCAACCCAGTCACGGAACCGATGGCCATGCGACGCACTTCGTGGATGACTCTGATGGCGGTGACCGCCACCCTGCTGGCC
>JBGAPX010000046.1:0-25978 GCA_044221045.1 Gemmatimonadales bacterium
GGTCCACCACGACCACGGCGCCGATGCCCCGCTCGTTCATGAGGCGGGCGGCGTCGAGGACGGTGGTGTCGGGGGTGACGGTGACGACGGTGGAACCCTTCCGTGCCAGGATCTCGCGAACGGTAGCCATGGCGCCTCCTCGGGCGAGGACGGGGGTAGGCCAGAATAGCCCCCGGGGCGCCAGCGCGCCAGCTTGGCCGGATTACAGCCGGAGGGCGAAGACCAGGTCGCGCTGCGGGTCGGTGCCCACCATGAAGGTCATGGTGCCGACCTCCACGAACCCCTGCTTCCGGTAGAAGGCGATTGCCTGCGTGGCGCGCTCCCAGGTGTTGAGCCAGAGGGTGGCGGCCCCCCGGGCCCGCGCGTCCGCGGCGATGGCCTCGAGCAGCGGGCGGCCCACGCCCCGGCCCGTCCACGCCTGCTCCAGGTAGAGCCGGCGGAGGAACCGCACCGGGCCCGGCTCCACCGGCACCGGCGCCTCCCGCGGCAGGCTCTGCGCGTAGCCGACGGGCGTGCCGTCCGCCACGGCCAGGAGGGTGGTCCAGTCGTCACGGGCCAGCTCCGCCGCCTGCTGCTCGGGCGTGAATTCGGTGCCCAGGAACTGCGCGAGGTCCGCCGGGTCGTTGAGGGCTCCGAACGCGTCGCGGAAGGTGCGCGCGCCGAGGTCGGCGAGCAGCGCCGCATCGGCCGGCACCGCGGTCCGGATCTGCAGCGTCACGCGCCCTCCCCCGGTGCGACCACCGTGGCGCCCCAGCCGTCATAGGTCCCCCCGCCCCCATCGGCCAGGGTCGTGAAGTCCTGCCGCAACTCGCGCAGCGCGTCGAGGGCCGGGATCATCTCCCGGGTGGCCAGGCAGAGCCAGTCGGGATCCTCGGGCTCGCGCTCGACGGTCGTGGCGAACCCCCGGGTCCTGAGGCCGGCCGCTGCGGCCTGGGCGGCGCGTTCCTCACGGAAGTAGAGGAAGAACTCCATCGCGTGCGGCCGGGCCAGGTCGGAACCGGCCCGGGCGAGCTCCGCGAGCGGGGCTGCGTCCGGGTCGGGGTCGCGTTGCGCCAGCATGCCCGCGTGGCCCCGGATGTACAGGTAGAGTCCGACCAGGCCGAGCACCAGCAGGACGGAGAGCGACATGGCTTACGCGATCGGGGGGAGCAGGCGCCGGGCCAGCCCGTCGAAGGCCGTGCCGACGCTGTCGCCGGTGCGCGCGCTGGTAGTGAGCACCGGCCAGTGTCCCGCCAGCTCGGCGACCCGGTCGGCGGGGAGGGCCCACTGGTCGGTCAAGTCGTGCTTGTTGAGCAGCAGGGCGAAGGGCAGTCCCGGCCGGCGGTCCGCCACCTGTGCCTGCAGGGCGAGGGCGGCGTCCAGCGTCTCGGGGCGGGTGCCGTCGGCCACCACCAGGTAGCCCGCCGCGCCGCGGAGGTAACGCATGCGCAGGGTGCGATGCTCGGTCTCGCCCTCGATGTCCCACACCATGAGGTTGACGGTATCCACCCCGAGCGGCACCGCCCGCCGGGCGATCGTGACCCCGATGGTGCTCAGGTAGGCGTCGGAGAAGATCCCCTCGACGTAGCGCCGCACCAGGCTGGTCTTGCCGACCCCCGCGGCGCCGAGCAGGCAGACCTTCCGCTCCCAGGTAGTCACCGGACCCGCCCCGGCCGCCACTGGTAGCGCGACAGCGACACCCGTCCCGCCTCGGTTACCGATATTCCCTCCGCCAGGAGCCGCAGGCGCTGCTCGATCCCGCCCGCGTCCGGCGGGAGGCTGATGCGCCCGCCAGCGTTGATCACCCGGTGCCAGGGCACCACGGTGCCAGCGGGGAGGGCGTGCAGCGCGTAGCCGACCTGCCGGGCGCCGCGGGGCAGGCCGGCGAGGCGGGCGACCTGCCCGTAGGTCGCGACCCGCCCTCGTGGCACCCGGCGTACCACCCGGGCGATGGCTGCGAAGCTGGAGCCCCGGGGCGCCGCCTGCGTCACGGGCCGGCCCGTTCGGCCACGCGCCGGAGGTGATGCGCGGTATGGATCGCGGTGAAGGCGAGCATCTCCCGGGCGGTGAGCGGCCCCAGCAACGGGTGCGGCAGCTGGTGCCGGTCGAGGGCCGCCTCGGGCCACGCCGCGGCGGCCTGCTGCAGCTCCACGGTGGCCCGGGCCCAGTCGGTCATGATCTCGCGCCGCCGGGCGACCGGGTCGCCAGGGGCCGCCTCGCGGGAGGGAGTGAACCGGCCGGCCTGGCCACCGGCGGCGAGGGCCGACTCGTAGTCGGCACGCAGGCGGCCAATGGCGCGGGAAGTCCCGCCGCCGCGGCCGAACCGGAGCGTGAGCAGCCAGCGCGGCAGCCGCAGGCCGAGTGTGAGGGGCGTCGCGGACTTCGTCAGGTGCCGCACGTGCTCCGCGGGCGACCACGCGGTGCCCTGGGGCGCAAAGAACCGGTCGTCCGGCAGCGTGACGAGGTAGGCGGTGCCGGCCGCGAGGAGGCTGCCGAGGGCCTGCTGCAGCTCGGTGCCGGTGTGGGGCTGGCCCGTTTCGAAGGCGGGAGGCATGCGGCAGTATATCGTCGGGCCGGGAGCGGGGCCAGCGGCCGCCTCAGTCGCCGAGCCCGAGCTCGTAGACCAGGAAGGCCTCGTCCCGCACGTAGCCGAGGGATTCGTAGAGCGTGCGCGCGGCGAGGTTGTTGCGCCCGGTCTGCAGGAAGAGCCCGCGGGCCCCGGTCGCGCGGGCGTGGGCGGTGGCCTGCTCCATGAGCGCCCGCGCCACGCCGCGGCGGCGTCCCGCCGGTTGCACGAAGAGATCGTTGAGCAGCCAGAGCCGGCCTGGCCGGGCGCCGGTGGAAGTGAACACGGGGAAGAGATGCACGAAGCCCAGCAGGCTCTCCCCGTCGGCCGCCACGTAGAGTACCGTGTCCGCCAGCCGGAGCCGTTCCGCGATGAACGCCTCCGCGACCTCCGGCGCGGCCGGCTGGCGGTAGAACTGGCGATAGGCGTCGAACAACCCCGACAACGGGGCGAGGTCCTCGGCGGTGGCGCGGCGAATCTCCATGCGTGGCATTCCAGGTCAGGGACGGTGGCCCAGGCGGCCCTCGAGCGGCCACCGGACGGGGCGGGGCCGCGCCCCATCGGGCCACTGCGCGGCGAGGGCGTCGGCCAGGAGGGGCAACGGATCGGTGCGCCGGGCCTCGCGGTACCGGGCCACGGCCGACCAGGTCCCGACGTAGTCCAGCAGCGCGGCGCGGTCCCAGTCGCCGCGCATCGCGACCACCGGGAAGGGGCGCTCCGGGAAGGGGAACGGCAGCTCGCGGTAGCCGGTCTCCACCCCGCGGCGCTCCGCCGGCCACCAGGGGCCGACCACCTCGCGGTAGAACCAGTCCAGCGTGGCGTCGACCCCGGGCGTCACCCGCGGCAGGTTGTAGCACCACAGGGCCAGGACGCCGCCGGGACGGAGGACGCGCTCGGCCGTCGCGTAGAACCCCGGCAGGTCGAGCCAGTGTGCCGCCTGGGCCACGGTGACGAGGTCAACAGAGCCGGGGCCCAGGTCGATCTCCCGGGCCTCTGCCACGCGATACTCGACGGCCGGATGCGGCGTCGCGGCCGCGATCTGGGCCGCGCTCGCGTCCGTGGCCACCACCCGCGCAAAGTGGCGCGCAAGCCCCACCGCGGCCTGGCCGTTGCCGGTGCCCGCATCCCACGCGAGCCCGTGTCCCGGGGCGCTGCCGGCCAGCGCCTCGAACAGTGCGGCGGGATAACCCGGACGCGCCCGCGCATAGTCCGGGGCCCGTTCCGAGAAGTGATCCGCGAACGCCATCGGGGATGGTGCCGGCGGGCTAGGCCCCGCCGGCGGGCCGCAGCTCGTCGAGCAGCCCGGCGAGGTCAAGGGGACCGGTGAACATGGCCAGCGTCCCGTCCGGCGCGCGCGGCCACTCCGCCTCGGGGCGATCCCGGTACAGCTCCACGCCGTTGCCGTCCGGGTCCCGGAGGTAAAGCGCCTCGCTCACCCCGTGGTCGGCGGCACCGTCGATCGGATAGCGGGCGCTCCGCAGCCGCTCGAGCGCCTGGGCCAGGTCGCGGCGGGTGGGGTAGAGGATCGCGGTGTGATACAGCCCCGTGGTCCCTGGTGCCGGGGCGGAGCCGCCCCGGCTCTCCCAGGTATTGAGGCCCAGGTGATGGTGATAGCCGCCGGCGCTGAGGAAGACGGCGTCCCGGCCGTAGCGCTGCGTGATCGCGAAGCCCAGCACGCCGTGATAGAAGGCGAGGGCGCGGTCCAGGTCCGCGACCTTGAGGTGCACGTGCCCGATGCGCACTCCGGGGGGGATCGGCAGCGTCATGACCGGCTCACGGGCTGCAATGGTCGCAGCACAGGTGGCCGCGCCAGGCTTCGCGCCCTTCCTTGAGGATCAGGGGCACCATGGCGAGCGCCGCGAGCGGATCGGCCCACCACCAGCCAAGGAGCTGGTTGAGCAGCAGGCCGCCGAGCAGGATGGCCGAGAGCCAGGTGCAGATGGCGGTCTGGCGCGCCTCGGCCACCAGCGCCCGGCTCTCCAGCGAGAGGGCCACCCGGCGCTTGGCGCCGGCCAGCAGCGGCATCACGATCAGCGAGGCCACGGCCAGCCCGATCCCCACCGGCGAACGGTCGGGTGCCGCCCGGCTCACCAGGGTGGCGACGGCGTCCCAGCTCACGTAGGCCCCCAGGGCAAAGAAGCTGACCGCGATGATCCGGAGCGCGCGCCGTTCGGCCGCCGCGCGCGCGGCCGGCTCGTCGTCCCGCCGCAGGCGCCAGAGCGCCGTGACCGAGGCCAGCACCTCGATGCCGCTGTCGATGCCGAAGCCGATGAGCGAGACGCTGCCGGCCAGGGCGCCCGCGACGAGCGAGATGACACCCTCGAGCAGGTTGTAGGCGACGGTCAGCGCGGTAAGCCGGCTGCTCCGGCGCACCAGGCGGGCGCGGTCGATCGGGGTGGGGGGCGCGGTGGCGAGAGGTAGCGCGGACACGGGACGGTCCCTTCGGACTAGGGGAGAATTTCCGGCGCGCCGCGCCGGGCGATCACGGCGCCGACGCCGGTGCCGACCAGGCCACCGATGAGCCCGAACCAGATCCCGCCCAGCTGCAGCCCCATCCACCATCCTGCCAGCGCCCCCCCGAAGGGGGACAGGAGCGCCAGCAGCTCCAGGAACGACGGCAGCACCGTCTGGTCATCCGGCGAGGGGCGCCCGAGGGGGCGGCGGCCGGCGGGACGGCGAGGGGAGGTGGGCATGCAGGGAAGGTGTCACGGCCCGGCGGTCCGCGCCACGGGCGGCGCAAACGGCGTCAGCGGCCGGCCGCCATGGCCGGTGCCCGGCCGGTGCGGCTCACCTCCGCCAGCCAGGCCTCGGCGGCACGCAGCGCCTTGCGGGGGCCGCCGTACTTCACGTCGCTGAAGTACCGCCGGAAGCGCGGGCGGTACCCCGTGCTCGTCAGCCGGTAATCGAGCCGGACCATGTAGCCGGTGGCGCGCTCGTAGTCGAGGCGGACGATGCCGGGAGAGAGGCGGCGTCCCTTCCGGGCGCGCGGCAGTGCGACCTTGGGGGCGCGGGTGCGTGACGTCGCCTTGCGAGGCATGGGGCAGACCAGGGTCAGGGGGGACCTCCGGGAGAAAAATGCAGTCCCGGCGGCCCCGGGGGAAGCACCCGCGCGAGCCGCCTTACACGGGGTGCTCAGCCCCCGGTCCGACCACGGTGGTCCACTCCCGTATGCGCCAGGCCGTCACCAGCCCGTGGCGGACATACGGATCGGCGGCCACGAAGCGCTCCACCGCCTCGCGGGACTCGGACCGGAAGAGCAGCACGGCGCCGTCCACCGGGTCGGCGAGCGCCCCGCCAAGGAGCAGTTCCCCGCGGGCCGCCGCCGCGCGCGCGAGGGCCAGGTGGTCCTCGCGGAGCGCCGCGCGCCGGGCCAGGTAGTCCGGGACCACGTCGTAGAGTAGGAGGTAGTGCATCGGGACGGCCTGCCCGGCTCAGGGCCGGGAGGCGGCGTCGGGGGAAAGAATGACGGGCACGGTGTCGCCCGGCTCCGCGACCACGACCGCGATGGAGAGCGGACCCGTCGGCGCCTGCAGCCGCTCGAGCGAGCCGTCGCGCAGCCGGCGGTAGAGACTCACCTCGAGCAGCCGGCGCCGGCCGGTGGGGCGCACGATCGCGGCCACCCGTCCCTCCGGCAGGTCGAGCTGGAACGGCGTGCGGTCGCGGCGGCCCTCGAGGGGCCAGCTCTCATCCGGCAGGATGGCCCAGTCCACCTCGACGCCCTCGCGGGTGCCGCTGGTGATCTTCACCACGAAGCTGGAGAGCGGCCGTGCCGCCGCGGCCGCCGGGGCCGGCTCGGGCGTCGCGGGGGAGGCGCTGGAGGCGGCGCAGGCCGGCAGCAGCGCGGCGAGCATCAGGAGCGCGTGGCGCATGGTCGGGATCCGGGCGTTGGCGGCCGCGGGGCGGTTAGCCCGCGCGGGGTTGGGGGGCCGTGAACGAGGGCGCCAGCCCCCGTGTGGCGTCGGTGAAGTCCGGCCAGGGACGGGGGTCCACGTGCTGGTACTCGCGCCAGTGCGTGATCAGCCCCTCCCGCATGGCGATGAGCACCACGCCGTGATAGCGGTGTGTCCCCTCGTACGAATACTCCGCCGCACCGCGCTGGGCCGCCTCGTCGAAGACCACGGTGTGCCACTCGGTGCGCTGCGGCAGGCCGTCGTCGGCCTCGAAGAAGGCCCGCACTGCCGCGCGGCCCCGCCAGGCGTAGCGGAGGGGGTCGGCGTAGCGCACGTCGTCCGCGAAGCACGCCGCGGCCGCCGCGTAGTCCCGCCGACCCCACGCCTCGGACAGCCGGGCAAGCAGGCGGCGGAAGTCCGCGTCCGTCATCACGAGCCGACCCGCTCCATCAGGTAGGCGCGGCTCCGACCGCTCGGTCCCGGCCAGGCCAGTTCAGCCGCCCAGCGGTCCCGGGTCTCCGGGGTCCACCGGAACAGGTTGGTCGCGCCTCGCTGGGGGCTGAACTCCATCGCCGTGGTGTCGAAGGACACCGCCACCCAGCGCGCGTTCCCGCCCTCCACCGCCACCTCGCCGGCGCGCCACTGCACCAGGCCGCTGTCGCGCGCCTGCGCGAACGTGGAGTCGGCGTAGGTGAAGGTCCGGATCGTGGAGTCGTCGACGAAGAGGTAGCTCTCGTAGAACGGCTCGTCGCCGCCGCCGGTCCCGCGCCAGTTGCCCTGGAGGAAGCGGAGCAGCTGGAAGCGCTCCAGCGAAACCTGGGCCGGCTGTCCCTCAACGGCGTCCTTGCCACCGCAGGCGAGCGCGGTCACGAGCAGGCACAGCAGGGTGCGTCGCATGGTCAGCGCCCTCCCCGGCCCACGGCGCCGGGTTGCAGGAGGAGGGCGAGGACGAATCCGGCGAGGGCCAGGACCAGCAGCACCACGAACCAGCGCTCCGGGGTGATCCCCGAGAGCCAGTGGCGGCAGGCGGCGACGCCCGCCCGGGCCCGCGCGAGGCCGCGGCGCACCGGGACGGGCAGGATCTCTGACGGGAGCCGCAGTGTGCCGGCGGCGGTGGGGATTGGGGCCTGCATGCGACCTCCGGGGCTCAGGAACGCGACGAAAAGGTGTCGCGGGACAACTCGAACCGCACGATGCCGGGTTCCGACGGGTCGGGGGCAGGCACCATGCCGCAGGCGCGCATTACGCCGATGGAAGGAACCAGCCCCGGCAGGGTCTCCGCAATGACCCGGCGCACACCCGGCCGGCCGAAGGCCCGCCGGATGAGGGCCTGGGTGGCCTCGCTCGCAAGCCCCTCACGGCGCCGCTCCGCCACGATGCCGTAGCCCACCTCGATGGTCCCGCCGGCGTCGGGCGGGCCCTTGTAGCCGACGGTGCCGGCCAGCAGCGGGGGCGTGCCATCGCGGTCCAGCAGCACGAAGTACATCCACCATGCCGCCTCGTCGGGGTGCGCCGCGAGGCGGCCCCGGGTCCAGCGCAGCGCGTCGTCGTCCACGAATTCCGGCGGCCAGGTGGCGGGAACTGCGGCGCCAAGCGCGGGGCCCAGGCGGCCGGCGCCGGCCAGCGCGGCCTCGAGCGTGGCCGGTGTGGCCGGCCGCAGGGTCAGCCGGGCGGTCCGGATCTCGCCCCCGTTCACGCCGCGCGCCGCGCCCGAAGGCGGGCGCCGAGGAACTGGCCCCCGAAGAACGCGGCCACGAACACGGGCAGTGTGGCCAGGCGGAACGGCAACCCCACGGCGTAGCGCAGCCCGACTGCCAGCGGGACCGGCAGGTGCACCGCGGCGAACCAGGCGGGGGAGAACTTCCGTACGCCGGCCCGCCGGTAGCCGAACGGCAGGTTGATGACGAGGATCGCGAGGGCTACGAGGACGATGGTCATGGGGCGGGCTGGGAGGCGACGGGAGCCAGGCCAAGGGTCTGCAGCACGTTCTCCCCGGGCGGGACCACCTCGAAGGCGTCGCGCAGCGTCGCGGGGATGCCGACGGGGCGCCCGCTGGCGACGTCCACGAACACCCACTGGGTGTCCGCCCGCGCGAGCACCGCCCCGTCGGCGGGGCGGAAGAAGAGGTAGCGCCGGCGGGAACTGCGACTCAGCATGTCCTCGACCCAGGTCAGCAGCAGCAGTGCTTCGCCCTCGAGCGCGGGGCGCAGGTACTCGATGGCGTGGGAGCGCACCACCCAGGCCTGACCGAGCTCGAGGTACCGCGCCATCGGCCACCCCTGCGCGGTGGAGTGGGCAACGGCGACGTCGAGCATCCAGCGGAGGTAGGCCAGGTTGTTGACGTGGCGATTGACGTCGATGACGTCGGCCGGGACGGTGAACGCGTGCGACAGGATACGGGGCATGGGGTTCCCTAGTGCCCGCTCCCCAGGCGCTCGACGGCTTCCTTCGACTCCTTGAGGCCGAGGCCGGTGAGTTCCCGGTAGCGCTTGATTGCGGCGATGAGGTTGCCGGCGTTGAGGAAGTCGCGCAGCAGGGGGTCCGCCGCGACGGCAGCGGGATCCAGCGTATGCGCCGGGGGTGGGAGCTCGCCGGTCAGGAGCCGCTGACCGCTGCGGTGGGCGTCGATGGCGGCCTTGGCCTCGGCGAGGCCGAGGCCGGTCTGTTCCCGGAGCCGCTTGATGGCGCCGATGGTGTTCCCCGCGGCCAGGAGCGATTCGACTGTTTCCGCGGTGGCGTCGGGTCGCCCCCGGTCCGGCCGGTCGCGCCGGCCCACCTGGGCCAGGCGCCAGGCCAGGCCGATGAGGCCGATGGCGGCGAGGAGGTAGACGAGGATCATGGTCGGGCCCGGGACGTCCCGGCAATGTACCGCGCGCCCCGGATGGCGTGAAGCGGCCGGCTCAGGCCAGCGCCGCGAGGTCGCTGCTCAGGGCCGCCAGCCGGGCCAGGTCCTCCGGGTGATCGCGCAGGAAGGCGAAGTCTGCATAGTCGAACCCGGGCCCCACCGTGCAGCCGGCCAGCGTGTAGTGACCGCGGGGCCGTGCCGCCTGCCACCACCCCGCTGGGACGGTGTGCACGGGGCCGTGCGTCGCCAGCGCCGGGCCGAGGCGCACCCGCTCCACGTGGGCCAGGTCGGGAGGGGCCACCAGGAGCTCGAGGGGATCCCCCTCGTAGAAGTGCCAGACCTCGTCCGAGGCCACCCGGTGCCAGCGGCTGTGGCTCCCGGCGGGGAGCAGGTAGTAAATGGAGGTGATTGCCGGGCGGGATGGCCGGCCATCCGCCGGCGCCACGGTGCCGGTGCTGCGGTGCAGTTCGCGATACCAGCCCCCTTCCGGATGCGGGGCCAGTCCCAGCTCCTCGATCAGGCGGGCCGCGCGGTCCGGGGCCGTCATTCCGTGGCGATGAGGATCCGCCCGCTCGGGTCGACCGCCCGCAGCAGGGTGATGATGGCATCGATCTCCGGCTCCGTGCCGTGGTAGCGGCGCCCGTCCAGGAAGAGCACGGCGACGGAGCGGTCGTGCCGCTGCATGACCGCCCGGACCGATTCGGGCGTGGCGCGCAGCCGGCGGGCCAGCTCGGGCCAGGGGAGCGCGCTGTCCACGGTCACCGGGAGAAGCGTATCGGCGGCGGTGACGGGGGCGGCCTGAGCCACGCTGTCGGCGAGCCGCGCGGAATCGAGCGCGGCGTCGCCGCGGCCGGTCCGGCCGAGCCGTTCGCCCAGGCCGGAGCACGCCACGAGCTGGGCCGCGAGCAACAGCAGGGCGGTGCGGCGCAGCCGGACGTTCATCGCACGTCCTCCTCGCGGGTGCGGAACCGGATGCCCTGCGGGGGCAGGGTATGGTGGAGCGACGGCGTGGCCATGGCGGCGGTGAGCGTGGCGGCCATGGCCCGGGCGGCCTCGCGGTCCCGCCGCGCCACGTGCAGCCGCAGCTCGCCCGCCTCCTCGCCCGGGACCGCGCGCAGGGCGCGGATGTCGTGGCACGCGAGCTCGAGCCGCGGACGCCACCACCCGCCGCGGAACTCCGCCCGCCGCAGCTCGCGCACGTCGACGTCGAGCGCCTCCGGGGGCAGGTCCACGGTCCGGGATTCGACGTCGATGCCGGAGACTTCGTCGACCGCGGCCGTCCCCGCCCACTCGAGCTGCAGCACGGACCCCTCGAACCGGAGCAGCCCGCGGAAGGTGAAGGAGGTGGACGAGATCGTCAGCGCCGCGAACGTGTCCACGCCGGGCACCTTGAGCGCGAAGGGCAGGGTCAGCATGCCATGCAATCTAGCAGGGGACGGGTCGGGTCCAACCGGCTCAGCCCTTCACGTACGACCGCTTCTCGGCGACCCGGCCCCCCCGCACCTGGAACAGGTCCACGCCCCGCACGTGGCCCGGCACCCCGTCCCGCTCCCAGTGATAGACCCAGCGCACCACGGCCCGGTCCCCGGCGGCGAAGGCCTCCTCGGTCTCGAACCGCGCCGCCGGCGACCGGGCGAAGAAGGCCTCCCAGAAGGCGCGCACCGCCGGCTGGCCCCGGAAGACCTCGCCGTCCGGGGGCGGGCGGGTGCTGTCGAAGAGGCAATCCTCGGTCATGAGCGCCATGATGGCGTCCACGGCCTCCTCTGCTCAGGGGGGCGCCGGGGGGTCCCGGGGCACGCGGTGCTCCTGCAGCGCCAGCCAGAGCAGCGTGCAGCCGACGGGCAGCGCCAGCCCGATCACGTCGGCGCTGCTGAAGAACATCGCGCCCCGGAGCCGGGCCCCGATCGGCATCCCGGCCCGGAGCGCCAGCCCGACGAGCGGCAGCCAGGCACCCGCCACCACCGCGCCGCCCACGGCGAGCAGCGCCCGCTCCCGCCGCCACCGCCACGCCAGCGGCGCCACCAGCGCCCCGGCGAGGAGCCCGCCCCCCACCATCCAATACCCGTCCACGAGTCCGACGTCCGGCATCGCCTGGTCGATGGCGGTCCAGACGCCCAGGCCCAGCACGGCCAAGCCGGCGGCGCCCGAGGCCAGGCGCCCCACCCGGCGCGAGGTGAAGTCGAGTGACACGATCAGGCGTCCTCGTGGGGCGGGGACGGGGGATCGGGCGCCGGCGGTCGCGACGTCCGCCGATGGTCGATCCAGAGCGCGATGGCGATCCCGAGCACCAGGAGCTCGATGACGAGGTACTCCGGCATGCGCCTGCCCCCGGGGGGAACGGTCCGGATGGAAGGTGGGTGGGCTGCACCTGGGGCGCCAGCCCGCGGGCTAGGGTTCCAGCGTCACGCCCTCGGCTTCGAGCTCCGCGGCCACCGCCTGCCCGATCCGCGCCCCCCACTGCTGCCCGGCTTCCATGGACTCCTGCGCGATCCGGGGCTGCAGCTCGATCAGGCGCCGGCCGATCGGGCCCTGGTGAAAGGCGATCAGCTCCCGCAGCTCCCCGGCCGAGAACTGCCGGGCGTAGATCGTCGCCAGCATCGCGGTGAAGTCGTCCTTGGCCTCGTGCACCCGGGTCCCGAACCGGTTCCAGAACTCCGCGGGGATCCGCGGGTTCAGGGTGCGCTGGCTGTTCAGCATGGCGTCCATGTTGGCGATGGCCTGCTCGGCAGCGTGGGTGAGCACAAGCAGCTCGCGGGCCAGCGCCAGGCGAGTGGAGTCGGGGGCGGCGGCCTGGGCGGCCAGCGGGGCCCTGGAGGTGATGCAGAGGAGGCCGACGAGGGCGAGCAGGGGAAGCACACGGCGCGGCATGGGGACCCTCCGGAGTGGGGCGCGCCGCTCAGGCGCCCATCGCCCGCACCTCGCTCAGCAGCCATGCGTGGGCCGCCTCGAAGGTGGCGAAGGTCGCCGCCCGGACGCCGTACTGCTGCGACAGCATCTCGATCATCCGGGCCACGCCGTATTGCGCCCCCGGCGGCGCGAGGTACGCCATGCGGCAGCCGTAGCGGGCGCCGAAGCTCCCGTAGCGCGCCGCGATCTGCCGCGCCTCCTCGGGGTTCGGGAGCCAGTCCAGCGCGCGCAGGTCGAACAGCACTCCGTGGAGGACCGGCGCCAGCTGCTGCCGCGCCAGCTCCTCGAGCACGCGTTCCGACTCTTCGAGGCTCCCGGCTCCCTGGCCAGTGACGATCAGGACCGCACTGCCGGGCAATCGCTGCAGCGAGAATGGCATCGAGCGGCGACGCCCGAGGGAGGCCCAGGGGGAAGGGCGGGGCGTCTGCCTCCAGTATAGGCATCGGCCCGGACCCGGGCAACGCACACGGCAGATTCTGCCTAGCGAGGCGGAATGTCCTCGAACCGCACGTTCTGCACCGCATACTGGTCCCAGTCACGGTAATCGAAGTGCCACCATTCGAAGCGGTAGACCGTGAAGCCCTCCGCCTCCATCGCCGTCCGCAACAGGCCCCGCAACCGCCGCTGTTCCGCGCTCCCGCCGGCATAATCGGGATACGCCCGCTCCGACATCTCGTCATAGAGGCTCGGCATGGTCACCGCCCGGCCGGTGCGCAGGTCCACCAGGGTCAGGTCCACCGCGCAGCCGCGATTGTGGCGGGACCCCTGGGTGGGATCGGCGACGAAGTCATGCTTGTCGGGGGGCGTGGCATCCCAGAAGACCTTGGTGATGTACCAGGGGCGGTACGCGTCGTGGATCAGGAGCCCGTACCCCTGCGCGCGGAGCGCCCGGTGCGCCCGGACCACCGCCTCTGCCGCAGGGCGCTGCAGGAAGGCGCGGGGCTGGCTGTACAGCGGCGTGCTCAGGAAGTTGTCGCTGGTGGCGTAGCGGATGTCCAGCCGGATCGTGGAGTCGAGCCGGACCAGTTCCACCAGCTCCTCTGCACGGTAGCTGCCGGTCCCCTGCGGCGGTGTGGCCCGGAGGGCCTCCTCCCGCAGTTCCGCGACGGGCCGGACCGGCGTGAGCCGGAACACCGGCGGCCCGCCGCAGGCGAGGAGCACGAGCAGGAGCAGCGTGGCGGCCCGGCCGCGGGACGCGGGTCTGGTCACTCATCCTCCGGTTGCTGCGGGATCGGCAGGGGGCCTCAGCTGCCCCGGACGCCGGACATCTGCTTGAGCATCGCGGCCATGTTGGCCATGTCGGCCTTGAGGAGCCCGAGCCAGGCGCCTTGCTCGCGCCGGAACAGCATGACCTCGTACGAGGTGAGGCGCACCCCCTGGACCGACATCGACATGCGCGAGACGACCACCGCGGTGTCGGGACCCTGGGTCAGGTGTCCGAGCGGGGTGATGTCCGCGGTGCCGAGCGCCTGCAGCAGCTCGGGCCCGCCCTGGGTGGTCACCGCGTGCAGGAAGTTGGCGAAGAGAATCGTGTCGGGGAGCGCCGCCGCCTCCGCCGCCGATCCCACCCCGAAGATCTGCTCCCGGATCTCCCCGCTCGCACCGTCCTGCAGCGCGAAGCTGAAGAGCTCACGGAGCTGGCGCAGCGCGCTCGGGTGCATGAGCCGCGCGGCTCCCCGCCAGTCCGAGCGCCGCAGCGTGGCCGCGAAGGCGGTTGCCGCCGCCTCGGGGGTGTCCTGCGCGTGGATGGAGGCCGGCAGCAGCAACGGCAACAGCAGGAGCAGGGCAGGAGCGCGGCGCATGGCGGGCCTCGGGTGATCGGTGGCGGGACGGCCTCCGCAAGATACGGTGGGCACCGCGCCCGTCCACCAGGCGGGCGGCACCCTCATCCTGCCGGGCGCAGGTCGGCCACGCGCCACAGGCCCAGGCTCTTGTCGGCGAAGCGGCCGGCGCCCTCCTTGCAGCCTTCGTTCAGCAGCCGCGCCGGGGGCGGGAAGTGGAACGGCGCCCGCTCCAGGTTGAGCGGACGCCAGTCGCCCGTGACGATGTCCTCGTTGCTTGGCTCTTCCGGGAAGGTGGTGGTGAGCAGCCAGGGGATGGCCGCGCGCCGGAGATTCGCGAGGGCGCGGCCGATGTCAGCGAAGGAGAGGTGGACCAGCGCGTCGCGACAGAGCAGCAGGTCGGCCGCTGGCAGCGGGGACGTGGTGAGGTCGAGCACCAGGTACTCCCGGCCCGGCGCGCCGTGCGCGCGCGCCGCGCGGGCCACGAGTTCCGGGAGCAGGTCGGCGCCGACGTAGTCGATTCCCACGAGGTCGGCCTGCGCCATCCACTGCCCCTCCCCGCAGGGGAGGTCGAGCAGCCGCCGCACCCCGAGCTCCCGGCACAGCCCCGGCAAGTCGGCCCGGAGGCGGGCGGTCTGGTCGGCGCTCGCCCCCGCGCCCGAGGCCGACTCAGCGCCCCGCCAGTGATTCGACTGGTAGATCTGCCGGAAGGTGGCCAGCGCGTCCCCCGGGCCCGTCCCGGCCGCGGCCTGGCGCCCGAAGTGCCCGGCGTCGAAGGGGACCGCCTGCCGGCGACCCGCGACGACGGGCGGCGTGCGCCGGTCGTCAGCCACCGCGCAGCGCCAGCCGGTGATAGAGGAGCCAGGCCGCCGCGTAGCCGATCGCGGCGAGTCCCACCACGACTGTCTCGCGGAGGATCCAGGCGCCCCACAGCGTCACGACGGTCGCGACCGCCGCGCCGAGGTAGAGCAGCCCGCGGTGGCCGGGCAGCAGCAGCGGGAGCAGGAGCAGCAGCGCCGCCACCGGCGGCAGGGCCATCACGGCTGCCCCGGTACCCGACGCGCCAAAGGAGCGTCGGAAGGAATCCCCGAGCAGCGCCAGCGCCACCCAGCCCGCCCCGACGAAGCCCGCGATGCCGCCCAGGAGCCAGCGCATGGCCGTGTCCTGCCGCGGCTCAGCAGTAGCTGCGCGGATCGTCGCAGTTGCTCAGGAGCGCCACCAGCGCGACGCCACCCGCCACCGCCCCGACCACGCCGAACGTCCGCGTCCACGAGACCTTGCGCACCGTGATCTGCTGCACGTCGGAAAGCGGGAAGGCGACCCGCCCCCCGCTCGCGGGGAAGCCATGCAGGCTGTCGCCACGGACCGATGGTTCGATGAGCAGCAGGTCGGGGAAGTTGGCACGGGAGACGCGGACCTGGCCCGGATTATGGCTGCCGATGTACTCGGCGGGGGTCGGGCCGGCCACCTGCCAGACCGTGCAGGCGCCAAGCTGGGTGGCCAGGAGGATCGCGCCGATGGCGCGCCGGAGGGAACGAGACAGGGGGAGCTCCGATGCGAGGTGAGGGCAAATTGACGAGGTCGGTGTGGAGACGCCAGTCGCGGCCACCGCCTGCACCGCGTCCGCGGGGGTCAGCCCCATGCGGGCAGCGCCAGGCCGAGGCCGGCGGCGAACGCCTGCACGAGGTCCCAGCCCTCGGGCCAGGGGCCGTGGCCGGAGGCGGTGTTGATGTGGCCGGCCCCGACCAGTTCCACGAGCTCCGCGCCCCAGGCCGCCCCGAGTTCCCGCGCCCGTGACAACGGCAGGTAGGGGTCGTCGGAGCTGGCGACCAGGAGCGCGGGAATGGTGAGCGGGCCCCGCGGCACTGGCCCGAACGGATGCAGCGCCGGGGGTGCCCCGGGCTGGTCCGGGTCGGCGGGAGCGACCAGGACCGCCGCCACCGCGTGCGGCACCGGGTGCTGGGCCCAGTGCGCCACCGCAAGCGCCCCGAGGCTGTGGCCGAGGAGCAGGACCGGGGCAGGGCGCGCGGCGGCGACCGCGCGCTCGAGGGTGTCGAGCCACTCACGGGGCTCGGGCGTGTCCCAGTCCCGCTGGGCGATCCGGGTGATGGACGGCAGGCGGCGTTCCCAGTGCGACTGCCAGTGGTCCGGCCCCGAATTGGTCCAGCCCGGGAGGGTGAGCACGGCAGGCACGCGACTCACGGAACGGCGCCTCCGTCCTGCAGGCGCCGCACGCCTTCGAGCGAGAGGCCGGCCGCCGCGAACGCGTCACGATCGAACGCAGCGGCCTCGGTGAGGACGCCGGCCAGCAGGTGCAGTGGCCCGATGTCGGCCGGTCCCGCCTCGGCGCGCGCCCGGCCGAAGGCCGCCCGCGCGGCGGCGGTGTACCCGATCTCCTCGGGAATGGCCGGCGCGGCGTCCACCCCGGCCCCGAGCCGGCGGCACAGCAGCGTGAAGCGGGCGGGGTCGGGGAGCAGCGCGGCCCGGTCCGCCGCGGGGAGCGCCTTGAGGATCCCGAGCGCCAGGTGCCCCGGGGTCACCTCGGTGGCGCCGAGGGCCAGCGCCTCGTGGCGGGCCTGGAAGACCGCCAGCACCGTGGTCTCGAGGAAGCGGAAGTCGCCCGCGGCTTCTCGGGCCGCGTCGGGATCCATGCGCATGGCGGCAAGATAGCAGGCCCGTTCAGCCCGGCGCGACGCCGAACGGGCGGGGGCCGCGCAGGCGCTTCCACAGGAAGGCGACGTACGCGGCGCGCCGGCGCCGCAGCGGCTCGGCCCCAGCGCCCGCAGGCAGCAGCGGGACCAGGAACGACGCCGGCACGTCCTCCACCGCCGCGATGATGGCGTCGCGCGTGAGCAGCGCGGTGAGCAGCGGATCCCACGCGGCGAGCCGCGGGGCGTGGTCATCGAGGAGGTGCGGCAGCGGCGGCGCGGGACGGTGCGGGCTCTCCTCCCGGACCGCGCCCCAGTCATGCTGGAAGGGCAGCGCCGCCCCATGGTCAATGAGCCAGAAGCCGCGGCCCTGCACCAGGATGTTCGGGTTCTCGGGGCCGCGATCGGGATTCTGCACCAGCCAGTCGAGCCAGCGCACCTGGGCCGCGAAGTCGGGGTCGAGCCGGTCCACCTCGCCCGGCACCAGGACGCGGGCCCCGTCCAGGTAGGTGAAGCCGAGATTCTCGCCCACGCTCGCGCGGAGCAGGTCCGCGAGCTCGTCGTTGCGGTCGTCGGTGGGGTGCTCGGGGAGGAGCCGGATCACGCGCCGCGGGGGCACCGGAAGACCGAGCCAGTCGGCGATCGCCCCGACGATCACCTCCGCCACGAGCGTGCCCGTCCCCTGGGCCGCCCCGCGCAGCTTCACCAGGTACGGGCCCACCTCGGTGTCGACCACGACGGGGGAGGAACTGCCCCGGCGATCCCGGCCCCGGATCTGTCCGGCGAGGAGCGGGGGTAGGAGCGGCAGCGGCCGTCTCCCCTCAGGAGCCCGGGGGCAGGTCGTCGCCGGCGCGGGGCCACGCCGCCAGCAGCAGCAGCGCGCCCGGCACCAGGAACGTTGAGAAGAAGGGGTCGAAGCCGCTCATCACCAGCGCCCACGTCCCGAACAGCAGGTACATCACGGCGGTGAGCAGCACCGGGCGGAGCGACACGGGGCGCCCGCGGCGCCGGCCCAGGAAGGCGTCGAGGGCGATCAGGCCGAAGACCAGCATGGCGGCGCCCCCGAACTGCCAGCCGGCCCGCAGACCCAGGGCCAGGTCGGCGGGCACGCCGGCCTTCGCGAACTCGGCCTCCATCTGCCTGGCGCCCAGGATGGAGTGGGCGGCACTGCGCAGGATGAGCAGCGCCGCGGCGGTGATCCCGATCCCGATCCGGACGCGGGACATCGAGCGGCTCGGCATGCCGGCGCTCACCCGGGCAGCAGCTGGGCGTCGAGGACCATCGGGACCGCCGAGAGCGCTTTGGAGATGATGCAGCCGACCTTGGTCTCCTCGGCCAGCCGCTGGAACTCCGCGGCACTCACCCCGGGCACCACGCCCCGGGTGCTCAGGGCGATGCCCGTGATCCCGAACCCGGCACCGACCTTGTCGAGCGTAACGGTCGCGGTGGTGGTGACGCTGGCCGGCGGATGCCCCGCGAGCGAGAGGGCGAGTGACAGCGCCATCGAGAAGCATGCGGCGTGCGCCGCGCCGAGCAGCTCTTCCGGGTTGGTGTCGCCGGAGCCCTCGAAACGACTGATGAACGAATAGGGGCCCTCGAAGGCACCGCTGCCGAGGCGGATGCTGCCCTTGCCGGACTTGAGGTCGCCGGACCAGCGGGCGTTGGCGCTGCGTTGCATGCGGGAGCTCCTGGATGAGGTGAGGGGGAGCGCCGGCAGGGAGGGACCCGGGCGCCTGCTCCAAGATATCGTGCCGCCCGGGCGGCGACGATCCGGCTTGGCGGGAACCGCTACCGCTGGCGCGCCAGCCGCAGTTCCACGTGGGGCCGGCCCTCCGGCCACTTGGGGTGGTGGTCCTGGAACCGGCGGCTCTCGGTAAAGCCGAGCTTGGCCAGGACCCGGAGCGACGCCGCATGGTCGGCCAGGCAGATCGCGCGCAGCGCCATCAGCCCCAGCTCGTCGAAGGCGATCGCCACGGTGGCGGCGGCCGCGGTCGTCGCGCGCCCGCCGCCCCAATAGGGCCGCCCGAGCCAGTAGCCCAGCTCCGCCTCGCCCCGGACCCGGTCCACCTCCTTGAGCAGCGTCACCCCGATCGGCTGGCCCGCCTCGCAGATCGTGTAGGAGTACTCGGTGCCGGCGGCCCGAAGCGCCACCGCGCGGTCCGCGAACTCGCGCGCGCCCTCCGGCGGGTAGGGGTACGGCAGCGGCGTCGGCCCGGTCACCTGGGGGTCCTCGAGCAGCGGCTGCAGCGCGGCGGCGTGTGCCGGCGCCACCGGCAGGAGCGTGATCACGCGCCCCCACCCGCCAGCGCGGTGGCGAGCGCGCGCCGCAGGCGCCCCTGGCTGGCGAAGTCCCAGGTGCCCCCATACGCCACGTCATCGATGACCCGGCGGCCGCGCTCCTCGATGACCTGCACCGTGTCGGTCCACTCCGTCTCCGGCGTGGCGCCGGCGTACCGCATCAGCACCGTCACCCGCCAGGCGCCGTCGGCGCTGTCCACCGACGCCACCGTGACCGACGTGGGGCCCTCGAAGAGGCTGGAGAAGAGGTCGCCCTCGGCGAAGGCGGGCTTCTCGTCCGGGGCACGGGCCTCATCGGCCGCCCGCAGCGCCCGCGCCGCCTCGAGCAGGGCGTGCAGGGTGTCGCTCAGCATCGGGCGCCAGGCCGCGAGCGCCGCGGCCGACGGGGCGCCGGTCTCCCGGGCGGCGATGACCGCCCCGTAGAAGCGGGTGACCAGCGCGTCGGGCGGCTCGGCAGGGGCGGGCCGGCACGCGGCAAGGAGGGCGAGGAGGGGAAGCAGGCGGCGCATGGGTCTCGCGAGGTGAAGGGGAGTGAACCTGGGCGCCTGGTCAGGCGCGCCGGGGCGGCAGGCGCGGCTCGAGGAACGCGGCCAGCCCGTCGAGCCCGGTGAAACGGTATCCCGCCAGGCCGGCCTGCACCGCGCCGGCGACGTTGCCGGGGTCGTCGTCCACCATGAGTGCGACCTCCGGGGGAATGCCATGGCGTGCCAGCAGGCGCTGATAGACCTCCGGCGCCGGCTTGCGGGCGCCGAACTGGAAGGACGCGTGCAGCCGGTCCCCGAAGAGTTCGGTCACGTCGCCGCACAGCTGCGGCAGGGCCTCGAGCAGCAGCGCACCATTGTTGGTGAGCAGCGCCAGCGGCACCCGCTCCCGCAGCCGCCGGAGGTAGCCGATCACCGCCGCCCGCGGCGTCATCGCCTCGCGCCGCGCCGCGATCCACTGGGCCCGCGTGACCGCCCCGCCGATCCGCGCATTGAACTCGGCCAGGTAGGCCTCGCCGGTGGGCCACGCGCCCGCCTCCGCCGCCTGCTCGAAGTCGGAGGCCCAGATCGCGGCCTGCAGCGCCGCCGGTGCCTGGCCCGTCATGGCCGCGAGCCGCGCCAGCCGGCGCTCAGGGTGAAAGTCGAGCAGCACCCCGTCGAGGTCGAAGATGACGAAGGCAAAGGTCGTCCCGGTCACCGGGCGCGCTCCCCCGGCCGGGCAGGCGCGCCGCTCACGGCGCCGCCGTGAAGCCGTACTTCGCCACCATCCGGTCGAGCGTGTTCCGGTTGCGGAAGGTGGCCGGCACCCCGAGCGCCTTCTCGAACCGCGCGTTGCTGAAGGCGGAGTCGCTGGTCCGGATGCGGCACAGCCAGTAGACCTCCCGCCCCCGCACGTGGAAGGCGTCGTTCGCGCTGGTGAACCCGGCCACCGTCCGGCGCGCGGCCGCCGTGAGGGGCGAGCCCAGGAACGCCACGTGCACCGCGTACGCGCCGGCGGACGCCGCCGGAGGAAAGGCGGGGTGCGCCGCGATGGCCGCCACCTCCGCGCCCGTGCGCAGGAACACCCCCACGCCGTACCCCAGGGACTCCTCCAGGTGTTTCGACAGGGCGGCCTCCAGCCGGTCGAGCCGCGCCGCGCGGCTCTCGAAGAGCACGTTGCCGCTGGCGATGAAGGTCTCCACCCCGGCCAGCCCCCTGTCCTCGAACAGCGTCTTGAGGCGCGCCATCGACACGGTGTGGCCGCCCACGTTGATGGCCCGGAGGAACGCGACGATCCGCGCCACGACTTCAACCCGCCGCGTGCCGCGCCGTCGCGCGCGCCAGGGCGCCGGCGGCCTGGCGCCGGATGGCGTGCTGGACCGGGGGTGCCCAGCCCAGCAGCACGCCCTTCATCCCCAGCGCCTGCCGGGTCCACCGATAGAGGTCGAACCGGTCGTGATGCCGGACGATCAGGCCGTCCCGCAGCTCGAACGTTGCGTCGATGATGTTGTGCACCGGCCGGCCGGTGGCACTGTAGGTGTACCACGCCTCCCAGTGGGCCTGGCCCCGCCCGTCCGCCGCACGGATCCCGGAGGCCTCGACCCGCAGGTCGGTCGCACGCTCGCAGAGCATCCGCCACATCCCGGCCACGGCCGGCCCGCGCAGGTCGGGGAAGACCGGGTCGGAAAAGGTCGCGTCGGGGGCGTAGCAGCGGGCCATCATCGCATGGTCCCGTGTGCTCAGTCCCTGGTACAACCGGGCGATCGTCTCGGTGGCGTCAGGCATGCGGGATCCCGGGGGAGACGAGGGGGTCACCCCGGCGGGCGGCGCGGGGTGGTGAGATAGTAGTGCCACAGCAGCCGCGCCGCGACCGACCGCCATGGCGCCCAGGCCTCCGCCCGCCGGGCCTGCTCCGCGGCGTTCGGGGGACGGGGGAGCCCGAGCACCCGCTGCAATGCCACCGCAAGCGCGAGGTCACCGGGCGGCCAGACGTCCGGCCGCCGGAGGGCCATGAGGTAATAGATGGACACGCTCCACGGCCCGAGCCCCGGCACCGCGAGCAGCATCTCCTGGCCTTCGGCGTCGGGCGCCCGGGCCACCGCGCCCAGGTCGAGCCCACCCTCGAGAATCCGCGTGGCCAGGCCGTGGCAGTAGGCCGCCTTCTGCCGGGTGAGCCCCAGCTTCCGCAGGCCGGCCTCGGTGCAGCGGTGGATCGTCCGCGGCGTCACCCCGCCCAGCCGCTGGTGCACCCGCAGGTACATGGTGCGGGCCGCGGCGAGTGACACCTGCTGCTCCAGGATGATCCGCACCAGCGTGGGGAATCCGGGCTGGCGACCCCACAGTGGCGGGGGACCCTGGCGCGCCAGCAGCCCCGCGAGCGCAGGGTCGCGCCGCGCGAGCGACCGCGCGCCGGCCGCCACCGCCGCCCCGGTCAGCTGCCGGGGCGGCCCGGTGAGCCTCATGGCGCGAGCAGCGGGATCTTCGCTCCCCGCGCCGAGCACTCCATGAGGATCCCGAGACGCCGCAGCCGGGTCGCCTCCTGCCTGGCACTCATCACCCAGTGGATGCAGGTCCGGCGGTAGCCGGGCGGGCGCTCCCCGAAGCGGCGCCAGGCGGCGGGCCGGGCCCGGAAGCGACGCGCCAGCGCCGGGCTCAGGGCCTCGGGTCGCTTCTCGAAGGAATAGATGCCGGTGCGGGCCGCGGTCCGCGCCGCGAAGGCGGCCAGTCCCGCGGGCGTCATCCGGCCAGCGGCGGTGAGCCGTTCCACGTGCCGGACGTTGACCAGGCTCCAGATGCTCCGCGGTTTCCGCGGGGTGAAGCGCACCGAGAAACTGTCGGCGTCGAGCGCCCGCCGGATCCCGTCGATCCAGCCGATGCATAACGCCTCGTCGAGCGCCTCGGCATAGGTCACCCCCCGCGCCGCGGCGTGCACCTTGTAGCACCGCAGCACGAGTTCGGTCTCCCGGCCCTGGGCGCGGGCCAGCCAGCGCCGCAGCGCGGCCGCGGACCGGAACGCGCGGGGCGCCGCCGTCACCGCGCGGCGGCCTGGCGCAGGTAGGTGCCCTCGAGGAATGGATGCCATTGCGCGCCATCCGGCGAGACGTCCATCCGGTAGAGGTACCGGTCGGCGGCGCGGAAGTCGAAGATGGCGCGGGTGTGCCCCTGCATGCTCGTGGCGCCAAGCGTCAGGACGCCGTCGAGGAACGGGCCGCGGAACTCGGCCGGGGCCTGGCCGCTGGAGTCGAACCAGTGCAGCACGTACTCGCTCCGCTCCTGGTCCCAGCGGAAGACCCCATGACCACGGTAGTTCACCTGGCCGTCGCGGGTCTGGGCGTAGTCCTGGACCACGGCGAAGCCGTCGAGCGAACTCCGGTTGAACACGGTGCCCTGGGCCAGGGCGCCCTGGGGCGCCCACGGCGAGGGGTGGATCCGCTCCTCCCCCTGCCAGTGGCCGATCAGGCGCTCGAGCGCACGGTGGGCGGGCGTGAGCTGCGGCATCGTCATCGGGGCATCCTCTCGTCGGAACGGCGCGGGGTCACGGGTCGTGGGGTCGGGCTCAGCGGAGCCGCCAGCTGACGCCCGCCTGCAGCAGCGCGTCGATCTGCCCGCCGTGCTCCAGTTGGGTGCCGTTGCGGTCGCGCAGGGAAAAGCGGTACGCCAGCGTGGTCAGTCCTGCCTGGAGGTCCAGCCGCCGGGCCACCGGCAGCGCGGCGCCCACCGACACCACCGCCGCCATCCGGGTGGGATGGTCGTACGGGGCGTAGGCCTCTCCGCCATGGCGTACCAGACCCGGTCCCGCACCCAGCCAGACCCGGACCGGCGCCGCGGATGGAGAGAGCCGGACCAGCAGCTGGGCGCTGGCGCTGAAGACCCGCGCGGCCCGGCCCGGCTGGAGGCCGCCCGGCGCGGCACCGCCCCCGACGCGGCTCGGAGCCAGCATCCCCGCCAGCTGCACGCCGAGTCGCGGGCCGAACCAGCCCCGTCCTGCGGCCCCGAGCGCGAGCCCGGAGAGGTCGGCGGGGTCCTGCGGCAGTCCGGTGGTGGAGTAGGCACCGTCGTCGAACGACCCGAGCGGGGCGTAGACACCGGCGAGCGCGCCGAGCTCCAGGCGCGCCTGACCCGCCGCGGGCGCGGCGGGGAGCAGCAGCAGGAGCAGCAGCCCGGCGGGGATGGCGGGTGATCGCATGGGGTCTCCTCGAGGGGGTCGCGCTGGCGGGCCCTGGCTCCGTCAGCCGGGTTCCGGACTGCCGGTGTCGGGCGCGCCGCTCCGCAGGTCCTCCCGCGCCTTCCGTGCCAGCCGGGTGTAGGCGGCGCGGATGCGGTCGAGCTCCCGCTCCTCCAGTTCCTCCAGGTCGAGCAGCGCGTTGTGCGCGCCGGTCGTGGCACGGAGCAGCTCGTCCAGCTTGATCTGCACGGCCTCTGCGTCGCGATTCTGGGTGTTCTGGATGAGGAACACCATCAGGAACGTCACGATCGTGGTCCCGGTATTGATCACCAGCTGCCACGTGTCACTGAAGCCGAACAGCGGCCCGGTGATGAGCCACGCGCCGATCACCCCCGCCGCGAGGGCAAAGGAGAGCGGCCGCCCCGCGAGGCGGCTGGTGGACTTGGCGAGCCGGGTGAACCAGGAAGCACGGGACGGCGCGGTCATGCGGCCCTCACGGGGTGGAACGCGGCGGTCGGTTGGACGGGACGTTCGCCCGGCGCCGCCAGGCGTGCACCACGCTCGGCATGCTGCCGCTGAACCCCGGCAGCAGGGCCAGGATGGCGAACTCCTCCAGCGCCACCGCCACCTGCAGCGCGCAGCCGGCGCGCAGCGGCAGCGCCGGCCCCCCGAGCAGCATCCACGGCAGCGCCACCGCCATGAGGATCGCAAGCCCCTTGGAGGCCCAGGTGTGGAGCCCGGGCATTCGCCCCCACCGGAGCAGCGACCAGGCCGTGGGGGCGAAGTAGGCGGCGACCGCGACGGCGAACCACGCCGCCTCCCGCCGCATCAGGTCGGGCCACAGCAGGACCAGCGCGGGCAGCAGCGCCAGCAGCAGCACGTAGTCGCCGATGCTGTCGAGCCGCCGGCCCAGGTCGCTGCTCGCGTGAAGCCGGCGGGCCAGGAAGCCGTCCAGCGCGTCGGTGAGCAGCCCGGCCACCAGGCCGGCCCAGAAGAGGTCGCGCCGGCCCGCCAGCGCCGCCGGCAGCAGTCCCGCCGCGAGCCCGATCCGCAGCAGGCTCAGGGCGTTGGGGATGGCGGCGCGGCCGGGCGTCACGCCCTAGCCGTCCGCGAGGTCCGCGGGCGGTATGCTGCGCGCCGCCGGGGCGCGACGCCGCCACAGCAGCCCCGCGGCTGACCCGAGGGCCAGCCACGCGGCCCAGTTGGCCAGGGCGAGCCACGTCACGCCGCCGGCCGACATCCGGATGTGGCCCGCCACCACCCGCGGCCCGAGCACCCGGCCGTTCCGGAAACCGCAACACTGCCCCGTGACGGTGAGGACGGCGATCCCGGGAAGGTGGGCGGCCGCCAGCGGCAGTTCCCACGGCGCTGCCTGGGTGACCAGCGATGAACCGAAGTAGGGAAACCCGCGCCACCCCAGCAGCAGCGCGGCCAGGAGCTGCGCGACGGTGAGCGCGGCGACGAGCACCCGCCCGCGGGGCCGGCGCCGGCCGGTCAGGCGGGGCGCTCCCGCAGGCCGCGCGCCAGGGCCCGGAGCCGCTCCGCAAGGACCGTCGTCTGCTCGACCCCGGCCAGCGAGCCGAGCAGTACCCGCACCACCTGGATGCGGGCCTGCTCCAGTTCGGCGTCCGCGTAGTGCGTCACCGCGAAGGCCCGGTACTCCGCCGGCGAGGCGCCGATCGCCGCCAGGCGGTCGAGGAAGGCGGCGAACGCCTCGCGGGTCATGCGGCTGGCGTCGCGGTCCGGCAGGAGGGAAGGGGGCACGGCGGCGTCCTCGACGGGAGTGGCAGTGCGTGGAAGATAAGCCGGCCGCGGGAGGCCCGCGCCCCCCGCCGGATCCCGGTCACCGGTGGAACAGCGCGGCGACGTAGATGTTGACCACGTCGCTCCGCCCGTCGTCCACCACGTACGCGATCGCGCTGTACGGCAGGATCATCGCGGCGTCGCCGGCGAAGGAGCCGCACGGCGCCAGCTGGACCCTGTCCCGCGCCACCGAGGCCACGCAGACGCCCCCGGACACGCTCCCGGCATCGAAGGGGCTTCCCACGACGCTGACGTGCCGGCCCGCGCCCTGGTAGCACTTGAACTGGTCGTACCAGCTCGACGTCTCGCCGATCGGGTTGCCGCGCGAGAACTTGCAGTCCGCCGCCGGGGCGCCGGGCGCCACGACCGGCAGCACGAGGGTGAGCGCGAGCGCGAAGATGCCGGGCATGGAACCTCCTGCGAGTGATGGGTCGGGGCCACGGCGTGGCTGGGCGCACGGCCCCGCTGTGGAACGATCCTCCCGGCGGCCAGAGCTGCGCGGCCGGTGGCGAGGCAGGCAGCGGCCCGCCCCGGGCTCAGACCTTCCCCAGCGCGTGCAGCACGCCGTAGCCGAAGCCCGCGAGGGCGCAGAGCGGCCCGCCCACCAGCAGCCCGGTGACCGCGGCCTCCTGCGA